>CAJUMM010000168.1 GCA_910586955.1 uncultured Lachnospiraceae bacterium | reverse complement strand
GCTGAGCGGAACCGCACTCTGAAAGAGCAAAAGCGGGTGGAGGTGGGAAGCAGCCTTCTCCCGGAGCTTATCCGTGAGTTCTGCGACTCCGCCTATATCAGCCAAGACAATTATACAGAGACGCTCATCCGCCTTGAGGAAATTTTTTTCCTCTATAAAAATGAAATGATGGATGAGATTTCCGACGATGAACTGCTCCATTTTATGAAAGAACAGTTCGAGACCATTTGCTGCGGAGACCTGGATTACCTGGAGGGAACCTGTCTGAATATCTTCGCCCAGGCTATCCGGGCCGGCTACCGGGATTACCGTCACAACGATGGCCGCCGCCAGTACGGCGAATTTGACGAAGTGCAGCGCTGGGATCCGGAATTATATAGGGAGGCATTGAAAGAATGGAACTAATCTACACCACAGAAGAACTCCTCCCCCTATGGGAGACTTTGGCCAAAAAGTACTGCGGCTGCGAGAGTACTTCCCTTTCTTATGAAAAAGCCCAGCAGCTTATGGAGGCTGTTCTCTACTGCATCCGGGAGTGGGAAACCTTCTGCCGGGAGGAAAGCTTCGCCCCGGCCGCCGGCTGTCTTCCTGCAGCCAAAGCCTATGCTCAAGGCCTCCGGCTGGTAAAAGAAAAGACCCTCCGCATGAAGGATCTCTACCACAACCTGCTTCCGGTTTTCGATTCCTATGGAATGAAATGCCTGGAAGACGTCATTTACCGGGGTATCCCGGAATTTTTCCGATGGTATGACATAAACTTTTGCCCCCAGAATACCATCCTGACCCTGGATTACCCGGTCCTCACCGACCTAAGGGGCCTGTCGGGCATTGACGCCGTCTATGAATACCTTCTCTGCATCTGCCGGGAACAACGGTTTCTGCGCCAATTCCCTCCGGAGGAAATCCGCCTAAGCCTCTCCCGCTATGCAAAGGGATACAAGGATTTGATAGAAAACATTCCAAGCATCCTGTTTCCCCGGGAATCCCTGCACTTCACTTCCTAAAATGATCTGTCAGTCTACCGGGATTTCGTGAATCTGGGTCTCGCCATACACCAGCTCGTAGATATCCCCCTCCTTCACCAAAATCCCGGAAAGGGGCAGATCCGTCCGTTCCCCATTGATGTAAATTTCCTGAACCACAGAAAAATCCTGGCCGTCCGCTTCCGTAACCTCCACAAGGGCATCTGCCAGATTTTCCTCCGGCGTATTCAGCTCATAGGCTTTCTCCACCTGGCCGTTGTAGAGGGTTTTCACCGTAATAATCTGGGTGTAACCCGTTCCCCTGCGCACCAGGCAGATAAGAGCTATCACCAAAATGCCAATGGCCAGGGGCAGCGCCCGGATAATCTGTTTTTTTGTAGGCTTTCCAAATTTCATGTTCTTTTTCCTTCCTGCTTTTTCTTATTCCACTCCCAGAGCCTTAAGCTCCTCCCGGGCCTGTTCCAGGGAGGTAAAAAGGATGCCCCGGATGCCAAGCTCCACCGCCGTCTCAATATTAGCCGGGGTATCATCAAGGAATACCGCCTTTTCCGGCCGGATGCCATACCGCTCCATCAAAATCTGGAAAGCCCGTGGATCCGGCTTAATCACATGCTCCCGGAATGACAGAAAATACCCGTCCATCAGTTCCAGGAAATCCAGCTTATCCCCTCTCTGATCGTAAATATGCTTGGGCCAGTTGGAGAGGGCATAGACCCGGTATCCTTTTTCTTTCAGTTCCTGTATCCACGGTATGGCATAGTCATAC
>CAJUMM010000167.1 GCA_910586955.1 uncultured Lachnospiraceae bacterium | reverse complement strand
CTTCCAGCTCTTCCGCCAGCTCCTGGGCCTCTTCCTCCTTCACATCCTTGCCGTAATAGATGCTGATAAGCTCCGAATCCTCGTCAACAAGCTTTTGCAGCATCTCTAAGGCAGTTCCGGCCAAATCCTCTCCCACTGCCAGGATGGCGTGGTCACCGATGCCCATAATATCCCCCTCACGGATTTCCTTGTCGTCGATATGGGTATCCCGGACAGCATAAGTCACCTGGCCGGTCTTTACGTGTCCGCTCTCCTCCTCCATCCGCTTGGCATTCTCCTGGGGAGACATATTGGGAATATAGTTGATCATCGCCGTAATGCCCTGGGGCACGGTCTTGGTGGGAATGACAATGATATCCTTGTCCTTGCACAGCTCCTTGGCCTGGTTGGCCGCCAGAATGATATTCTTATTGTTGGGAAGGATAAAGATATGATCCGCATTCACCTGATCAATGGCGTTGAGCATATCCTCCGTGCTGGGATTCATGGTCTGGCCTCCCTCGATCAGGTAGTCTACCCCCAGGCCCTGGAAGATCTCTCCAATGCCCTCCCCGATGGATACGGAGATAAAGCCCATCTCTTTTCTGGGCTGGGCCGCCTTCTTCTCCGCCTGGATCTTCGCCTGATCCGCTGCAATCCGGGAGGCGTCTTTGATGAGTTTTTCCTCATGTTCTTCACGCATATTATCAATCTTCAGCCTGGAGAGAGAGCCAAGGGTAAGAGCCTTCTCAATAGCCTGGCCGGGATGATTGGTATGTACGTGAACCTTTACCAAATCCTCATCTGCCACGCACACGATAGAATCCCCGATGGATTCCAGAAAACCTTTAAACTCCTGCTCTGTCTCTGTCCCAAAGGCTTTGTCCAGCATAATGATAAATTCCGTACAGTAGCCGAACTTAATTTCCGCCTCCGTCTCGGCACTTATTTTCACCGGAGCGGACTTAGGCGCTTCGAAGGTGTAGTCCACCTCTTTTCCCAGGAAGGCGTCGTAAGCGCCTTTCAAGACCTCCACAAGCCCCTGGCCGCCGGAGTCCACAACACCTGCCTCCTTGAGAACCGGGAGCAGTTCCGGGGTTTTTTGAAGAACCGCCTCGGCTTCCTCAATAATACCCATAAAAAATACATCCAGATCGTCTTCCCCCTGGGCAAGTTCCGACGCTTTGTCCGCAGCCCCCCGGGCTACCGTCAGGATAGTACCCTCTTTAGGCTTCATAACCGCCTTGTAAGCAGTCTCCACCGCTTTCTGGAAGGCGTTGGCAAAGATCACGGCATCCAGGGTTTCATATCCCCGGATCCCTTTGGTAAATCCCCGGAGAAGCTGGGAGAGAATCACGCCTGAATTTCCCCTGGCTCCCCTTAATGAACCGGAGGAGATGGCTTTCGCCACGGTTTCCATGGTGCGTTCCGGCAAATTGTTTACCTCGGAAGCAGCCGACATAATGGTGAGAGTCATATTGGTTCCCGTATCGCCGTCAGGCACCGGGAATACATTGAGTTCGTTGATCCATTCTTTCTTTGCTTCCAGGTTCTTGGCTCCTGCCAAAAACATCTTTGTCAGTATTTCTACATCTATGGTTTTCATAACTCCGATAAACTCCTCCTGCTATTAGTCTATTACCCGCACACCTTCTACAAAGATGTTGATTTTCTCGATGGTCATGCCTGTAAATGCTTCCACCTTGTACTTCACATTGCTGATCAGATTGTCGGAAACCGCCGAAATGCTGACGCCGTAAGCCACGATCACGTGGAAGGACAGCGTAATTTTATTGTCATTTATCTGCACGTTTACACCTCTGGTCAGATTGTCCCCCCGAAGCAGCTTCACAATTCCGTCCTTCATATTTACCATGGCCATGCCCACGATTCCAAAGCACTCCACGGCAACAGAGCCGGCATATCTTGCGATGACTTCCGGATCAATCATAATTGCACCCAACTGTGTATTCATAAGTCCCTTCATATGATTACCTCCGCTCCTTTTATTATTACCCTTTGACTTATGTAGATTATAACCTGATTCTGCCAAAAATCAAAGTTCTTTTTCTTATTTTACCCGGTTTCTCAAAAAAATGCAATAATTTCAAATTACTACTTGCAAAATATAGCACTTTCTGCTAAAATAATTTGTGTTGCGAGCCGGAAAATGGCTCATGAAAGAGCTGAAGGAGGTGCTAGGATGGCTAAATGTGCAATTTGTGAAAGAGGCGCTCATTTTGGAAACGCTGTAAGTCATTCACATAGACGTTCCAATAAAATGTGGAGAACCAATGTCAAGTCCGTAAGGGTTAAGGTAAACGGCGGAACCAAGAAGATGTATGTATGTACGTCCTGTCTGAAATCCGGCAAAGTTGAGAGAGCGTAAAAAAGAAAACATAAA
>CAJUMM010000166.1 GCA_910586955.1 uncultured Lachnospiraceae bacterium | reverse complement strand
CTCTTTCTCGGCAATGGCTGACCAGGCATCCGTGATAAACCGGTTCATATCCCACTTCACATATTCGATTTTCGTGCTGTCCAGCACTTGGTTGATAGATGTTACAATATAATCCCGTACATCCCTCCGGGAGAGGTCCAGCACCAGCTGGTATCTTCCTCTGGAAGGGTTCCTCCGGGGCATCTGCAGGCACCAGTCCGGGTGATGCCGGTAAAGCTCGCTGTTCTCCGAAACCATCTCCGGTTCAATCCAAAGCCCGAATTTCAATCCCATGGCATGAATCTCTTCCGACAGGCCCGTTAACCCTCTGGGAAGCTTCTTCGTATTCACATCCCAGTCCCCCAGGGCTGCACTGTCGTCATTCCGGTTTCCGAACCAGCCGTCGTCCAGCACCAGCATCTCCACGCCCATATCCACGGCTTCCCTTGCAATATCCAGAATCTTCTTCTCATCGAAATCAAAGTATGCCGCTTCCCAGCTGTTGATGAGAATAGGCCGGGCCTCCTTAACATAGGGGCTCTGGCAAAGATTGTTCCGGTAAATATTGTGATACAGGTGAGTCAGATGGGTCAGGCCTTTCCCGGAGTAGGCCAGCACCACTTCCGGCGCAGAAAAGCTCTCCCCGGGTTTCAGCTGGTAGGAAAAATGCTTGGGATGAATTCCCATAATAATCCGCATCTGATCGTACTGATCTTTCTCCACCTTACAGACGAAATTTCCGCTGTACACAAAGGAGAAGCCGTAGCAGCGGCCGTAATCCTCGTTGGCCTCATGCTCGCACAGAACCGCAAAAGGATTGTGCTGGTGGCTGGAGGCTCCCCGGAAACTGCCGATGGTCTGAATGCCGTAGTGCAGCGGGTTCCGGTTAAACTCACGCTCCATCATATGCCGCCCGTCCAGATGGATAAAATCATAATCCGAATCCATAAAATCCATGGTCATGGACATAAGCCGGTTCAGGTAAATGGTTTCCGAACCCTGGTTCACCACCCGGACCGTCCGGGTAATCACGTCTTTCTCTTCAAACACACAGTAGCTCAATATGGCTGTTAGCTGTGTTGCCTCGTCCTGAAGCCAGATTTCCAGGGTATCCACCGTATCCTTCTGGGAGGGGCGAAGGGAAGGAAGGCCTGCCAGGACATATTTCCCGGCGTATATCTCATGCCTTACCACCTTTCCCACGAAAGCGTAGCTTCCGTCCCCATTCCTGACTTCAATGCTGCTCAGCCGGTAATCACAGCTTCCGTCGCTTGAAAACTCCTGTGGAAGGACATCCAGGGAAAAGGTCCTGTCATTCCCCGCCTCATTGGGATTGGGGGAAAACCCCCGGTCCTGCATCTGGATGAGATAACCCAAATCCTCATCCTCCAGCCGCTCCCCATAGTACAGGTGCAACAGATAGCCGTACTCGCTGATCTTCATCTGGTAGGCGCTGTTTCTCGTCTGCAGCAGAAAGGTTTTTTTGCTATCTATGTATCTGACTGACATTCTCTCGTCCTCCAACGTATGTAATTTATTTTCCGCCGGTCATGGCAACGCCTTCGATAAACTGCTTCTGGAAGAACAGGTACAATACCACCATTGGAATCATGGCCATCAATGAACCGGCCATCATTACCGGGAAGTTTGTGCTAAACTGTCCACGCAGGGTTGCAAGTCCCGAAGACAGGGTCATCATCTTTAAGTCCGTGTTGGCAATCAAGGGCCACATCAGATCGCCGTAGGCAAATACTGCGGTAAATACCGCCAGTGCCGCCATGGAAGATGTGGTCAAAGGCACCATAACTTTGATAAAGGTCTGCCACTGGTTGCATCCGTCCAGATAGGCCGCTTCGGAGATCTCGTCCGGAATTCCCATATACGCCTGGCGCAGGAAAAAGGTTCCGAAGGCGCTGACCAGACCTGGGAACACCAGAGCAAAAATCGTGTTGGTCAGACCCATCTTGGCCAGCATCTGGTACTGGGGCGTAATGAAAATCTGGGAGGGAAGCATCATCTGTACCAGAACCAGGGAAAACAGAAGATTCTTTCCTTTGAAATTCAGTTTTGCAAAAGCGTAGCCGGCCATAGAGCTAAAACCTACCGCACAAACCACCCGCCAGAAAATCAGCAGGATAGTATTTTTGTAGAGAGCCCCGAAAGGAAGGCTGTCACAAGCATCCTTAAAATTGTCAACAATCCACTGGGCCGGGAAAATATCCGGCGGAATCTGCATACTCTCCGCAACTGTCTTAAAACTGGTCAGGAACATCCATACAAAGGGGAAGATCATGATGATGGACCCGATGATGAAAAACAGGTAGGTTCCTGCTGTCCTGAGCTTTTGATTTCTCTCCAATGAGTTCGATTTCATCCTTCTCCACCTCCTATACTTCGTAGTTCACCCATTTCTTCTGTCCCCAGAACTGGAA
>CAJUMM010000165.1 GCA_910586955.1 uncultured Lachnospiraceae bacterium | reverse complement strand
GAATGGAGCGAAAGCGCGTTCCGGATGGGATAAGGTTCCTTAACCGCGTCCGCCTTCACCCACAACTTCCAATTTATATATTTGTAATTCCAAAAAAAGCGAGATTCTTTCAAAAACCCCTTGCTTATGACCTTGGGTCATAAGCTATACTATCTGTAACACAAAAAAAGAGGTGAACCCCCAATGACAAGTGACCGGACAATTCCCCAGGGCTACATGACCGTGGGAGAAGTAGCAAAGAAAATGGGCGTTACCGTCCGCACCCTCCAATACTACCACAGGGAAGGGCTCTTTGAACCTTCCGCCAAAAGTGAGGGCGGACGCAGGCTCTATACCGATAAGGATCTGATCAAGCTCCACCAGATCCTGTCCTTAAAATCCCTGGGGTTTTCCCTGGAAAATATCCGCGGCTGCCTGGCTTCCCTGGATACCCCGGAAGAAGTGGCCAAAGCTCTGGCCGCACAGGCCGAAGACCTGCGCCGGCAAATCCGGCAGCTGTCCGAATCCCTCCGGGCCACCGAACAGCTCAAAGAAGAGGTTCTTAAGATGCAGTCCGTAGATTTCAAAAAGTATGCGGATATCATTGTGAACCTTCAGATGAAAAATGAATTTTACTTCCTGATTAAACGGTTTGATGAGGAAACCATCGACCATATCCGCAATCATTTTGACAAGGAAAGCGGGCTTTTGTTTATCCACCGGTTCCAAGAGATCTGCGGCAGAATCTGTGAATTGCAGAAGGCCCAGATTTCCCCGGAAAGCCGGGAATGCCAGCAGCTTGCCGAAGAATACTGGAATATGATAGAGGAATTTACAGGCGGGGACCTAACACTGCTCTCCAAACTGGTGGAATTCGGAAAGCTGGAGGGAGCCGAGAACGAGTGGGAAAAAAACCTGATTCTTATTAATAACTACATGGAACCGGCCCTGGCCGCCCACTTTGCCAGGAAAGGCATAAATCCTTTTGAAGGAAATCCTGCATGTGAGGAGGACTCCCTATGAACTATGCCATTCAAGTACAGGGCCTAAAGAAACGCTACGGCAGCCGCACCGTCCTAAAAGGTCTTGATTTTCACATAGAAACCGGAGAAATTTTTGCTCTCCTGGGAGTCAACGGAGCGGGAAAAACCACAACCCTGGAATGTATGGAGGGCCTGCGTTCCTATGACGGCGGAACCGTCTCCATTCACGGAAAAACCGGTATCCAGCTCCAGTCTTCCTCCCTGCCCGCCCATATCCGGCCCATGGAAGCGGTACATCTCTTTGCCAAATGGAACCGGACCATTCCGGAACCTTCTATGCTGGAAGCCCTGGGCATCCCAGGAATGGGTAAAAGGCACTACGAACAGCTCTCCACCGGACAGAAACGGCGGCTTCATCTCGCCCTGGCTCTCGTAAGAAAGCCGGACATCCTCTTTCTGGATGAACCCACCACCGGGCTGGACGTGGAGGGGCGGATTTCCCTTCATGCCCAGATCAGGAATCTCCGGGACCAGGGAAAAACCATCGTCCTGGCAAGCCATGATATGGCAGAAGTGGAAACCCTCTGCCAGCGGATCGGAGTCTTAAAAGACGGAGCCTTAGCTTTCTGCGGCACCGTCCCGGAGCTGACAAAGCGTCTGGGGAAAAAGTATCTGATTCACATCCGCACCATCCGTGGAAAAGAAACCTATGAAACCGGCAGCATCGAAGAAAAGCTTCCTGCCCTGCTTCAGGAGCTAAAACAAAAAGGATTGGAAATCCTGGACCTCACCGTAGACCGGGGCACCCTGGAACAGCATTTTCTGGAACTGTCAGGAAAGGAGACGCTATGAACGCTTTTGCATACGGACTATTTCTCCAGTGGAAACTGGATATCAGAAGTAAATCCCTTCTCATCACCTGTTACGGAGTCCCCTTAATCTTCTTCCTGCTTATGGGCGGCATCTTCACCTCCGTAATGCCGGAAATGAAGCATACCCTAATCCCGGCCATGATCGTCCTGGGGGTATCCATGGGCGCTCTCATCGGCCTGCCGCCTTCCCTTTCGGAGACCTGCAAAAGTTCTACGAAAAAGGTCTTCCGGGCAAACGGCGTTCCTCTGTATCTGCCTTTGTCCGCCCTGTTTCTCTCTGCCTTTCTCCATTTGATGATTCTTGGCATCCTGATCCTTGTGCTGGCCCCGGTTCTCTTTGACGCCGTACCGCCGGCAGATCTGCTCCCGTTTTTTGCCTCCCTGGCCCTTTATACCGCCGTATCCCTAAGCATCGGCTGTGCATTGGGGCTGGCCCTTCAAAACCAGGCAAAGCAGGCCATGCTGTCCCAGCTTTTCTTTCTCCCCTCCATCATGCTGTCCGGGATTATGTTTCCGGCGGAGTTTCTCCCGGATTTCCTAAAGAAGGCAGGACTTCTCTTTCCTGCCTCCTGGGGTTATTCCCTGATGCTGAACCAAGGCTTTTCCTTTCAAAACCTTTGGCC
>CAJUMM010000164.1 GCA_910586955.1 uncultured Lachnospiraceae bacterium | reverse complement strand
TGTGGCCCTGGCAAGCGGGCTGTACACCCAGTATCAGGGGTTTGCAGATATCAATGCGGGCCGGGGAGCCATCGTTATCGGCCTGGCAGCCGTGATAATCGGCCAGGTAGTCTTTGGGAAAATCCGGGGGAATTTTGCTTTCAAGCTTCTCTCCGTAGCCTTCGGGGCCATTATCTATTATCTGGTTCTCCAGGTGGTCCTCTGGCTGGGGCTGGATTCCAATGACTTAAAGCTGCTCTCTGCCATTGTGGTGGCGGTATTCCTGGCGATTCCTTATCTGAAAGGAAAATATTTTGCCAAGCCGGTGAAAAAGGGAGGTGCGTCCCATGCTTAAGATTGATCAAATCTGGAAGACTTTTAACGTGGGGACCGTGAACGAGAAGACGGCTCTTAAGGGCTTGTCCCTCACTTTGAACGAGGGGGATTTCGTGACGGTCATCGGCGGCAACGGGGCCGGAAAGTCCACCATGCTCAATGCGGTGGCCGGCGTGTGGCCGGTGGATGAGGGGAAAATTTACATTGACAACGTGGATGTGACGAAGCTGCCGGAACACAAGCGGGCGGCTTATCTGGGACGGGTGTTCCAGGATCCCATGACAGGCACGGCGGCCAATATGCAGATTGAGGAGAACCTGGCCCTGGCAGCCAGGCGGGGGGCTTTCCGTTTCCTGAAAGCCGGGATCACACAGAAAGAGCGGGATGCGTACCGGGAAAAGCTAAAGGTCTTGGATCTGGGCCTGGAGGACCGGATGACCAGCAAGGTAGGTCTTCTGTCCGGGGGCCAGCGCCAGGCATTGACCCTTCTGATGGCCACCTTAAAGAAGCCCAAGCTGCTTCTTCTGGATGAGCACACGGCGGCCCTGGATCCCAAGACGGCCTCCAAAGTGCTGGAGGCAACGGAGCGCATTGTGGGCCGGGATCATCTGACCACTATGATGATTACCCACAATATGAAGGACGCCATTGCCCACGGAAACCGCCTGATTATGATGTATGAGGGAAATATTATCTACGACGTATCCGGGGAGGAGAAGAAAAAGCTTAAGGTGGCGGATCTTCTGGCCAAGTTCGAGCAGGCCAGCGGCGGGGAGTTTGCCAACGACCGGATGATGCTTGCCTAATCTGATTGACAAGGCCGGAAGAACTTGCTAAAATCAGAAGAACGGATAGAAAGATAAAGAAGGGTGAAAAGACATGAGAAAAGTAGTTTTTTCGATTTTGGTAGATAATACTTCCGGCGTGCTGAGCCGCATTGCGGGCCTTTTCAGCCGGAGAGGCTATAACATTGACAGCCTGACGGTTGGAGTGACTGCAGATCCCCGTTTTTCCCGGGCTACGGTGGTGGCTAAGGGAGATCGGATTATCCTGGAGCAGATTGAGAAGCAGCTGAACAAGCTGGTGGATGTGGTGGATATTAAGCGTCTGGAGCCGGAGTCCTCCATCTGCCGGGAGCTGATTATGATCAAGCTTAGGGTAAATGAGGAGAACCGCCAGTCCATTATCTCCGTGGCCAATATTTTCCGGGCCAAGATTGTGGATGTGTCCAGGGAGTCCATGCTCATTGAACTGACGGGCAATCAGTCCAAGACGGAGGCTTTTATCGATCTTTTGAGCGATTATGAGATCCTGGAACTTGCCAGGACCGGTATCACAGGCCTGTCCAGGGGAACTTTTGACGTGAAGCTCTACAACGAAGACGGCGAGCTTGTGGACTATGATTCCTGTGAAGACGACGAGGATGACGAATAGCTAAAAAAAGGAATGGAGGAATAAAAAAATGGCAAAAATTTATTATCAGGAAGACTGTAATCTCTCTCTTCTGGAGGGAAAGACCATTGCGGTCATCGGCTACGGCAGCCAGGGCCACGCCCATGCGCTGAATGCCAAGGAGTCCGGCTGCAAGGTGATTATCGGGCTTTATGAGGGCAGCAAATCCTGGGCCAGGGCAGAAGCCCAGGGATTTGAAGTGTATACGGCGGCGGAGGCTGCAAAGAAGGCAGACGTTATTATGATTCTCATCAACGATGAGCTCCAGGCGGCCATGTATAAGAAGGATATTGAGCCCAATCTGGAGGATGGCAATATGCTGATGTTTGCCCACGGCTTCAACATCCATTTCGGCCAGATTGTACCGCCCAAGAATGTGGATGTAACTATGATTGCCCCCAAGGGACCGGGACATACGGTCCGCAGCGAGTACCAGGCGGGCAAAGGCGTTCCCTGTCTGGTAGCCGTACACCAGGATGCCACAGGAAAGGCTCTGGAGAAAGCCCTGGCTTATGCCCTGGCTATCGGCGGCGCAAGGGCAGGCGTTCTGGAGACTACCTTCCGCACGGAGACGGAGACGGATCTCTTCGGGGAGCAGGCCGTTCTCTGCGGCGGCGTCTGCGCTCTGATGCAGGCAGGCTATGAGACCCTCACCGAGGCGGGCTATGATCCGAGAAACGCATACTTTGAGTGCATCCATGAGATGAAGCTGATCGTGGACCTGATCTATCAGAGCGGCTTCGCGGGAATGAGATATTCTATTTCCAACACCGAGATCGGAAGAGCGTCGTGTAGGGAAAGAGTGTAGATCTCGGTGGTC
>CAJUMM010000163.1 GCA_910586955.1 uncultured Lachnospiraceae bacterium | reverse complement strand
CCGATCTCCGTAGCCGTAGCCAAGACTACTGCTCCCGCCGAGAAACCTGCCGCCCCCGCTGCAAAACCCGCAGCCGCTCCTGCAGCAAAACCTGCGGCATCGGCTCCCCAGGAAGTGCAGCCCGTGGATCTTTCCGACGAGGGGAAATACGACGAAATATAAGCAGAAATGAAAGGATAACAGCCCCACAGGCCTGATGTGCAGCGGGGCTGTTATTTTGTCTGCATTTTTCCATTGAATAAGGACTGCCCAGACAAGGCAGCCCTATAAAAAGGGAGAGATAGGGGTGTATGACCCCTTCTGCAAATATTAGGAAAAAGGCGTTACCACGGGAATTGGTAACGCCTTTGTTATCATTTGTATTTTTCTATTCTTTTGTATCCCAAAAATATGTATTATCTTTAGCTGTACTCATTCTAATACCTTTTCCCGGAAAAGTCAATGCTTTTGCTTCAGGAAAAACTTTCCTGAAAGCCGCAGCTTTAATCCAGAATCAGCTTGGCACAGCCGTAGATTCCCGCATCATTTCCCAGGGTAGCCAGCACAAAAGGCGTCTCCCTGGCCGCCTTGTAGACCACAGGCCCGTAATATTTCCGCACATACTCCAGGAGCACTTCCCCGGCCTTGGACACGCCGCCGCCGATAACGATCACGTCCGGATCCAGGATGGAAGCCATAACGGCGCAGGCCGTTCCCAGATATTTCCCGAAACGCTCCGCCGTGCGCATGGCAAGGGCATCCCCCTGTTTCACTGCGTCAAACACGGCTTTGGCCGTCACTTCACCCTCCCGCAGCAGGGAAGGCTCCTCACTGTTTTCCAGAATCTCTCTGCAGATCCGCACGATTCCCGTAGCCGACGCAAACTGCTCCAGGCAGCCGTGGTTGCCGCAGCCACAGGAATCCTCCACGCCGTCTTCCACATGGATATGGCCAATCTCCCCTCCGGCTCCGTGGGCGCCTGTGAGAATCCGGCCATTTACTACGATGCCGCCGCCCACGCCGGTTCCCAGGGTGAGAAGAAGGACATTCTTGTATCCTTTGGCTCCTCCCATCCACATCTCTCCCAGAGCCGCCACGTTAGCGTCGTTGCCCGCCTTGCAGGGAAGGCCTGTCATCATGGAAAGCTCCCTGGTCACTTCCTTATAGCCCCAGCCTAAATTGGCCGTGTGAGGCACTACTCCCTCTTCGGAGACAGGCCCCGGCACACCTACACCCACACCTGCCACTTCCTCCGGGTTTAACTTCCTCTCTTCCAGCTTGGCCCGGATGGAGGCAGCCAGATCCGGCAGAATGGCCGCTCCCTCATTTTCCGTGCGGCTGGGAATCTCCCATTTCTCCAGTACTGTTCCTTCCGTATCAAAAAGTCCCAGCTTTACCGTAGTACCGCCGATATCCGCTCCGATACAATATTTCTTCTCTGCCATCTTTCCTTCCCCCTATCGTTTCTTGGACATATTTTCCTGAAAACGGCGGTACAGCTCCTGGGCCGCATTGTATCCCATCTTCTTCTGCCTGTGGTTGACTGCCGCAGATTCCACGATAATCGCCAGGTTCCGTCCCGGACGGATAGGCAGGGAATGGCACACAATCTTATTTCCCAGGAACTCCGTGTACTCTTCCGTCAGTCCCAGGCGGTCATACTCTTTATCCCGGTCCCACTCCTCCAGCTTAATCACCATATCAATCTGCTGGGTTTCCTTCACGCTCTCCACGCCGAAGAGCGTCTTTACATCGATGATTCCGATACCCCGCAGTTCGATAAAGTGCTTGGTAATCTCCGGAGAGCGCCCGATGAGCGTATCGTCACTGACCTTATGAATCTCCACCACGTCATCCGTCACCAGACGGTGTCCCCGCTTAATCAGCTCCAGGGCTGCCTCGCTCTTGCCGATACCGCTCTCGCCCATAATCAGAACGCCTTCGCCGTACACATCCACCAGCACGCCGTGGATGGAAATCCGTGGCGCCAGCTGCACGTTCATCCAGCGGATGGCCTCTGCCATAAAGTTGGAAGTCTTGCTTTCCGTCACAAAAAGAGGAACCTGGTATTTCTGCGCCAGCTCCAGGGCTTCCTCCTCCGGTTTGGTCTGCGAGGTGTAGACCACGCAGGGAATATTGCTGGAAAAGAAACGCTCGTAAATGGGATATTTCTCCTCGTGAGTGCGGCTCTGCAGATAGGTGTACTCTACATAGCCCACAATCTGTACCCGCTCCGACGCAAAATGATCAAAATACCCGGTGAGCTGCAGGGCCGGACGGTTGATCTCCGGGGTGGTCAGCTGCCTGCCTGCCATGTCAATATCGGGGGTTACATTTTTTAGATTGAGCTTTTCCACCAGCTGGCTCAGCTCAACGCTCTGTACATTCGCCATAGTCGTCTCCTATTTTCAGTTCCGCATCCCCCAAAACAATGCCCAGGCAGATGCTGTTTTATTCTGCACTTATTTTAACACAGCCCTCTTTGTACATGCAAGGCCGGGCGGAAGAATTCTCCAAAATCAATGAAAAAAAGCATAGACTTTTTCTGCCGCTCCCCGGTTCATGGAGGGTACCGCCGCCAAGGTCTCCACATCCGCCTCCCGGATGGCGTCCAGGGACGGGTGTTTGACACTTCTTTTTAACGCCACACCGCAAAAATCCTTTATTTAAGCC
>CAJUMM010000162.1 GCA_910586955.1 uncultured Lachnospiraceae bacterium | reverse complement strand
GACCGGCCTATGCGGCCTTTGTTTCCCAAGGATTACCGCAACGACGTAACTTTAAATAACCTGGTGCTTTCCGTAGATCCGGAGTGCAGCCCGGAACTGACGGCTATGCTGGGTTCCGCTATCGCTACGGCTATTTCCGATATTCCTTTTGCCGGACCCTGCGCCATGACCCAGATCGGCATGATTGACGGGGCGTTTATTGTGAACCCGGGACAGAACCAGTACAAGGTATCCGACTTAAAGCTCACGGTTGCCTCCACCCGGGAAAAGGTGATTATGATCGAAGCGGGAGCCAATGAGATTCCCGAGGCAAAGATGATTGAGGCCATTTATATGGCACATGAGGTGAACCAGCAGATTATCGCATTTATCGATAAGATTGTGGCGGAGTGCGGAAGGGAAAAGCACAGCTACACCAGCTGCGCCGTTCCCGAGGAGCTGTTTGCAGCCATCAAAGAGATTGTTCCGCCCCAGGAAATGGAGCAGGCCGTATTTACCGATGAGAAGCAGGTGCGGGAGGAAAATATCCGCCAGATTACGGAGAAGCTCACAGAGGCTTTCGCAGAGAAGGAGGAGTGGCTGGAAGTTCTGGGAGAGGCTGTGTATCAGTACCAGAAGAAGACGGTCCGGAAAATGATCTTGAAAGATCACAAGCGTCCCGACGGCAGGGAGATGACCCAGATCCGTCCTCTGGCTGCAGAGGTGGATTTGATTCCCAGGGTACACGGTTCCGCTATGTTTACCAGAGGCCAGACCCAGATCTGCAATATCTGTACCCTGGCGCCTTTGTCAGAGGCCCAGAGACTGGACGGACTGGATGAAAATGAGACAAGCAAGCGTTATATGCACCATTACAATTTCCCCAGCTATTCCGTAGGCGAGACAAAGCCCAGCAGAGGACCGGGACGCCGGGAGATTGGACACGGAGCTTTGGCGGAGCGGGCCCTTCTGCCGGTGCTTCCCTCCGAGGAGGAGTTCCCCTATGCTATCCGTACCGTGTCCGAGACTTTTGAGTCCAACGGTTCCACCTCCATGGCTTCCACCTGCGCTTCCTGTATGTCCTTGATGGCAGCAGGCGTGCCCATTAAAAAGATGGTGGCCGGCATCTCCTGCGGCTTAGTTACCGGGGAGGCGGAGGATGATTTCGTGCTCTTGACGGATATCCAGGGCCTGGAAGATTTCTTCGGTGACATGGACTTCAAGGTGACGGGTACCACGGAAGGTATCACGGCCATCCAGATGGATATTAAGATTCACGGCCTGACCCGTCCCATTGTGGAGGGCGCCATTGCCAGATGCCGGGAGGCACGGCTGTTTATTATGGACAACTGCATGAAGCCCTGCATCAGCGAGCCTCGTCCCCAGGTAGGTCCCTATGCCCCCAAGATTGTACAGATTCAGATCGATCCCCAGAAGATCGGTGATGTGGTGGGCCAGAGAGGCAAGACTATCAATGCCATCATTGAGCAGACCGGCGTAAAGATTGATATTGACGATGACGGCGCCGTTTCCGTGTGCGGAACCGAGAAGGCCGGTATGGATAAGGCCATTGAGCTGATTCAGACTATCGTTACGGATTTTGAGGAGGGCATGGTCCTCACCGGAAAGGTGGTAAGTATCAAGGAGTTTGGCGCATTCCTGGAGTTTGCCCCGGGCAAAGAGGGGATGGTTCACATTTCCAAGATTGCCAAGCAGAGAATCAACCGGGTGGAGGATGTGCTCACTCTGGGCGACGTGGTGAAAGTGGTATGTCTTGGCAAGGATAAAATGGGGCGCTTGAGCTTCAGCATGAAAGACGTAAAAGAGAATTAGTAGACAGTAGACAGAAGACAGCTTACGTAAAATGCAGGCCCCTTTTCCCAAATGTGAGGAAAAGGGGCCTTTTTCATGGGCGCTGCTTCTGCGGAAAGGCTGGCCGGCATGAGTTACATTTCTTTTTCCTATTATGTTTTTATCATCCTTTTGGCTGTGCTGTACTATGTGCTGCCGAAAAAGATCCGCTGGCTGGTACTGCTCTTGGGCAGCGGCTGCTTTTACTATCTGCTGGTGGACCAGAGAAGGCGCCTGCTGCTTTTTGCCGGCTCAATCCTGGTGAGTTATCTCTGGGGGCGGCTGCTGGGAAAGCAGTGTAAAGAGGGGAAAGCTTCCCCCCGGAAAAGGAAGCTGGCTCTTCTGGGAGGCATCCTGCTTTCCTGCGGGCCCCTTTTAGGTTTCCGCCTGGCGGACTTTTTCCCGGGCAGGGTCCCCGGGGGCTCTTTTCTGGCAACGGTGATGCCCATAGGCCTGGCATTCTATTCCATGCAGATGATTGCCTATCTGGCGGATATCTACCGGGGGGAGATTGAACCGGAGAAGCATCTGTTGAAATATTCCCTGTTTGTCTCCTTCTTTCCTTTGATTATCCAGGGTCCCATATCCAGATTCCGTCAGCTGGAACACCAGCTTATCGAAGGCCATTCCTTTGACTGGGGAAATATCATGGGGGGAATTCAGCTGATAATCTGGGGTTTTTTCCTGAAATTTATGATTGCGGACCGGGCGGCTGTGATCGTAAATGAAGTCTTTGATCACGCCCGGTTTTATTCGGGGATTTTTGTCCTGGTGGCGGCGGTCCTGTACAGTATCCAGCTTTATACGGATTTCCTCTCCTGTGTGACTTTGTCCCAGGGAGCGGCCCGGCTCTTTGGAATTGAAGTGATTGACAATTTCAA
>CAJUMM010000161.1 GCA_910586955.1 uncultured Lachnospiraceae bacterium | reverse complement strand
AACTTAGATGAAAAGAAAATGTACCGGATTACATTCAACGAGATTACCAAGACGGCGGTAAAGGAATCCATCAAAAACGCCAGGGAGATCGACATGGATCTGGTAGACGCCCAGCAGGCCAGAAGAATGCTGGACCGGATGGTGGGCTATCGCATCAGCCCCATTCTCTGGGCAAAGGTGAAGAGAGGATTGAGCGCCGGGCGGGTGCAGTCCGTAGCCCTGCGGCTGATTGCGGACCGGGAGGAAGAAATCAATTCCTTTATCCCGGAAGAGTACTGGACCCTGGAGGCGGATTTCCTGGCAGAGGGGAGTAAAAAAACTCTCCGGGCAAAGTTTTACGGGACAAAGAAGGAAAAGCTGGCCATTTCCTCCAAGGAGGAGATGGATAAGATACAGGCGGAGCTTGAGGGAGCGGACTGCCGGGTGGCCGATGTGCACCGGGGGGAGCGGGTAAAGAAAGCCCCTCTTCCATTTACCACCAGCACCCTCCAGCAGGAGGCTTCCAAAACCCTGAATTTTTCCACCCAGAAGACCATGAGTGTGGCCCAGCAGCTCTACGAGGGAATCGATATTAAGGGAAACGGAACCGTGGGTGTCATTACCTATCTGCGTACGGATTCCACCCGGGTTTCCGAGGAGGCGGCACGGGTTTCCAAAAGCTATATTGCTTCGGTCTACGGGGAAAATTATGTTTCCGCAAATGCGGCGGCGAAAAAGAGCGGGAAAAAGATCCAGGACGCCCATGAGGCTATCCGTCCTACGGATATTTCACGGACCCCCGGGGTGCTTAAGGAGTCTCTGACCCGGGATCAGTTCCGCCTGTACCAGCTTATCTGGAAGCGGTTTGCGGCCAGCCAGATGGCGGATGCAGTCTACGAGACCTATTCTGCCAAAATTGATGCGGGAGAGTACCGGTTTACGGCCTCGGCCTCCCGGATTTCCTTTGACGGTTTTCTTTCCGTCTATGTACAGGAGGAGGAAAAAGAGGGGGACAGCCGGCTTTTGAAAAATCTGGGGAAGGATACGCCTTTATCTATGAAGGAGTTGGACGGAAAGCAGCATTTTACCCAGCCGCCGGCTCACTATACGGAGGCTGCCCTGGTAAAAACCCTGGAGGAATTGGGAATCGGGCGCCCCAGCACCTATGCTCCCACCATTACCACCATCATCGCCCGGAGATATGTTTCCAGGGAAAACAGGAATCTGTATCTCACCGAACTGGGGGAAGTGGTGAACCACATGATGAAGAAGGCCTTCCCAAGCATTGTAGAGACGGATTTCACCGCCAACCTGGAGGGGCTTCTGGACTGTGTGGAGGAGGGAACCGTAAACTGGAAGACGGTGATTGAGAATTTTTATCCCGATCTGGAGGCTGCGGTCCAGGCAGCTGAGAAAGAGCTGGAAGAGGTGAAGATTGAGGATGAGGCTACCGACGTGGTGTGCGAGGAGTGCGGCCGCTATATGGTGATCAAGTACGGTCCCCACGGGCGGTTTCTGGCCTGCCCCGGTTTTCCCGAGTGCAGGAACACCAAGCCTTATCTGGAGAAAATCGGTGTCCCCTGTCCCAAGTGCGGGAAAGAGGTGGTTCTGCGGAAGACGAAGAAGGGAAGAAAATACTACGGCTGCGAGAACAATCCGGAGTGCGACTTTATGTCCTGGCAGAAGCCTTCCAAAGAAAAGTGTCCGGAATGCGGCAGTTATATGGTGGAAAAGGGCAATAAACTGGCCTGTGCCGGTGAAGGATGCGGATTTGTAAAGGTAAAGGAAAAAGAATCCAAATAAATTATCAGAATTTTCGGAAAGAAGATTGAAATATTTACAATTATATGATAAGGTTTAAGAAGTAGCCGGGAGGTTTCCGTGATTCCGGGATGAGACAGCAGAGAGGGAAGGGCTTCGGCTGCAAAAATACGGACGGAGGGAAAACAGGTGAGCGTACAATTATTAGATAAGACAAGAAAGATTAACAAACTGCTGCACAATAACAGTTCCAGTAAGGTTGTATTTAATGATATTTGTGAGGTGCTGACAGAGATCCTGAAATCCAATATCCTGGTCATCAGCAAAAAGGGAAAGGTACTGGGAGTCAGCCGCTGCGAAGGCGTGGAGGAGATTCAGGAGCTTATTGACGGCAACGTGGGAAGCCATATTGACGAGGCTTTAAATGAGCGGCTTCTGGGAATTCTCTCCACAAAGGAGAATGTGAATCTGCAGACTCTGGGGTTTGTGTCGGAGAATGTCCGGGATTACCAGGCTATTATTACCCCCATCGACATTGCGGGAGAGCGGCTGGGCACCCTGTTCCTGTACAAGTATCAGGAGCAGTACGATATTGACGATATTATCTTGAGTGAGTACGGCACTACCGTAGTGGGCCTGGAGATGATGCGCTCCGTGAACGAGGAGAACGAGGAGGAGAAGCGGAAGGTCCAGATTGTGAAATCGGCCATCGGCACCCTGTCCTTTTCGGAGCTGGAAGCCATCACCCATATTTTCGATGAGCTCCAGGGCAATGAGGGAATTCTGGTGGCAAGCCGGATAGCGGACAGCGTGGGGATCACCCGCTCCGTGATTGTAAATGCCCTGCGGAAATTCGAGAGCGCAGGGGTGATTGAGTCCCGGTCTTCCGGGATGAAAGGAACCTACATCAAGGTGGTCAATGATGTGGTGTTTGAAGAATTGGAGAAATTGAAGAAGGCGTAAGGGCCGGAAAGGAAGATGGTGTAACCCGTTTTTAGCGGGTTACACCATCTTTTTTTATGCGCATCGTAAATCAGCTAATACTTTACAAATATCCTCATTGATGCAAATTGCCTGCTTTGTAAGATCGGAAGAGCGTCGTGTAGGGAAA
>CAJUMM010000160.1 GCA_910586955.1 uncultured Lachnospiraceae bacterium | reverse complement strand
CTCATTTATAAGGCTGTGCATCACCTACTATCTTTAGTATACACTATTTTTCCCTAATTACAACACATTTAAGACTTTTTTTATCGATATTTAGGCTCAACCCCAGTATTTATCACCCTTCTTCCAATATCCGAATCACTTTCTCTATATTCTCAAACATCTCACTGTCATTGCGCTCTACAGCCGACAGCACCAGCACATCCGCCTCCCGTATATCTTCCGCCACCTCATCCGTCCGATCCCTGTGGGCAACTAAAATATCGGCAAAATCCCGGGCCAGGTAATCGGACATCACCTTCTGGAAGGAATCCCCCAGCATCACCAGCTTCTTCTGGTTGCCGGAATCGGAGGACGCACGGTAGATATCGTCCGCCTTGGAGCTGTCCAGGCTGTAAACCGTAATGTCCGGCCGGTAATCTACAAAATAATCCGTATCCGGAGGATAGGCGGACTCGTCCAGGCCTCCCGTGGAAAGGAGATCCTTCACCCGGGCAGGCTCTTCGGTGATCTCCACCTGATGGGGACTGGTGAGGGGCCGCCCCAGAACTTCATACAAGGCCTGGGCTCCCACGAAGGCCCCCAGATTGTTCCAGTGGCTGTCGTACTTATTGTAAGTCTGCCAGTACAGCTCTGCCTCCTTTAACTCCTCTATGGGATACAGAATCGGAACATCCGAATTTTCCCGGACATAGTCCACAAACCGGTCTGCCCGCTTGTAGGAATCCTCGATCTCATAGGTTGGCATATACTCCGGATACACCTGCTCCTTGTTGGGCATAATCATAAAGCAAAGCTCTATTCCTTTCTCCCGGCAGACCGCCTGCAGATGTTCCATCCGGTCCAAGTGTTCCGCCATCTCCTCCTGCTCCATGATATTGGTCCCGCAGTAGTAGAAAATGCTGTCCTCCCCCGCATAGAAAAGCCAGTCAAACCGCCCAAGAAGCACCCCGGTTCCCACAACCTTCGGGGCAAAGTAGCTGTTATCCACAAGCTTTCCCACAAAGTCGCCGTAATAGATTTCCCCGCATCTTTTACACCGGTATTCCGTACATCCGTAGGAGGTATAGGTGGGTTCCCGGACAGATACTGCAATCCCCTCATGCCCGCCGGCTTCCTTGGCCGCCTCGGTCACCAGAGCCGAGATATCCATCACCGTATCGCTGCTGCGCCCATAGAGCAGATAGGACAGCCTGTCCCGGAGGCAGTCGTCATAAACTCCCTCAAAAGTACCGTTCAGCTTCTGCTCCAGGGAAATCAGGCTGCTGCGGAAAGGAACATTGTCGTTGTAACAGGCCTCCAGCCGGGCCGTATAATCTGCCGGGTCAAAGGTTTCCGGAAACTGCGCCCGCTCCCGGTTTTCCCTCAAATCATAAGTCAGCAGCAGATAAGTCTGGGGAGCCAGAAAACGGATGCCCAGCCAAATCAAGGTGGGCAGAACCAGAATTCCCATAAAAATCCCGATTTTTATTGTTTGTATGGTCTTCTTCACGGCTTTCTCCCTAAAACTGAAAATAAATGAAGGGGTTATATGTGCCGGCCACCAGGCTTAAAATACAGAGAATCAAAATGCCAATCTGTACCGGATACAGCTTATACAGCCTGGGAATTTTCTTTGCATATCTCTGTAAAAATCCCATTCCCAGGAAAGCAAAGGCCAGTGCCAGAATCACCTTCATAGACAGGTAGGAGAGAATGCTGTAGGAAGACTCCCCGAACCAGAACATGCGGCCAATGTACGCAAAGGCCGTAAAAATATGCTCCGAGCGGAAAAATACCCACCCGATCATAACAAAAAACATGGTGTAAATCCAATTCAGAATCTTCAGCGGATTCCGGTCCAGCCACTTTCCCAAAAAAAGCCTTTCCCCAACCAGAAGCAGGCCGTAGAGAAGCCCCCAGACCAGAAAGGTATAGTTGGCCCCATGCCAGATTCCGGTGAGAAGAAAGACAACCAGCAGATTCCGGCAGGTCACAGCCTGTCCCTTCCGGCTGCCTCCCAGGGGGATATACACATAGTTCCGGAACCAGGAAGACAAAGAAATGTGCCACCTGCGCCAGAATTCCCGGACAGACAGAGCGGTATAGGGATAATCAAAGTTTTCCTTCCAGCGAAATCCCAGCATCCTGCCAAGGCCGATGGCCATATCCGAATAGCCGGAGAAATCGTAGTAAATCTGGAAGGTATAAGAAACCAGTCCCAGCCAGGCCACCCCGGCTCCCATCTTTCCTATTTCCAGGACCCAGATCTGATCCGCCACATTTCCCAGGGTATTGGAAATAAGAACCTTCTTGCCCAAGCCCAGGCAGAACCGCTCTACCCCCAAAAGGAAGTCTTCTCTTGTCTCCAAGCGCTCCTCAAGCTCTCTGGCGATATCGCTGTACTGGACGATGGGACCTGCAATGAGCTGGGGAAACAGGGACACATACAGAGCAAAATCCAGAATATTTTTCTGAGGCTTTGTAGCTTTGCGGTAAACGTCAATCACATAGGACATAGCCTGAAAGGTAAAAAAGGAAATCCCGATGGGCAGCACAATCTTGGGCAGCTTAAGGGCTCCCGTTCCCTCCAGGGAAAATAATTCCCGGAGGAAATCACCTTTCTCCCCTCCTGCCCCGGCAAAAGATAGAATCGTCTCCATCATAGCCACCAGCATATTAAAATACTTAAAGAAAAACAGAATCAGCAGGTTTAAAAAGATAACCGCTGCCAGAATCCTTTTCCGGCTCTTACCCTCCCGGGAAGACAGCCAGTACCCGCCGGAAAAATTCAAAAGGATTACGCCGATCATAAGCAGGGCATAGGAGATCCCGCCCCAGGCATAGAAAAGCAGGCTGCAGGCCAGAAGGAAACTATTTTTATACCGCATCCT
>CAJUMM010000159.1 GCA_910586955.1 uncultured Lachnospiraceae bacterium | reverse complement strand
AAAATCTGGATGAAGGAACAGCTGATCATAGACCCTACGACTGTATATGAGATTGACATGGAATGCCTGCAGCATAAGCAGGAACATAGGCCTGCAGAGCCGGAGGAAATGGTTGAATCTTTCGAGACGGAAGATGCGATGAAAGAACCGGCTCCTTAGGAGCCGGTTCTTTTCGTACCGCAGATTAGCATCCGCACCCGCATCCGCCGTTGCCGCCAAAGAAGCCGTTGCCGCCGCAGCAGAAGAGCAGCAGGATGATCCACAGGCAGCTGTTGTCGCCGCATCCGCCATTGCATCCGCCGTTGCCGCCGAAGAAGCCGCCGTTGCCGCCGCAGCAGCAGGAGAGAAGCAGGATAATCCAGATCCAGCTGCAGCATCCGTTGTTGCTGCTCATTTCGTTGCACCCGCATCCACAGTTTGTAGCCGTTAAATCACTCATGAGAAATCCTCCAAAATAATTATTTACAATCCCATACTATGTGGGAACGGCAAATGTGTGAAAATTACTTGTATAACCTCTGGTTTTATGAGAGAATAATAAACAGGAATAAACCAAAGGAGTGTAGGAAAATGCCGGCTACATATGCGCATTATAAATTTGGAAAAGCAGTTTACCGTTCTCTCCCCAAAGAGATCCGGCAGATCATAAAGGAAAATAAGGCTGCCTATCTTCTGGGGCTTCACGGCCCGGATTTGGTTTTCTATTACCGGCCTTTCGGAAAGAACCGGGTGAACCAGCTGGGAGTTAAGATGCACAAGGAGAAGGCTTCGGATTTCTTTGAGATGGGAAGAAAACGCTACCAGGAGCGGCCAAGCTACGTGCTGCTGTCCTATCTGTGCGGCTTCCTCTGCCATTTCATTCTGGACAGTGAGTGCCATCCCTATATTGGCTGTTATATGGAGGAGCATGGTCTGGGACATCTGGAGATTGAGACGGATTTTGACCGTTATCTTCTGGAGAGGGACGGTTTTGATCCGGCCCGTCACTGCTGTACCCGGCATCTGATCCGGGATCTGGATACGGAGGAGGCCATTGCTTCGGTTTTTGAAGGAGTGACGGCAGACCAGATTGATCAGAGCATCCGTGGATTTCATTTCTGCATCCGGAGTTTCCAGTGTCCGGGTCCCTGGAAGGAACATTTTCTGCGGGCAGTCTTTACCCTCATTGGCCAGAAGAAGGGCCTGGGGGGACTGATTATGAACGGCATTCCCAATCCTTCCTGCAAGGAGAGCTGCAGGTTTCTTGAGAAGCGGATGGAGCAGGCAGTGGGTCCGGCTGTCCGGGTGATCCGGGAGTATGTGGAAGGGATTGAAGGAGAAGAGCCTTTAAGCCAAAGGCTTCACCGGAACTATGAGGAAGCGCCGGGAGGGATAAGATGAATAAAATGACGAAATTGGAGAAGCGGTGGATTCTCTATGATGTGGGAAATTCTGCCTTTGTACTCTTGGCATCTACCATCATCCCCATCTACTATAAGAATATAGCCCAGGCCAGCGGGATCTCCCCAGCAGATTCCACGGCCTATTTCAGCTACGCAACTTCCCTTGTGACGGTTCTGGTGGCGGTACTGGGTCCCGTGCTTGGAAGCCTGGCGGACACAAAAGGTTTTAAAAAGCCGGTCTTTACCTTTTTTATGATGATGGGAGTTATCGGCTGCGGGGGACTTTCGGTCCCAAAATCCTGGCTTGCTTTTCTGGCGGTGTATGTGGTTGCCAAAGTGGGCTTAAATGCCAGCCTGGTCTTTTACGACGCTATGCTGGGGGACGTGACTACAGAAGAGCGGATGGATGTAATTTCCGCCCAGGGCTATGCCTGGGGTTATATCGGAAGCTGTATTCCCTTTGTGTTCAGCCTGGTTTTTGTACTGTTCTCGGATACCATAGGGATTACGGGAAATGCCGCCATGGCCATTGCTTTTCTGGTGAATGGGGCCTGGTGGCTTCTGGTAACACTGCCTCTTCTAAAGAGTTATGAGCAGAAATATTATGTGGAGCCCGGGGAGCATCCTGTGAGGGACAGTTTCCGGCGGCTTAAGAAGATTTTTTCGGAGATCCGGGAGAAGCCGGAGATCTGGTATTTCCTTCTGGCTTTCTTTTTCTATATTGACGGCGTGTACACCATCATTGACATGGCTACTTCCTATGGGAAGGACGTGGGGATCACGGATACCAATCTGCTTCTGGCCCTTCTCCTGACCCAGGTGGTGGCGTTTCCCTGCTCCATTCTCTTTGGACAGCTCTCCAAACGGGTTCAGGGGACAAAGCTTATTCAGGTGTCCATTGTGGGCTACTTCTTTGTGGTGCTCTTTGCCCTGCAGCTTGATAAGGCATGGGAGTTCTGGTTTCTGGCGGTGTGGGTGGCCGTGTTCCAGGGAGCCATCCAGTCCTTATCCCGTTCCTATTTTGCCAAGATTATTCCCAGGGAGAAGGCGGCGGAATATTTCGGCTTTTTCGATATTTTCGGCAAAGGGGCAGCCTTTATGGGAACTCTTCTTATGGGAATTTCCACCCAGCTCTTTGACACCTCCAGAGCCGGTGTGGCAGTTCTGGCTGTGATGTTTGCCGTGGGCTTTGTCCTGTTTCGAATAGCAGCCGGGAAGGCTCAAGCATAGGATAGTAGAAAAGGCAGGAGAGAGTTTTGCTATGAATCGTGTGCGTGAGCTTGTGGGAGCTTCCTACGCTTACGGCCTGGGCTGTGACGGTGCAGGGATCGGGGTGGCGGTGCTGGATTCCGGGATGGATGCCCGGCACCCCGATTTGAAGGGAAGGCTGGCATATGCCTATAATTTTTTGAATCATACGGAAGATGTGTTTGATGACTGCGGCCATGGGACACATGTATCCGGGATCATCGGAGGAACGGGAGCGGCATCCGGCGGAAGGTATCAGGGACTTGCGCCGCGGTGTCATTTTGTTTCCCTGAAAGTACTGGACAGGATGGGAAACGGAAACAGTAAAACGGTGATTGAAGCCCTCTGGTGGCTGATATCCCACGGACGGGAGTACAATGTCCGCCTGATTAATATTTCCGTAGGCAGTACGGCGGAGGCAATTTCCGGGAAATCCGGTCTTTTGGAGACGGTGGAGGCTGCCTGGGACGCCGGCTTTGTGGTCTGCTGTGCGGCGGGAAATAAGGGGCCGAGACGCTGCAGCATTACGGTGCCGGGGACCAGTCCCAAGGTGATTACGGTG
>CAJUMM010000158.1 GCA_910586955.1 uncultured Lachnospiraceae bacterium | reverse complement strand
ATTTTCTCCATTTTGTATCCAATTCCCCACACCACCTTTAAATATTCTGGCTCCTTTGGATTGAGTTCAATCTTTTCCCGAATGCGCCGGATATGGACCATCACCGTATTCTCCGGGGCGAAGGCATCCTCCTCCCAGACCCGCCGGTAAATCTCCTCCGCCGGAAAGATCCGGCCCCGGTTCCGCATCAGGAGATCCACGATCTTGGTCTCTGTGGCGGTAAGCTTCACCGGCTCCCCGTCCGCATAGAGGGTCCGCTCCTGCATCCGGTAACACAGGCGCCCGTTTTCAATCCGGTCCTCCTGGCTCTGTGCGTTGATGTCTCCAAGAAGGGTGTAGCGCCTGAGGTGGCTCTTCACCCTGGCAGCAAGCTCCTGGGGATTGAAGGGCTTAGACACATAATCGTCCGCTCCCATGGAAAGCCCCAGCACCTTGTCGGTGTCCTCACTCTTGGCACTTAGGACGATAATAGGCAGATTCCTCCGCTCCCGGATCTTCATTACCGCAGACAAGCCGTCCAGTTTTGGCATCATTACATCCATAATGATCAGCCGCACCGGCTGCTCTGCCACCAGTTCCAGGGCCTCCATCCCGTCATAAGCCTTGAGCACCCGGTAGCCCTCTTTCTCCAGGAGAAGGGCAATCGCCTTTACAATCTCTCTGTCATCATCCACCACCAGCACACATTCGTTCATGATTTTATCTCCTTCCATCAAGCCTGAATCCATGATAGGAAATATTTCTTACAAAAGGATCGTCGGATTTCTTACAGAAATCTTAAAAGAGCAGGTACACGTCCTCCCGGTTGGCAGGGTTGATTCTCACCTGGATCTCTTCAAAATCAATGGCATCGTAGGTATATATCTTCCGCTCCCGGATACTTTCCAGAAACAGATCCTTCACCTCCATAATGACCGCCAGATCGTCTCCGCCCTTCCAATACCGGTGAAAATAAATCTCATGGTTTTCTTCATCACAATAAACCTCTGGCTCCACCCTGGCCCCATTGTAGGTGACCCGGAACCGGACCGTATTCTCCGGCACTGAAAGGTCTTCCAGGATCTCGTCCATATCCCCGTAGCCATTCACATTGCGGATTCCCATCCGGAAGGTTTCCCCGGGCTCAAACTTCACATCCATATCCTTCGTCTCCATCTCCGTTCCCCCTACGATCTGAATCCCTCCGTAGGTCACTTCGGAAAATTCCAGAACCATTACCCCCAGGCCGATGCCGCAGAGCAGTACGCCTCCGCAGAAAACCCCAAGCAAAATCTTATGTAATCTACTCATGACGCACCTCCTCTGAAAATCTTTCCCGCTCCTCAATCTCTTTATGCTCCTCTGTTTCCTCCGGTTCTTCCATCTCTTCCTCCGCCGTTTCCTCTCCCTCTGTCCCCGGTTTCTGCCTGCCGGAATCTCCCTGAGGTTTTTTTCGTATCAGCAGGCTAAATGCCCCGCAGCTTAAAGAACCGAAAATGAGGACCCCGCCCAGAATTAAGAGCATCATTCCCACCAGTGGATAGCCTTGAAACTGCAGTACCAACAGCATACCAAGGCCTGCCAGAGCCAACACCGCCAGCCCTCCGAACATCACAGCCGCCATCACCCAAGCCAGGTTCCAGACCAGGCGCAGGCCCCAGATACAGAAGGCTATACCTGCGTTCCAGCAAACTACCGTTCCCTTTACCAGCCCCTTCCAGACTGCTCCGATGCCGCAGCTTATATTCTCCCAAAAGCCTCTCTTCTCTGTCTGCGCTTTCTGCCAGGATTTCCTCTGCACCTCCAAAGCCGGAAGTCCTTCGTTTCTTTCCACGCCTGCCGTCTCCATATCCATGCCTTCCTCACATATCTTTTCTTTCTCTACCCCGTTCCACCCTTTCTTTCCGGAAAACAAACGCCGGAGCCAGGATGCAAAAAACCTGCACTTTCTTCTCATCCATCGGTATCCTCTGCCGATTCCTCTGGAACAGGCCTCACCCTTCCCTTTTAGAAAGCGTCCCATCCGGCCCAGAAGCCTTTTTCCCTCTGCCGCCGTTTCTTTTGTCAGTTCCGGCAGACGGTTTCCCGGTTTCTCTCCCGGAAATCCCGGTTTCACATGATAAGCTTCCAGAATCTCTGCCGCCAGCTCCTTCACAGACCCAAAGTCACGGATGGCCTCCTCTTCGCTCTGGCCTTTCTGAATCTTGATATCAATATGCTGGGCGTACTCCTCCAGAATATCCTCCTGCTCCTGGTCTTCCAGAATCTGAAGGTATCCTCGCAGCTCACCCAAAAAAATCTCCTTATTCATTCCCTAGTTTCCTCCTTCAAAAATCTGCCGACCTTCACCTGAAATTCTTCCCACTCTGCGGCCAGCCTATCCCGGTATAAAATCCCGGCAGCCGTCACGTGGTAATACTTCCTGGGAGGTCCCTCCGAGGACTCCCGCAGATATGTCTCGAAATAATGCTCGTTGGTCAGCCGTTTCAACAGCGGATAGATGGTCCCCTCGTTTACATCTATCACCCGGGAAACCTCTTCCACCAGTTCATACCCGTACATATCCTTCCTCCGCACAGACTCCAGAACAATCAGCTCCAGCACCCCTTTTTTAAACTGTGGATTCATTCCTTTCCCTCCTCTGGTATTAGATTACACCTACTACTATGTATTGTCAAGTACTATTCAAATAAAAATAGCGAAGTGAATCCATGGGGGGACTTATAAAAATGAAACGTTTGCACCAGCAAAGTGGAAGTTGTGGGTGAAGGCGGACGCGGTTAAGAAACCTTATCCCATCCGGAACACGCTTTCGCTCCATTCAAACGCAACGGTACTAAGCTCACACTTCGCCTTTGGCTCGTGTTCGCTAAGGACCGGCGTTTTCATAGGGTTCCGGCTAAGATAAGGTTTCTTAACTGCTGGCAGTCTCCAGCAACAAATTTATCTTCCGGTTGCTTTACTTTTTTCTGAGCATAGGCGCCCCACTCCCGTTTGGAGGGACAGTCTCTCGCCAAATGGACATGCAGGGCGCAGGCTTGGCCCTTCGGGCAAGAAAATGGTCCGATCCATATAGGCCTAGCTCACTGCCTGCGGCTTGCGTTCTCCAAGGACTGGCAAGAGAAATTCCCTTGGGGGATATTTCATAGGGTTCCAGCTAAGATGGGGATTCTGTAACGCAGTTTGTGAGAGCAATTTATTCCTTCCTCAAAAATAGCTTTGTGAGATTTTAAAAGCAGTTTTGCATTCAGAATTATGGCATCTTTTTGCGATACAATGAGAGTGATTGCTACCCACTGCATTCGATTTACTGGAAGTGTTGGTTGACGGCTGCCAGCGGTTCAGGAACCTTATCTTAGCCGGAACCCTATGAAAACGCTGGCGCTTAGTGAATGCAA
>CAJUMM010000157.1:1002-3413 GCA_910586955.1 uncultured Lachnospiraceae bacterium | reverse complement strand
GGGAGGGCTGTCCATGATTGGCGGAAGCGGGGCGGAAGATGTACTTTACAGTGCTCTTGGAGGTTTTCTGGCTGGATTTTTTGTCTCTGCCATATATCTGGCAGTACTTTTTCCGGCCCTGAACCCCAAACGCTACGGCCGGAAGATAGATAAAAATGTGAGAGCCTTAGGGCTTGGTGAGAGTGAAAGGGAGCTTCTGGCCCGGGAGATGCTGGAAGCGGATGAAAGCCATGGGATTTCTTATACCATCACAGGGCCAGGTTCCAAGGATACGCCGGGACGCTTTGTACTGACACCTCACTTTGCCTTTCTGGAGGGCAGCACGCCCTACTCTATTCTGGTGCGCCTTTCGGATATTGCAGAGATCCGGCAGGGCCAGGAGAAGAAAACGGCCACTGTGCGGAGCGGAGGCAGAAGCAGGTTGTGCTTTTTTACCCTGTATACCATAGGGTTTTACCGCAGGGACCGGCTGGAACGGGGACTGGCAAAAAAGGATCTGCCTGACGAGGCTTTCGGCTTCTTTGACGAGGGCATCCGTGACCGGGTGTTGGAGCTTTTGAAAGAGAGCGGCATCCCTGTCTCCTGACCGGAGAAAAGAAGACGGAGGTGAAGTGCCGTGAAGTTGCTGCTTGCGGAGGATGAAGCCGCCATGTCGGAGGCATTGGCGGATATTCTCGCCTATCACAATTATATGACAGATACGGTTTCCGACGGGGAGGCTGCTCTCTGGTATGCGCAAAACGGGGTGTATGACGGTATCGTCCTGGATATTATGATGCCGAAAATGGACGGCCTGGAGGTATTGAAACAACTGCGCCGGGAGGGAAACCGGACGCCTATCCTTCTGCTGACAGCGAAATCGGAGGTGGAGAGCCGGATTCTCGGCCTGAATCTGGGGGCGGACGATTACCTCCCCAAACCCTTTGCCATGGAGGAATTTCTGGCCCGGGTGCGGGCCATGCTGCGCCGCAGGGAGACATACACGCCGGATGTGGCTGTATACGGAAATATTTCCCTGGACCGGAACGCCTGCCTTTTGCGCAGGGAGGAAAGGAAGATTCCCATGAGCAGGCTGGAAACCCGGCTGATGGAGCTTTTTATGCTGAATCCGGGGATCTATTTTACAGCGGAGAAAATCCTGGAACGGGTCTGGGGCTATGATACGGAAGCCCAGGCAGGGACCGTCTGGGTGTATATCTCTTATCTGCGCCGGAAGCTTTCGGAGCTGGAGGCGGATGTGAAAATCATTTCCAAGCGCAATGTTGGCTATGCCCTGGAGGCAGAGCCGTGATCCGGTCCCTGCGCCGGAAGTTTATGGCGGCCGCCATGATTTCCCTCTCCATTTTGATTGCAATCCTGGGGGCGGGGGCGGCTGTGTTCGGGTATATCCGCATGGAACAGTCGGCGGAGGAAACCTTGGCTTCCCTTGCAGAGGACAGAAGGCCTCCAAAACCCGGGAGGCGTCCCCCTTATCCGGCCTTTGGATACCGGATCAGTCCCGATCCCATGCCGGCAGGGGCAGTGATTGTCAGCATGGATCCGGAAGGAACGGTGTCTTCGGTGGAATATCTGGGCATGGTGGAACTGGAAGAGGAGGAGATCCAAAAGCTTATCCAAAATGCCCTTAGGGAAAATGAAGCCCGGGGAAAGACGGGTTCCTACAAATATGCGGCCCTGCAGGGGGAAGGCGGGGCCTGGCGCCTGGTTTTTCTGGATATGTCCCTTCCTACCCGTGCACTTTTAAATACAGTGTCCGCCCTGCTTCTGGCAGGGATTGTTTCTATGGGGCTTTTGTCCGTGATTCTCTTTTTGGTCTCCGGCCGGATCATCCGGCCCCTGGCGGAAAATATGGAGAAGCAGCGGCAGTTTGTCAGCAATGCAGGACATGAGATGAAGACGCCCCTTGGCATCCTGATGGCAAATACGGACGCGCTGGAACTGCATCAGGGAGAGAGCAGATGGAGCAGGAATATCCGGAGCCAGACAGAGCGCATGCACAGGCTGACGGAAAATCTTCTTCTCCTGGCCCGGACGGACGAAGGTGGAGGCAGCGTCCCCTTGGAAGAGGTGGACTGGAGTTCTTTGATTGAGAGAAGAGCCGGAGAGTTCCGGGAGGCCGCAGGGAGCCGGGGAATGGAAATAAAGCTCAATCTGGCAACCGGCATTAAAGTTCTCGGAGAGCCGGGTTATCTGGACCAGCTTGCGGGGATTCTCCTGGACAACGGGGTAAAGTACGGGGCGGCAGGAGGAGAGCTTAAAGTGTGCCTGGAGGTTTCCGGCCGGAAGGCAAGGCTGACGGTAGAAAACCCGGTGGAAGTCCTGCCGGATGTTCCGCCGGATACGCTTTTTGACCGCTTTTACCGTGCCAGTCCGGCACGGACCCAGAGGGACGGAGGCTGCGGCATCGGCTT
>CAJUMM010000157.1:0-992 GCA_910586955.1 uncultured Lachnospiraceae bacterium | reverse complement strand
CCGCCCGGGCTATAACCCAGATGTTCCGGGGGAAAATCCGTGCCTCCTATCCGGGAGAAAACCGGATCCGTTTTACGGTGGAGCTTCCTTTAAGCTCTCCCAGGGAAAATGAAAGCTCAAATTTCACATAACGTTCACACAAAATTCGCCGGCTGGTCACAGCCGGCGGATTTTTTCTAAGCTTCCCTTAAGGAAACTCCCTTAGAATAGCATAGAAAGAAGGAGGAAGAGATGGAAACTTACAGAAACGAATGGAAATACCAAATTTCCCTCTCCGATCTATTCACCCTCCGGCAGCGGATGCGGGCAGTGGCAAAACCGGACGAACACGCAGGGCCGGAAGGCAGATACCAGGTGCGGAGCCTGTATTTTGACACGCCTGGGGATCAGGCGCTGCGGGAAAAGATCGATGGGGTCAATGTGCGGGAGAAATTCCGCCTGCGGTATTACAACGGGGATACCGGTTTTATCCGTCTGGAGAAAAAGAAAAAGAAGGGAGGCCTAGGCTGTAAGCAGTCTGTGGTTTTGACCCGGGAGGAGGCTCTGGACCTTGCAGAGTCCCCCTTGGACTGGATGCCCGGAAGCGGCAGGCCTTTGGCGATGGAGCTTTACAGCAAGATGCGTTCCCAGGGCCTGAGAGCGAAAACCATTGTGGATTATACCCGGGAGCCCTTTGTCTATGGGCCTGGAAATGTGCGGGTGACTCTGGATTACCATATCCGCACGGGGCTTGGAAGTACGGATTTCCTAAACCCGGACTGCCTGACCGTTCCTGCAGGGGAGCCGGTGATGATCCTGGAAGTAAAGTGGGATGAGTTCTTGCCGGAGGTAATACGGATGGCCGTGGGGCTTTGTGGCCGCAGCGGCAGCGCCTTTTCCAAGTACCGGGAATGCCGGCTGTATGGGTAAGAAGCTGTTAAGAAATAAAATAATGATTGAAACACCCTGCGGGTGTACCTTTATGCCCAAAGGACATGGGCAAATTAAGGAAA
>CAJUMM010000156.1 GCA_910586955.1 uncultured Lachnospiraceae bacterium | reverse complement strand
TGATCCGGAGAACACATTAAACGCCTGCCAGGATATGTCCGGGGGCTCCTGGTATGCAGCCCACAAGGAGCGGCTGGAAGAGATTTTGCCTGTTCCGCCGGAGCGCTATATCCGCTGGTATTTGGGAAGAAGAGATGAGGATGGACTGAGCCGGTTTGCCGCCCGGTATCCCAGGGAGACCCGGACGGTGGCAGAAAAGGCTTCCACGGAGGAATACCAGTTTCTTATGCGCCAGGTGCAGAAAGGAAATCCGGCTTTATTTAAAGAAATGGACGCTTCTTATTCCGGGGCCTATCAGACCAAGATGGCAGACGAACTGTTGGAGGGGATGACAAACGGCAGAACCGAGGCCCGGCAGTATCTCCTGGGAGAAGGAGAATTATCCGCTCTCTATCCCTATGTCAATAGCTGGAGAGGAGAATACAATTACAATTACCAGAGATTCCAGAAGCTGAAAAGCCTGCAGAAAAACGGCGGCCGGATGTTCCGCCGGGGGCTGATCCTGGAAGGACTGCGGATGCAGGGAACATATTTCACCCAGAATATCTTCTCTTACCGGGGAAAGAGGGATGAGAAAACTTACCGGAAGAACTGCGAGGAACAAATGGAGCATCTGGTGCAGATATTCGAGAAAGAAGGACTTCCCGTCCAATATCAGGCGGATGCTGTAGAGGGGATTGTTTCCTGCTATTACTCCGATACGGATAAAAAGGTGATCCTGGATGTTTCTGCGGAAGTCCTGTCCCGGAGAGGGAAGGAGCGCAGGGAGGAATTCCGGGAGGCTTTAAAAGCCAGCACGGCGGTGGGCCGGGGGATCTGCCTGCGGGTGCTTGACCGCTTCTTTCAGGAGGAGGAAGAGGCTATTTTCTCCAGTGCCATGGATAGTTCCAAGCAGGTGAAGGAGGTCCTGGCTTCCGTCTGTGCAGGGCACCGGGAGTGGGAACCAAAGATCCGGACCCTGCTTGGCTCCAAGAAGTCCCAGGAGCGGGAGCTGGCCATTTCGGTAATGAACCGGTGGGGAGCAGAAAACTTCCGGGAAGAGCTGATGGAGGCACTTAGCCGGGAGAAGAGCAAGAAATTGAAAGGAATCTTAGAGGAATGCCTGGGCGCCGGCAGCATAGACCTGGGAGAACAGAAATCAAAGACGCCGGAGGAACTGGCGGCGGAAGTGCTAAAAGGAGGAAAGAAGCGCAAAGTAGCCTGGGCTTACGAGACGCCTTTCCCTGTGGTACATAAAAAAGACGGGGCGGAGGCTTCCCAGGAATATATGCAGGCCCTTCTTGTGGCCTATGCGGACCTTTCCGTTCCAGGGGTGAGTGGTGACGGGGCCCGTCTTTCCAAAGAGCTTGAGGAGAAAGAGCTTCACCGGTATATGGCCGAATTGTTTGACAAGTGGCTGGAGGCAGGAGCCGAGGCGAAGAAGAAATGGGTCCTCTATGCGGCTTCCATTCACGGAGGCGAAGCGATCGTCCCTGCTTTTAAGAAGCAGATTCAGGAATGGCCCCAGCACGCCAGGGGCGCCATGGCCGCAGAGGCAGTGAAGGCCCTGGCTTTGAACGGAAGCTCCCAGGCCCTCCTTCTGGTGGATCAGATTTCCCGGAAATTTAAATTCCGCCAGGTGAAACTGGCAGCAGGGGAAGCCCTGGAGTTTGCAGCTTCCTCCTTAGGTATCAGCCGGGCGGAGCTGGAAGACCGCATTGTTCCCAACCTGGGCTTTGACGAAAGCTTCAAACGGGCCTTTGACTACGGAACCAGGAGTTTTTCCGTCTATCTGACCCCGGCATTGGAGCTGGAGGTCTATGACGGGGAGGGGAAGAAGCTTAAGAATCTTCCGGCTCCCGGGAAGCGGGATCAGGAAGAACAGGCGGCTGCAGCCTATGGAGAGTATAAGCAGCTGAAAAAACAGCTCAAAACCGTAGTTTCCAACCAGAAGCTGCGGCTGGAGCAGGCGCTTATTGGGGAGAGGCTTTGGAAGGCGGAGGCCTGGAAGGAGCTCTTTGTAAACAATCCGGTAATGCACCAGTTTGCCATCGGCCTTATCTGGGGTATTTATGAAGAGGGAACCTTAAAGGAGACTTTCCGTTATATGGAAGACGGAAGCTTCAACACCAGGGAAGAAGAGGAACTTAAGCTTCCCGAAGATGCGGCCGTAGGGCTGGTACATCCCACGGAGCTTTCCGGGGAGGAGCTTACAGCCTGGAAGGAGCAGCTTTCGGACTATGAGATCACCCAGCCAATGGAGCAGCTGGAGCGGACGGTCTACCGTATTACGGAGGAGGAAAAGGGAGCGGCGGAGCTGGCACGGTTCGGAGGAATGAGCTTAAACGGCCTTTCTCTTTCCGGTAAACTCCAGGGTATGGGATGGTACCGGGGTTCCGTACAGGATGGAGGCGTCTACGATACCTTCTACCGGGAAGATGAAGGGATTGCGGTGGAGCTTGCCTTCTCCGGCAGCTTTGTGGGGGATGAGAACGACGATGTGACGGTCTACGGCGCTGCTTTCTATAAGTCCGGAACGGTGAAGCGGGGAAGCTATATCTACGATAAGATTAAGCCGGAGAACCGGTTCACTCTGGATGCGGTGAGCCCCCGGTATTTCAGCGAGATCGTCCTGCAGCTTTCCAAAGCTACGGCTTCCAGCCAGGAAAGGTTTCCTTATCCGGAGTGCAAAGAAGGATAGAAAATTCCTTGACACATTCTGGGATCTGTGTTAGAGTAATCAAGGTATGAAATCTGCCGATATTCGGTAATCGGACACTCCGGCCATTGCTTAATATACGGCGAATGAAAAAAAGGAGGCAGTCATTATGATCGCAAAAGAAAAGAAACAGGCTATCATTGCCGAGTATGGCCTGAAAGAGGGCGACACAGGTTCACCGGAAGTGCAGGTGGCCATTCTCACCGCACGTATCCAGGAACTGACAGAGCATCTGCAGAACAATCCGAAGGATCACCATTCCAGAAGAGGTCTTCTGAAAATGGTTGGCCAGAGGCGGAATATGCTGGCTTATCTGAAGAAAACGGATATTGCAAGATACCGCAGCCTGATTGAGAGATTAGGACTCAGAAAATAAGCATAAGAAGGGCGGAGGGATTCTTCCGCCCTTTTTTCTGTTCTTTCAGGCAGATTTATTGTAACCCGTCAACCCCGTAGGAGAAAGGTTCCGAGACCACTGACAGGCACATACAGGGGTGTGTTTCTGTCAGTAGTTTCGGTTTCTCCTACGCCCAAAGCAAGGAGAACAATATGTACAAGAGTTATTCAATGGAACTGGCCGGCCGTACACTGACCGTAGATGTAGGCCGGGTGGCAAAGCAGGCCAACGGAGCTGCTTTCATGCACTATGGGGAAACCACTGTGCTGTCTACGGCTACGGCCTCTGACAAGCCCAGGGACGGAATTGATTTCTTCCCCTTAAGCGTAGAATTTGAGGAGAAGCTCTATTCCGTGGGAAAGATCCCGGGAGGCTTCAACAAGAGAGAGGGAAAGGCGTCGGAAAATGCAGTGCTTACCGCCCG
>CAJUMM010000155.1 GCA_910586955.1 uncultured Lachnospiraceae bacterium | reverse complement strand
TCAGGGGAACCACCATGCACAGGGAACGGCGACGTATCTTTTTACAGTATACGCCGATCCATTCCTCTTCTGTCTTCAGCCATGTTTCATAAGCAGCCATGTGTGCCTCTCCTTAATAATTCTCCGCTTTTACCTGAAAATATGCCTGGGGATGGGCGCAGACAGGACAGACCTCCGGCGCTTTCTTCCCTACGCAGATATGGCCGCAGTTGGTGCACTGCCAGATCACATCCCCGTCCCTGGAAAATACCACGCCGCCCTCTACCTTCTCCAGCAGCTTGCGGTAGCGCTCCTCATGCTCCTTCTCAATGGCCGCCACTCCTTCAAAGAGAGCAGCAATCTCGTCGAACCCTTCTTCCTTTGCCTCTTTTGCAAAACCGGCATACATATCGGTCCACTCGTAATTTTCCCCTTCCGCAGCTGCTTTCAGGTTGGAAACCGTATCTTTGACGCTGCCTCCCTCCAGAAGCTTAAACCACATCTTGGCGTGTTCTTTCTCGTTGTCCGCCGTCTCCTCAAAGATCTTCGCAATCTGTACATAGCCGTCTTTCTTTGCCTTGGATGCAAAATAGGTATACTTATTCCTGGCCTGGGACTCTCCTGCAAATGCAGTCATCAGGTTCTGCTCCGTTTTGGTTCCTTTTAAATTTTTCATGTTCTTCCTCCTATTCCAGTTCCGCTTTGATTCCAGTTCCGCTCCATCCCTCCCAATGCCCCTGTACTAGAAGAATTTCCAGCCGCTTTGCGTCTGTAAATCCTTCTGGGCATTGTACGGGATTACGCTGTTTTTTATTGCTTATGTTAATCTTCTAAGAATCCTCCCTGGCCCAGCCAAAGGAGGCCTTTACGGCCTTCTGCCAGCCCCGCATCTTCTTCCTGCGCTCTTCTTCCTCCATCCGGGGCTCAAATATCCGGTCGGTCCGCCAGTTATCCAGCACGTCCCCTTTGTCCTGCCAGTACCCCACAGCCAGGCCGGCCAGATAAGCGGCCCCCAGAGCCGTAGTCTCCACACAGGCCGGACGCTTCACCGGAGCCCCCATAATATCCGCCTGGAACTGCATGATAAAATTGTTGGCCGATGCTCCTCCGTCCACCTTCAAGGCCCTTAAGGGAAGTCCCGCATCCGCCTCCATGGAGCGGATCACGTCCGCCGTCTGGTAAGCCAGGGACTCTAAGGCAGCCCGGATGATGTGATCCCGGTTTACCCCACGGGTGAGGCCCACAATGGCTCCCCGGGCATACTGGTCCCAATAGGGAGCTCCAAGCCCGGTAAAGGCCGGAACCACATAGCAGCCCGCTGTGTCTTCCACCCGCAAAGCCGCTGCCTCCGACTGGGCTGCACTCTCAATCAGTTTCATCTCATCCCGCAGCCACTGGATGGCGGCCCCTGCCACGAATACGGAGCCTTCCAGGGCATAAGTTACCTTTCCCTCCAGCCCCCAGGCAATGGTGGTCACCAGCCCGTTTGCGGAAAATACCGGCTTTTCACCTGTATTCATCAGGAGAAAACAGCCCGTTCCGTAAGTGTTCTTGGCCTCCCCCGGCCCAAAGCAGGTCTGGCCGAAGAGAGCCGCCTGCTGATCTCCCGCCGCCCCGGCAATGGGAATCTCCCCTCCGAAAAATCCGGGATCCGTTTTCCCGTATACACAGCTGGAGGGCTTTACCTCCGGCAGCATGGAGGCAGGAATGTTAAGCTCCTTTAAAATATCTTCATCCCAGGAAAGGGTCCGGATATTAAACAGCATGGTCCGGGAGGCATTGGAGTAATCCGTCACATGGACCGCTCCCTTGGTGAGCTTCCAGATCAGCCAGGTCTCCACAGTTCCAAAAAGCAATTCCCCTCTTTGGGCCCTCTCTCTGGCTCCCTCCACATGATCCAGAATCCATTTGAGCTTGGTTCCCGAGAAATAGGCGTCAATCACAAGGCCTGTTTTCTCCCGGAACATTTCCGTAAGGCCTTTGGCCCGCAGCTCGTCGCAGTACCCGGAAGTCCTGCGGCACTGCCAGACAATGGCCGGGCAGACAGGCTCCCCGGTCTGTTTGTCCCAGACAATGGTAGTCTCCCTCTGATTGGTAATGCCGATGGCAGCAATGTCTTCTGCAGAAGCCCCCGCCGCCATCATGGCCTCTACCGCCACGCCGATCTGGGTGGACCAGATCTCTTTTGCATCGTGTTCCACCCAGCCCGGCTTCGGGAAATACTGGGGAAACTCTTTCTGGACTACCCTTACGATCTCTCCGGCCTGGTTGAAGAGAATACAGCGGTTGCTGGTGGTTCCTGCATCCAGGGCCATGATGTATCTTGCCATAGCTTCTCCCTCTATCCTTCCACGGTAAAACGGTAAGCAGTCACGGTCTTATAAATGTTTCCTGCCTTTAAAATGGTGCTTTTGAAATTCTCATGGTGAGGAGCATCCGGAAAATACTGGGATTCAAAGCAGACGGCACTGCGCTTGGGATGCACTTTTCCCTTCTTCCCCCCTGCCTCGTCTTCCAGGAAATTAGCTGCATAGAGCTGCATGCCCGGCAGATCCGTATAAACCTCCATAGAGATCCCGCTCTTTAAGGACCGCAGTTTGCAGCAAAGGGCGAATTTCCCTTCGTTGTTCAGTACATAATTGTGGTCGTAGCCTCCCGCCTGCTTCAAAGGCTCATAGCCGGCGTCAATACGCTCTCCCAAAGCGTGGAAGGTCCGGAAATCCATAGGCGTTCCCTCCACCGGCCGGATTTCTCCCGTAGGAATCAGTCCGTCGTCTGTGGGGGTAAAGGCATCCGCATCCATCCAGACCTCTTGTTCCAGCACACTGTCTGACTCCTGGCCATCCAGGTTAAAATAGCTGTGGTTCGTCAGATTAACCACCGTATCCTGATCTCCCTTGGCTTCGTAGGAAATCCGCAGCTCATTATCATCCGACAATATGTAGGAAATCTTTACTTCCAGATTCCCCGGAAATCCCTGATCCCCATCCGGACTGTGGATGGTAAACTCCACCTTGTTATCGTCTGCAATGGTTCCCTTCCACATTCTCCGGTTGTAACCGGGCTCCCCGCCGTGCAGATTGTTTTCCCCGTTGTTTTTTAAGAGATCGTAGGTTTTCCCTCCCAGGGTAATCCGGGCCCCGCCGATGCGGTTGGCATTGCGTCCGATAGCAGAGCCGAAGCCCGGCTTGTTCTTCTCATAGCCGGCTATGTCCTCATAACCCCACACTACATCCCTAAGGTTCCCGTCTTTGTCCGGCACATGAAGCTGGGTAATAACCGCCCCATAGTTCAAAAACACCGCTTTCATGCCGTTTCTGTTTACCATGGTGTACTGCTTCACCTGCTGGCCCTCCGATGTGATGCCGAAATCTGTTACTTGAATGCTCATGCTTCCTCCTATTTTGAGTTCCGCTCCATCCCTACCAATGCCCCTGTACTAGAAGAATTTCCAGACGCTTTGCGTCTGTAAATCCTTCTGGGCATTGTCCGGGATTCCGCTGTTTTTGAGTTCCAGTTCCGCTTTGATTCCAGTTCTGCTTTGATCCTAGTTCCGCTTCATCCCTACAGCGCCCCTTTTTCTGGCAGGGCCTCCAGCCCCATTCTGGGTCTGTAATTACTGCCGGGCGCTTCCGGGATTCCGCTGTTTTGGGATTTT
>CAJUMM010000154.1 GCA_910586955.1 uncultured Lachnospiraceae bacterium | reverse complement strand
TCATAGTCATCTATGGTCATGGTTCGAATCGTCATAGGTCATCCCCCGCTAAGTGATAATATAAAAAAGACGTATTACGGAAACATGGGAACCAGCTCCAGGCCCTGGCTCTCCTTCAGGCCGAACATCAGGTTCATATTCTGTACCGCCTGTCCCGCTGCCCCCTTCACCAGGTTATCCATAGCTCCCATCATAATGATGCGGCCGGTCCTCTTGTCAATCTTAAAATTCACATCCACATAGTTGCTGCCTTCCACCCATTTGGTCTGGGGGCACACGTCCTGGTCAAGAACACGGACGAACTTCTCGGAAGCATAATATTTGTCATAAGCCCTCCGGACTTCCTCATAGGAAACCTCTTTCTTCAGGGAAGCATAGGCTGTAATGAGAATCCCCCGGTTCATGGGAACCAGGTGGGGAGTAAAATTAATCAATACCTGCTCCCCGGCCGCATACCCCAGCTGCTCTTCAATCTCCGGCGTGTGGCGGTGGACGGCTACCCCGTAGGCTTTGATATTTTCATTGACTTCACAGTACAGATTGTCCACCTTGGCTCCCCGGCCTGCCCCGGAGGTTCCGGATTTGGCATCCACAATGATGGTACCCGGATCGATGAGCCCCTCTTTCAAAAGAGGATAGATAGAAAGAGTGGTGCAGGTGGGGTAACAGCCGGGATTAGCCACCAGCCGGGCTTTCTTCACCCGTTCCCGGTTGATCTCGCAGAGCCCGTAGACGGCCTCCGGGATGAACTGGGGGGACGGATGCTTGATTCCGTACCAATGCTCATAAATATTCACATCCTGAATCCGGAAATCCGCACTCAAATCTACCACTTTGGTACGGGAAAGAATCTCCTCATTGACCAGGGAGGCGCAAAGCCCCTGGGGGGTGGCGGTAAAAATCACATCCACCTCTCTGGAAAGAGCCTCCATATTGTCATCCAGGCACCGATCCTCCACAATCCGGAACATATTCTGGTATACTTCTGCATATTTCTTGTCTATGTAGCTTCTGGAGCCGTACCATTTGATCTCGGCCTCCTTATGCCCGGCCAAAAGACGCACCAGCTCGCCGCCTGCATATCCGGTGGCTCCGATAATTCCTGCTTTAATCATACTTGTTCTCCTATTCCAGTCCCGCAGATTCCCTGCCAGCCCCCCCTTTTCTGGAAGAATTTCCGGCCACAAAACTGTGTCCGCAAATTCTTCCGGGGCTGTCCGGAAATCTGCTGTTTTTTGATTCCAGTTCCGCAGAATCCCTACCAAAGCCCCCTTAACTAGAAGGATTTCCGGCCGCAAAGACATGCGTCCATAAATCCTTCTGGGCTTTGTCCGGGTTTCTGCTGTTTTGTGATTCCTGTTCCGCAGATTCCCTGCCATTTTGTGCAGAGAATTCGCCAAAGTCAAAAATATTGGCTTTGGCGAATGATTATTCATGTTTAACGCATATATTATCATTTTATAAGTGAATATGCAAGAGTTTTTTATATTTATTCATATTAGCAGCCACCTCCACATGCCCTATTATAAGCCAAGGTTCCCAAAAAAGAAAGGCGGTTCTGCAATTATTCCTGCCCTTTCCACTCCAAAATCTCCTCCAGCCGCTTCTTCACTTCCCGCTCCTGCCCCTCTTCCGTGGGTATATAGTAGCGTCTTCCCGCCAGTGCATCCGGCAGGCACTGCATACGGCTTAACTTCTCCTGGGTCTCATGGGCATAAATATACCCTTCCCCGTAATGGAGCTCCTTCATAAGACCGGTAGGGGCGTTGCAAATCACAAGGGGCACCGGCTCGGCGGGACGCTCCCGGATATCTTCTTTGCAGGCCTCGCAGGCCATATAGAGGGCGTTGGATTTGGGGGCCATAGAGAGATAAACCACTGCGTGGGCCAGATGGACGTTGCACTCGGGCATCCCCAGGAAATGGCACGCCTGGTAAACGGACACTGCCACAGAAAGGGCCTGGGAATCTGCCATACCCACATCCTCGCTGGCAAAGCGGATGAGCCTTCTGGCAATATAAAGGGGATCCTCCCCACCATCCAGCATCCGGTACATCCAGTAGACTGCCGCATCCGGATCGCTGTTGCGCATGGACTTGTGAAGGGCGGAAATCAAATTGTAATGCTCCTCCCCGTTCTTATCGTAGAGAAGGGAACGACGGTTCATGCACTGGGCCAGAATCTCCCCGTCCACATAAATGACCGCATCCTCTCCCATCCGCCCGTTCAATACCGCCATCTCCAGAGTATTGAGGGCCGTCCGGGCATCTCCGTTGGAAAACCTGGCAATGGAGCGAAGCTGCGCCTCCTCAAGGGCAATCTCCTGGTTCCCGAAACCCTTGGGGCTTCTCAGGGCATGATGAAGAAGCTCCGTCAGATCCGCCTCTTCCAGAGCTTTTAAAATAAAGACCTTGCACCGGGACAAAAGAGCGGAATTTATCTCAAAGGAAGGATTCTCTGTGGTGGCTCCCACCAGAATAATGCTGCCTTTCTCCACAAAGGGAAGGAAGGCATCCTGCTGGGCCTTGTTAAACCGATGAATCTCATCGGTAAACAGGAGGGTGCGGATACCCATGCGCCGGTTCTGCTCTGCCTGGTTCATGACTTCCTTCACTTCCTTAATTCCGCTGGTGACTGCGCTGAACTCCACGAACTCTGCCCTGGTCTGCCGGGCGATAATCCGGGCCAGGGTGGTCTTCCCCACTCCGGGAGGTCCCCAGAAAATCATGGAGGACACCTGATCCCGCTCAATAAGCCTGCGCAGGATCTTTCCCTCTCCTATGAGATGCTTCTGCCCCACATATTCATCAAGACTCTCCGGACGGAGGCGGCTGGCCAGAGGGGCCGTCTGTTCACGGTCATCAAAGAGGGTCAGCTGTTCCATCATTTTCTTCTCTCCTCCAAACATACGTTTTCTTTATCATACTATATTCCTGTGGGTCCTACAAGATATTTTTTCCCTTTGGCTGCAAAAAGAAAGGATTTGCCATGGAGGGGCAGTAAATGCTATAATCAGATACACAAATCGGTATTTGGGAGAGCGTTATGTTTAATGAAATATGTATATATGAAGCAAAATTAACTAAGCTCGATGAAATTGAAGAGTTAATGAAAGAAGTAGCTGAATTTTATTTGGAGCAAGATGGTGTTATTGATGTACATTACATAAAACGAACTCATAGGCAAAAAGATTTTAATGCGGTTAAAGAAGGAGAGTTACCTATCCGTCTTACAAGAAATGTAGGAAAGGTAACATATGTTTTATATTGGGTACTGGAAAATGAAGAAGCTCATGCAAGAGTATCTAAACTTGGTGTGGAGAAATTTTATAAACGCTGGAATCGATGCTTAACCGCAATGCCTAAAATAATTCTTGGTGAAAATGTCATCTAACTTGCAACTTCCAGTCTGTTGAATAAAAGTATAAACAAGAGGTTGTTAGAAAAGACCGTCTAACAACCTCTACAACAATATTGGATTGAGGTTTCCCCATTTTTTATTCCTACCCTCAGGGTGTAAAACTATGATATAATCAAATCAATAAATTAACCGGAAGATAAATTTGTGGCTGGAGACCTCCAGCGGTTAAGGAACCTTATCTTAGCCGGAACCCTATGAAAACGCTGGCGCTTAGTGAATGCAAGCCGGAGGCGCAGCATGAGCTTAGCGTCCACTGCGTTTGAATGGAGCGGGAGCGCGTTCCGGATGGGATAAGGTTCCTTAACCGC
>CAJUMM010000153.1 GCA_910586955.1 uncultured Lachnospiraceae bacterium | reverse complement strand
GAAGTTAAGCGGAGGGAACCAGCAGAAGATACGCCTGGGCAGGAGGCTTTTTACGGAAAGCCGGGTTTTGCTTTTGGAGGAGCCCACCAGGGGTATTGATATGGCGTCTAAGCTTGATTTCTACAATTATATGTGTGATTTTGTGGTGGGAAATGCCGGGATCCTTCTGCTGTCTTCGGATATGAATGAGCTCATGGGCCTGTGCGACCGGATTCTAATCATGGAGGGAGGCCGGTTCCGGGCGGAAATCAGCCGGAAAGAAATGGAAAAACTGGGAAGCTATGTCTAGGCAGAGATTGCAAAGGCAGGCTTTCCTTTTTCAGTTATTTCCCGCACCTTTTCCGGTATTCCCTGGGAGTGCAGTGATAGAAGCGCTTAAACATTTTAGAGAAATTGCTGGGGCTGTCGAAGCCGCAGCCGGCGGCGATTTGGGAAATGCTGTCGTTTGGGCGGGAAGCCAGGAGATCCGCCCCCTGCATCATCCGGTATTTCAGCAGATACTGCATGGGAGAGAGCTGGATGGTACGCTGGAAGCAGCGCAGGGCTTCCCGCTCTCCGATTTGGGCGGCCCCGGCAATGTCTTTGAGACACAGATCCTCCCCAAAGCGGCCATGTATGCAGTCCAGCATTTTACGGATGCGCAGGTGATCCGGGTGCTGCAGGCAGTCCCCGGAGGAAAGTTCCGGCGGCAGCTTATGGTACAGGGAAAGGCAGATGCGGGACAGATTTTCCCGGACTGCAAATTCGTAACCGGGGGCACCGCCCCCCATGGCCCGGAAAGCCTCTTCAAAGGCCCGGAAAATGTCCTCCTGTTCCCCGGCTTTCAAAAAGAACCCCTCAAAGGCAGAGAGAATGGGAGTGAGGTACTTTTTGGCGAAGGCGGAGGTATCGCTTCCGGTAATGAGAGAAGGGGCAAACACCAGGGAACGGAGGAGGCAGGGGGGATCTGCGGCTGCAAAGTGGAGGATGTTAGTGTTGAGGAAGATTCCGTCTCCCGGCTCCAGAAGAAAGGTCCTGCCCGGTATCTTTACGGTCATAGGGTTTCCGGTGATGTAGAGGATTTCCAGTTCCTCATGCCAGTGCCAGGGAAAGCCCGTATACAGATCCTCATAGGCGGCGCAGGGAAATTCCAGGGTTCCGTGAGGCTGGAGCTCTTTTTTGGCCCGGTTTACCAGGATTTCGCATTTTTGCAGGCTCATAGGTTTCTCTCCTTTGCTTAGTCGGTTTTCTTATATTATAGGTCGAGATTGAAATTGTTTCAACACCTTTTCGGCGGTATTCTTATGGAAGAAAGAAAACTTTCGGAAATGGAGGAGTTGGAATATGTTTTCTTTGCTGCTGCTGGTTATCTATCTGGCCTTTATCAGCCTGGGTCTGCCGGACGCCCTTCTTGGTTCCGCCTGGCCTGTGATGTACCCGGAGTTTGGAGTCCCCGTGTCCTATGCGGGAGGCATTTCCATGATTATTTCTGTAGGCACGGTGATCTCCAGTCTCCAGAGCGACCGCCTCACCGGCCGGTTCGGTACGGGAAAGGTGACGGCTTTCAGCGTTTTTCTGACGGCTGCTGCGCTCTTTGGCTTTTCCCTAAGCCGATCCTACTGGATGCTCTGCCTGTGGGCGGTTCCCTACGGCCTGGGGGCGGGCAGCGTGGATGCCTCCCTGAATAACTATGTAGCCCTCCACTATGCCAGCCGTCATATGAGCTGGCTTCACTGCATGTGGGGAATCGGTGCCTCGGCGGGACCCTATGTGATGGGCCTGGCCTTGACCGGAGGAAAGGGCTGGAATATGGGATACCGGTCTATTGCCCTGCTGCAGATTGTCCTGACTGCAGTATTAGTGTGCAGCCTGCCTTTGTGGAACCGGCGGCAGGGGGAGGGGAAGAAGCAGGAAGAGGAAGGGAGAGAGCACCTGACCCTGAAAGAGATTATAGGCCTTCCCGGGGCGAAAGAGGTGATGACCGTATTCTTCTGCTACTGTGCCATAGAGCAGACCGCCGGCCTCTGGGCCGCCAGCTACCTGGCTCTTCACCGGGGATTTTCCCTGGAGCAGGCGGCTGGCTTTGCGGGCTGTTTCTTTGCGGGAATTACGGCAGGCCGGGCCTTGAGCGGTTTTCTCACCCTGAAATGGAGCGACACCCAGATGGTGCGGCTGGGACAGAGGGTGATTCTGGTGGGAATCGCAGCCCTTTTGCTTCCCCTTGGAAGAACGGCTGCCCTGGCGGGATTGGTGCTGATGGGATTGGGATGTGCGCCCATCTACCCCTGCGTGATCCATGCAACCCCGGAGCACTTCGGGAGCCGGCACTCCCAGGCCGTCATCGGGGTCCAGATGGCCTCCGCCTATGTGGGAACCTGCCTGATGCCTCCGCTGTTCGGCGTACTGGCTAAGGGGACAGGTGTGGAACTGTTTCCCTTTTATCTGGCGGTGATTCTGGCAGTTATGGCATTTATGTACCGGGGCCTGGTGCAGAAGTGCGAAAGAAAGGAGAGAATTTGAGCTTATGATTGATTTACACATGCACAGCAATTACAGTGCGGATGGGGAGTTTGCCCCCCTTGAGCTGGCCAAAATGTGCGGGGAGCAGGGGATCCGCATCATGTCCGTTACGGATCACAACTGCGCCCGGGCCAACACCCAGGCCCGGGCAGCCGCAGAGGAAAGGGGTATTACCTATATCCCGGGCATTGAGATTGACTGCAGCTTTGAGAATGCGGCCTTCCATGTGCTGGGCTACGGGATTGACGAGTGGGATCCGGGCTTTGGAAGGCTGGAGGAACAGAACTTTCAGCAGAACCGGAAAGCTTCCAGGAAAATGCTGGAGAAGACAGTGGAGTTTGGATTCGCCGTTACGGAAGAGGAGCTTTGGGCTCTTTCCAGAGACAGCCTCTGGCCGGAGATATGGACGGGGGAAATGTTCGCAGAAATCCTTCTGGGAAAGCCGGAGTATCGGGATCATCCCATGCTTCTTCCCTACCGGGAGGGAGGCCCGAGGAGTGAGAATCCCTGCCTGAATTTTTACTGGGATTTCTACAGTCCCGGAAAGCCCTGCCATGTAAGCCTTGTCCTTCCCTCCATGGAGGAGACCCTGGATCTGATTCACAGCACCGGAGGCTTGGCAGTGCTGGCCCATCCGGGGATGAATCTTAAGGGCAGGGAGCATCTTCTGGAGCCCATTGTGAAGCTGGGGATGGACGGGATCGAGGCTTTCAGCAGCTATCATTCTTCCCGGCAGGCTCTTGACTTCTTAAAGGAAGCCCGGAATCAGGGAAAGTTCGCTACCTGCGGAAGCGATTTTCACGGAAAGACAAAGCCTGCCGTGAGGCTTGGAGGCCACGGGTGCCTTTTACCGGAAGAAGAGCTTCGGGAGGACCTTGGGAGGCTGGCAGGGGGAGAGTGTCCCTGAATCATGCACGGAATTTTACGATCTGCTTTACAAAAACTGCATCTTTTTTGACCATCCACTTGCTCCTTGCAAATGCCCGGAAAATGTGTATACTATTAATAGTTGCGAAATACCATCAGTGTACAAGGGAATTTGAAAATAGAGAGGCAGTCATGGCAGATTACGTAAAAGAGATTGAAAAGAGAAGAACCTTTGCAATTATATCCCACCCGGATGCGGGCAAAACCACCCTGACGGAGAAATTCCTGCTCTACGGGGGAGCCATTAACCTGGCAGGCTCCGTGAAGGGCAAGGCCACAGCCCGGCACGCTGTGTCCGACTGGATGGAGATTGAAAAGGAGAGGGGAATTTCCGTCACCTCCTCGGTACTGCAGTTCCAATATAACAATTACTGCATCAATATTCTGGATACGCCGGGGCATCAGGATTTCTCCGAGGATACT
>CAJUMM010000152.1 GCA_910586955.1 uncultured Lachnospiraceae bacterium | reverse complement strand
TTTCTCCATCATAGGGTTCCCGTAATCATCTTCCCGCAGAATCTGTATCAGAAGATGATCCCCTTGAAACGCTTCCCAGGAAACAGGTTCCCCCACAAATTCCAGGGATTCAAAGGGCAGGGCATCCAGCCCGTAGATGCCCACTCCGAAATCTCCTTTCTCCTCCTCTCCCATAGCCCGGACAGAGTCGTCCAGATTCTGAAGCTGCATGGATGCCAGGGTCTTCAGATACTGGGCTTTGGTCATTTCCGCCTGAACAATGCCTGTATCCCTTAAAATGCGCCCGGTTTTCTTAACGCCTTCCCTGGTTTTTACCGCTTCCATCAGGGATTCGGATACGGACTGGCCGGAAGAGCCGAACCGGTTCTGGAAATAGTCTTTATGGGCGATCAGGTAATCCGTATTGGAAAGCCTGCCTACAAACTTATCCATATCAAAGCCTGAGGCTACGGAGCAGACCATGTGAAGGAGCACCACGCTTAAGGACAGGGAGAGAATGACCAGGGCAGTCTTCTTCCTGTTCCGGGACAATCCGGCTTCCGCCATTTGAAAGACTTTCGGGCCCACCCGTTTCCGGCCGCTGCGCTTTTTCAGCTTAATATCTGTGTCCACATAGCGGACAGCCTCAATGGGCGATACGCAGGCCGCCATCTTTCCCGGTTTCCTTGTACTTATCAGGACGGTGAGAATGGAAAACAGGGCGGAACCAATGAAAATCCAGGGATTTAAAGTCTGGAATGCACTCTGCCGGTAAGCGGTTGCCATCACCAGGGAGGTTACGGCCATCCCTGCCAGATAGCCCAGGAGAAGCCCTGCCGGAATCCCCACCAGGCATAAGCGCAGGGCCTGGTAGCGGATAATCCTTTTCAGCTGCTTTCCCGTTGTGCCGATGGTTTTTAAAAGACCGTAAAACCGGATATCGCCGGCTACGGATATCTGGAAAATGTTATAAATAATCAGATAGCCCACAAAAATAATCAGGAGAATCAGACACGCTCCGGCCAGAACATTGATAATCTCCTCCCCGCTGTTGGTATGAGTGCTGGTATAAGCCCAGTTAACGCCTATATCCAGGTAATTTTCTCCCAGGGGATCCTCCGTCTGGAAACCGCAGTCCCGGGCTATGGTACGGAGATTTTCTTCAATATGACGGCTGTTTGCAAAACAGAGATTTAAATTCCAGGTTCCGGCAGACGCAGCCTCCATCCGGGCATCCGGCTCTATGGATGCCAGCATATCATCTACAAATTCCTGGGAAAGCCACATCTGGCTTACCGGAACGGCCGGATCCGGCTCCCAATATCCGCAGAGGGTAAAGGTCTTTTCCACAGTCTCCTCGTGAAACAGGAAGGGAACCGTGACTGAAGCGCCGATCTCATGGGGAACTCCCAAAAGATCCAGGACCCCGGTATCCGTAGCCAGATCCGTAGGATTTTCCGGCATTCTCCCGGCAGTGGGCTCGCAGAAAAACATTTTCGCCCCTGTGGGATCGGAATAGCGCACTTCCACACGGTGTTTGGAAAAAATCCCCTCTTCCAGAAAGGTCAGCATTTTGTTGCTTCCGTGTTCTTTCACCAGGGGATGTCTTTTAAGCAGCTCATCCTGTTCCTTTGTCAGTTCCTTAAACCCGCCGTGGGCATAGCCGCCTACCTGGCGCATGGTCTGCTGTTCCACGGAATAGTTGACGGAGATAATGGTGGTAAAAAGGGCGGAAAATAAAAGGGTCGTAAGGGCAATGGCCAAAACTGCCATGCCGTTTCTCGTCTGGTTTGCCTGAAAACTTCTCTTTGCCAGACGCTGAATGGATTTCCGGTTTTTCACGCGATACATCCTACTCACCGTCCTTTACAATCCGGCCGTCCTCAATGCGGATCAGGCGGTCCGCCATCTGGGCCAGCTCTTCATTGTGGGTAATCATCACAATGGTCTGGTGGAATTTCCGGCTGGTCACTTTTAAAAGGCCCATCACATCCTGGCTGGTTTTGGAATCCAGATTTCCCGTAGGCTCGTCGGCCAGGATAATGGCCGGCTTACTGGCCAGGGCCCGGGCAATGGCCACCCGCTGCTGCTGTCCGCCGGAGAGATTGCCCGGAAGGCTGGAAAGCTTTTCCTTTAATCCCAGCATTTCCACAATGGCTTCTACATAGCTCTTATCCGGCCGGTTTCCGTCCAGCTCAATGGGAAGTTCAATATTTTCCTTTACATTCAGCACCGGAACCAGGTTGTAGTTCTGGAATACAAAGCCGATTTTTCTCCGCCGGAAAATCGTAAGGGCTTCTTCCTTCAGGGAAAAAATATCTTTTTTGTCCACGAAGACCTTCCCGTCACTTGGCCGGTCCAGGCCTCCTAACATATGAAGCAGCGTGGATTTACCGCTTCCGGATGTCCCTACAATAGCGGTGAAGCTGCCGTCTTCCATCTTTAAGGTAACTCCGTCCAGGGCTTTTACGGTGTTCTCCCCCGTACCGTAATACTTCTTTAAATTCTGCGTTTCCAGTATGATCATAAAAAAGATTCCTCCGTTTTTTCTTTAGTCTACTACAGGAATCTTTCCACATTCTTTCGGAAATCTAACAGTTCTGCAAGATTTCCTTTCCTCCGTTTCTGGGAAGAAACAGGGAAAATACCGTCTCTTTTCCGGAGTCCACCTTGATATATCCCCCCTGTGCCTGCAGGATCTCCCGGGCCAGATAAAGGCCGAGCCCTGCGCCTTCCTGTTCCTGTACCTGTCTGGAACGGTAAAAACGCTGGAAGATTTTCGGAATCTCTTCTTCCCGGATTCCCGGTCCGTGATCCCTTACGGTGATCCGGTAAAAAAATTCGTAAGGAAAACCCTCCACCAAAATCCGGTCTCCCGGAACCGTATATTTTACCCCGTTGTCCAAAACATTCCAGAGAGCTTCCGCCGTCCACCGCTGGTCAAAGAAGGCCTCATCCTCCGGGTTCCGGATCTTCCACTGAATCTCAATGCCCCGCAGGGCCGCTTTGGGTTTCGCCTGGGAGACCGCATGTTCCAGAAGTTCCCGGACCGGGCAGCGTCCGGGAGACAGCACAATAGCTCCCCGTTCCAGGGAAGATGCCTTGAACAGGGAGTCTGTGAGAAAACGGAGTTTTTCCGACTGGACCAGAATCTGGGCTGCCAGCTCTCTTGCCTGCAGGTCCAGCTTTTCTTCCTCCAGAAGCTGGCTGTACAGGAGAAGATTGGCCACCGGCGTCTTCGTCTGATGGGAAATGTCCGAGATCAGGGCGTGGACCGCTTTTTGTTCCCGCTTAAGTTTCTCCTCCCGGCCGGCCTGTCCCTTGAGATACTGCCCCATCCGGGCTTCCAGGGCCGACAGGCGGGATTCATCAAACGCTTCTTCCGAAAAGCTTCCGCCGATAGCTGCATCCAGCATACGCTCCATACGGTCCAGGGCTTTCGAAGCACGGAACCAATGAAAGAAGAAAAAACAGGCCCCGGCCAGAAGAAGGACAAGGCCTCCGGCCAGAAAGAGCGTCTGCCTATCCATGAAGTCCTCCCGCAGCCCGGTTCCGCTCATCCGTCCAGGTATAACCGATGCCGTAGACGGTTTTAATGTACCGGGGAGAGGAAGGGTTATCCTCCAGCTTATCCCGAAGGCGCTTAACGGTGACAGACAATGCGTTTTCATCCACATACTGGGCGCCGTCCGTCCAGATCCGGTCCACCAGCTCCCCCCTGGACAAGGTAAGGCCTCTGTTTTCTACCAAAAGTTTTAACAGGCGCTGCTCCGTTTTACTCAGCTCTACGGGGCGGTTTCCTTTGATAAATTCCATGCTGTGAAAGGAAAAGTAGAAATCTCCTGCCTGGTAGACCTGGAGGCCGCTGCTCTT
>CAJUMM010000151.1 GCA_910586955.1 uncultured Lachnospiraceae bacterium | reverse complement strand
GAACGCAAGCCGCAGGCGCAGCGTGAGCCTAGTACTGTTGCGTTTGAATGGAGCGGGAGCGCGTTCCGGATGGGATGGGGATTCTGTAACGCGTCCGGCTTATGTCAATTCATTTTTCACGAATATCCCTCGCTCTAAAGAGCTCGGTCAATTTCAGTTTATATATTTGATTATAAAATCTCCATCTGCCATCTACAATGTATATTCCTAAGATTTTTCCCAACGGCTGCACGACTCCGAAAAGAGAGAAAAATTTCATAAGAAAACCAGTTGAGAATCTCCTCTAATAATGGTACACTTAAGAGAAGTATAAAACAGAAGAATTTACTTGGAGGAAAACGGAATATGAAGAAACTGATGGTGAAAAAGGGATCCACTTGTATGGCATGTTTGGAGTGTGTGCGGGCCTGCTCCGAGAGCTTCTATAAAGAGTTTGACCCGGACAAAGCCTGTATCCAGGTGGTAGAGAAAAAGAGCGTGCGGCCTCTGGCCTGTCCCCAGTGCGGCAAGTGTGCCGAAGCCTGCGAGGCTGGAGCCATTACCCAGAATGCCAAAGGCGTTTATATGGTAAACAAGAAGCTGTGTACCGGCTGCGGCAAGTGTGTAGAGGCCTGTCCTTTTGGCCTGATGGTCAAAGCCGAGACTTCACCCACGGCGTCCAAGTGCATTGCCTGCGGTCTCTGCGCGAAAGCCTGTCCCATGGACGTGCTGGAGGTTGTGGAGAGCTAAGATTTACATACCCTTGTACAATGAGGGAAATCTGAAATGAAAGAGAACTGTGCCGAAGCAAGTAGGATTTTGCAAAGGCACAGTTTTTTTCTCCTCTGACATTGACAAATCCCATATTTTCTGCTATATTCCAAATGTTGATTAATCAACAAGAAGCGAGGAGAATATTATGGAACGATTTCAGCTGCTCTCCAAAGGTGTCAGCCGGATTTACAAGCAGATGCAGAGGCTTAAGAAGGAATATATGGGCGAGCTGGGCATGAAGGGCACCCACGTTATGTGCCTTTATTATTTAAGCCGGTATCCCGGGGGCCTGACGGCAGCGGAGCTCTGCGAGCTGTGCGGGGAGGATAAGGCGGGGATTTCCCGGATTCTGTCGGAACTGGAGCAAGGGGAAATCCTGCGCTACGATTTCCCGGAGGGAAAGAAACGCTACCGGGCCAAGGCCCTGCTGACGGAATACGGCCAGGGTTATGCCTTAGAGGTAACCCGGCGGATTCTGGAGGTGACGGAGCGGGCCGGACAGGGGATTTCCCGGGAGGAGCGGGAGATTTTTTACCGGGTTCTGGGCCTGATTGCAGATAATCTGGATGAGATGGGAGCAGATTTGGAGAAAAAAGAGAGGGGACAGTGACAGGTATGAAGAAAGGAAAACAGGTTTACTGCAGAATATTTCAGACGGGATTGAAGCTGGCTCTGCCGTTTCTTCCCTACCGGAAACCAAAGATTGTGGGAAGTGTCAAGAAGCTACCGGAAATTTTGCGGAAGCACAAATGTGAAAGCCTGCTTCTCATCACGGATCAGGGGATTGCAGGCCTGGGCCTCACCAGACCCCTGGAGAGGGCTCTGGCGGAAAGCGGGATTCGCTGTACCCTCTATGACCGGACGGTGGCCAATCCCACCACAGTGAACGTAGAGGAAGCTTTGAAGCTCTACCGTGAGGCAGGCTGCAGCGCCATCATCGGTTTCGGAGGGGGCTCCAGCATGGACTGCGCCAAAGGAGTGGGCGCCTGTATTGCCAGGCCCGGAAAGTCCCTGGAGAACATGAAGGGCATCCTGAAAGTCCGGAGGCGCCTTCCTCTTCTCATTGCCGTTCCCACCACTGCAGGGACGGGAAGTGAGACCACCTTGGCGGCAGTGATTACCGATGCCGAAACCCGGCATAAGTATGCTGTCAATGATTTCCCGCTGATACCCAGGTATGCGGTGCTGGATCCAAAGGTGACATTAAGCCTGCCGCCCTTTGTGACGGCCACTACGGGTATGGATGCCCTGACCCATGCGGTGGAAGCCTATATCGGCAATTCCACTACATACGGTACCCGCAAGGATGCCCTGATGGCGGTGCAGATGATCTTTGAGAATCTGGATCTGGCCTACGAGGACGGGAGCAACCGGCAGGCCCGCAAGGAAATGCTGAAAGCCTCCTTCTATGCAGGCTGTGCCTTTACCAAGTCCTATGTAGGCTATGTCCATGCGGTGGCTCATTCCCTGGGCGGGGAGTACAACGTTCCCCACGGCCTTGCCAACGCCGTGCTTCTTCCCTTTGTGCTGGAGGCCTACGGTCCCGTGATTCACAAGAAGCTGTATGATTTGGCCCTGGCAGCAGGTGTTGCAGACGAGGATATGAGCTGCCAGGAGGCGGCAGGCCACTTCATTGCAGCCATCCGGGAGATGAAGCGGCGCTTCGGTATCGGGGATAAAATTCCGGAAATCCGGGAGGAGGACATTCCCAAGCTGGCCCGGTATGCGGACCGGGAGGCGAATCCTTTGTATCCTGTGCCGGTGCTGATGGACGCTAAGGAGCTGGAACGGTTTTATTATCTTTTGAGGGGGTAAACATTATGACAGAGACAGAAATCCAAAAAATCCTTACGGCTCAGAAGGCTTTTTTCCGTACCGGGGCCACCCTGGATATGAAAAGGCGGCAGGAGGCCCTGGCCCGCCTGAAAAAAGGAATTTTAAAATACCAGGAAGAGATCCACAAAGCTCTAAAAAAGGATCTGGGAAAGAGCAATTTCGAAAGCTATATGTGTGAGACAGGAATGGTGCTGAGCGAGATTACCTACATGCAGCGGCATCTGTCTTCCTTTGCCAGGGAGCGGCGGGTACACACTCCCCTGGCCCAGTTTCATTCCAGGAGCTATCAAAAGCCCTCCCCTTACGGCCAGGTACTGGTGATGAGCCCCTGGAATTATCCCTTCCTTCTGACCCTGGATCCCCTGGTGGACGCCTTGGCTGCCGGAAATACCGTGATCCTGAAGCCCAGCGCCTATTCCCCTCATACAAGCGAAGTGATTAATAGGCTGATTGGGGAGTGTTTTCCGGAAGAATATGTGGCAGTGGTGACGGGAGGACGTGCAGAGAACACCTGCCTCCTTTCCCGGAAATTTGACCTGATCTTTTTTACAGGAAGCCAGAGTGTGGGCCGGGAGGTCATGGGCCGGGCTGCAAAGCATCTGACGCCGGTAATCCTGGAGCTGGGAGGGAAGAGCCCCTGCATTGTGGAGAAAAGTGCAAATCTTTCCCTGGCGGCCAGGCGGATTGTTTTCGGCAAATTCCTGAACTGCGGCCAGACCTGCGTAGCCCCGGATTATATTTACTGCGATAAATCTGTGAAGGAGGAGCTGGTTCAGGAACTGAAAAGCCAGATCCGCAGGCAGTACGGGGAGTCGCCCCTGGAAAATCCGGACTATGGGAAAATTATAAATCAGAAGCACTTTGACCGTCTTAAGAGCCTGATAGAGGACAGCAAGGTCGTAAAAGGAGGAGAAAGCTGCCGGGAAACTCTCCGGATAGAGCCTACGGTCCTGGATAACATAACTTGGGAGGATAAGGTAATGCAGGAGGAAATTTTCGGCCCGGTCCTTCCTATTCTGGCTTACGATACCCTGGAGGAGGCGCTGGAGCAGATCAATAGCCGTCCCCACCCCTTGGCCCTGTATCTTTTTACCAAAAGCAAAAAAGCCGTGGAACGGGTAACTTCTTGCTGCAGGTTCGGGGGAGGCTGCATCAACGATACTATTATCCATCTGGCCACCAGTGAAATGGGCTTCGGCGGCTTCGGGGAGAGCGGCATGGGAGCTTACCACGGGAAAGCAGGCTTTGATGCCTTTTCCCATAATAAGAGCATCGTAGATAAAAAGACGTGGCTGGATCTTCCCATGCGTTACCAGC
>CAJUMM010000150.1 GCA_910586955.1 uncultured Lachnospiraceae bacterium | reverse complement strand
CACCGAGATCTACACTCTTTCCCTACACGACGCTCTTCCGATCTAGAGGCGGGAACGCATAAGAAAACAGAGTATGCCTGGGCGGCCTTTCTGCTGCCCAGCCTGGCCGGGGTCTTTGTCTTTGTGTGCCTTCCCTTCCTGGATGTGGTGCGGCGGTCCTTTCTGACCGCCGTTACCCAGGAATGGTCGGGGGTTCGGAACTACCAGGCAGTTTTTCAAAACCAGGCTTTTTTGCTGGCGGTGAAAAATACCCTGCGCTTTACGGCGGTCTGCCTGCCTTTACTCGTTGGCACCGGTTTATTCCTGGCAGTCCAGATAGAGAAGCTGCGGAAAATACAGCTGATCAAATCCCTGTTTCTTTTTCCCATGGCCCTGCCGGCAGCCACCATGGTTCTTGTGTGGAAAATGGTATTTTCCAAGGAAGGGTTTCTCAATCTTCTGCTGAGCAGCATTCATCTGCTGCCGGAGGGCGGAGCCTTGGACTATATGGGGTCCTCAGCGGCCTTCTGGGTGCTGGTGTTCAGCTATGTGTGGAAGAATCTGGGTTACACCATTGTTCTCTGGCTGGCCGGTATCTTTGCCATCCCTGAGGATATCCTGGATGCAGCCCGGGCAGACGGAGCTACAAAGCGCCAGTGCTTCTGGTATGTGATCTTCCCCAATTTAAAAGGAAGTCTTTATACCATCACGGTGCTTTCCTTCCTAAACTCCTTTAAAGTGTTCCGGGAGGCGTACCTGGTGGCGGGCTCCTACCCCCACGAGAGCATGTACCTGCTGCAGCATCTCTTTAACAACTGGTTTGTAAATCTGGAGCTGGATAAGATGGCGGCGGCAGCGGTCTTAGTGGGAACGGTTCTCTTTCTGGCCGTCCTGCTGCTGCAAAGAGCCTGGGATTCCAGGGAAAAGGAGGAGTAGCCTTGCGGAAATGCCTGTTGTTTTTATTGGGAATCTTATTTGTGATTCCGGTATTCCTGGTGCTGTCGGGAACAATTTTAAGCCGTTATGAGCTGAAAGAAATCCTGACGCCCCTGGTTTCCGGAACGGGAGAATTTATCCGGTGGAAGTTTTTCCCTCAGTATCCCACCTTTGAGCATTATGTGAGGGTGCTGTTTTATACGCCCCAGTTTTTCGTAGTTTTCTGGAATTCCGTGAAGATTGTGGCGGTGATTCTGGCGGGGCAGCTCTTTTTGGCCGTTCCGGCGGCCTGGGCCTTTGCGGTCTACCGGTTTCGCTTCCGGAAGCTTTTGTTTACTCTTTATGTAGTATTGATGCTGATGCCTTTCCAGGTGACTATGCTATCCAGCTATCTGGTTTTGGACGGGCTCCATCTTGTAAATACCCATGGAGCCATTATTCTTCCAGCCGTTTTTTCCACTTTTCCGGTGTTTCTCATCTACCGGGGATTCTGTGAGCTGCCCAAAGGCATTATCGAGGCGGCCCGGGTGGACGGGGCCGGAGAGCTTCGGATTTTCCTGGAGATCGGCCTGCCTTTGGCCTCCGGCGGTATCCTGTCGGCTGCAGTGCTGGGATTTCTGGAATATTGGAATCTGATGGAGCAGCCCCTGGCTTTTCTGGAAAATAAGGCCCTGTGGCCCCTGTCTTTGTATCTGCCGGAGATTGGCCTTGATCAGGCGGGATATTCCTTTGTGGCTTCGGCAATCACGCTGATCCCGCCTGTTTTCGTGTTTTTAGCAGGACAGGAGTATCTGGAGCGGGGAATTGCGGCTTCCGCATTGAAGGAGTGAACCTTAGATGGAATTGTGGAAAAAACAGAAAAAAATTGCCGCCGGTTTCGGTATTTTTATGGGATTTATGCTTTTGTGCACTTTGATATCCCGGGCAGTGTATGCTTCCAAGCTTCCCCAGGTAAAGACCCAGCGCCCAAGCCCTATGGCCATTACTCACGAAGTGGAGACGGAAGGGATCGTGCAGCAGGGGATGGAGTATGCAGTCCATGCGTTAAGCGGCCTCCGGTGCCGGGCGGTGTACGCCCATGTGGGAGACCGGGTGACCCCGGAGACCTTGCTTTTTGAAGTGGATCTGGAGGATTTGCAGGAGCAGATGAACGAGCAGGAATTATCTATCCGGAAGCTTTCCCTGACTATCCGGGATCAAGAACAGAATGCGGGACGCTCGGATAAAGAGGAGAGGACCCAGGAGGAGCGGGCCAGAGAGGATTACGACCGGACCCGGGAGAGAACCCAGGGAGCGGTGGATAAGGCAAAAGAAGACTTGGCGGCGGCCAGGAAGGCCCTGGAGGATCTGGAAAACCATCCGGTAAAGGTGACGCCGGAGGCGGAGCGCAGGAAGGCTCTGGAGGAATATGAGGCCTGGGAAGGCGGGGAGGGCATCCTGTGGGCCCAGAGAGAGCAGGAGCTTAAGAAAATTCTGGAGGAAACCAAAGGGGACCCGGGAAAGAGCGAGGAAGAAAAGGCGGCAGCCGGGCAGGCCTACCAGGAGCATCTGGAGAAAAAGAAGGAAAAGCCGGATTACAGCGGTGAGGATGCCGCCCGGCAGGAGTGGGAGAAGCGGGTTTCGGATCTGAAAAACCAGATTGACGCAGGGGGCCAGGCTCTTTCGGAGGCCCGTAAAAACCGGGACGATGCCCTTCTGGATGCCCGGAGGAATGTGGAAGATGCAGGCCTTCCCTCCCTGGCGGACAGCGGCTTAGAGATCAACCGGCTGGAGCTTTCGGTTCTGAAGGAGAGGCTGAAAGGCTATCAGGAAATCTTTGAGAAGGAAGGAAAGGTTTATCCGGAGTCCGAAGGGGTGATTACCCGGATCGCCGTAAGTCCCGGGGAGCGGATCCCGGACGGAGCGGCCATGGTCTATGCGGATCTCCATAGTCCTTTCTGGTTTCATACCACCTTAAGCCGGGAAGAGAAGAAATATGTGAACCAGGGAGATGCGGCTAAATTGACTCTGGGAAAAAAGACCTGGGAGGTTTCCGTGGACTATGTGGCGGAGAGCGAGGGGAACCCGGAACTTTTCGAAGTGACCCTTTCCCTGGCAGAAGGGCAGGGGACCCTGGGCCAGAGCGGGATATTTTCTGTTAAGACCCAGTCGGAGATCTATTCCTGCTGTGTTCCTATCAATGCCCTGTACACGGATAGCAATGAAAGGAACTATGTATATCTCATCCGGGTAAAATCCGGGATTCTGGGGGAAGAGCTGGCGGCGGAGCAGGTGTATGTGCGGGTCCTGGATAAGAACGGCCAGTATGCGGCCCTGGAGGCGGACAGCATTGACAGTGACCGGGAAGTGATCGTGGATGCGGATCAGCTCTTAGAGGATGGAAAGATTGTGCGGTACAAAGAATAAAAGACTTAAGAACCAGGGATGAAATCTTTTGGTTCTTAAGTCTTTTTTCCGGTCAGCACCGCTCAGCGATCTCGTAGAGGAGCTGCTTGGAATCCTCCCATCCCAGGCAGGGGTCCGTGATGGATTTGCCGTAGACATGGTCGTGTATGCCCTGGCAGCCTTCCTCAAGATAGCTCTCGATCATAACGCCCTTTACCAGGGAATGGATATCCTCCGAGCAGGAACGGCTGTGGAGGACTTCCTTTACAATCCGGATCTGCTCCTTGTACTGCTTGTTGGAGTTGCTGTGGTTGGCGTCTACAATGCAGGCAGGATTTTTTAGATTTCTGGCCCGGTAAAGCTCCAGAAGGGTCTGTAAATCCTCGTAGTGGTAGTTGGGAAGGGAGACTCCCCGCTTGTTGACGGCCCCCCGCAGGACCACATGGGCCAGCTCGTTTCCGGGAGTTTCCACCTCCCAGCCCCGGTAAATAAAGGAGTGTCCGTGCTGGGCGGCCACCACGGAGTTGAGCATCACGGTGAAGTCGCCGCTGGTGGGGTTTTTCATGCCTACCGGCACGTCAAAGCCGCTGGCCACCAGCCTGTGCTGCTGGTTTTCCACGGAGCGGGCTCCTAGATCGGAAGAGCACACGTCTGAACTCCAGTCACG
>CAJUMM010000149.1 GCA_910586955.1 uncultured Lachnospiraceae bacterium | reverse complement strand
AGATCTACACTCTTTCCCTACACGACGCTCTTCCGATCTGAGGTGACAAAGACCTGCCGGGGAGAGACCCAGGTGGATTACGGAAAAATTACCCGGATACTGTCCCAGGGAAAACCGCTAAATGAAATATCCTTAAAGGATCCGGAAATTGGAGGAAAAACCATGAAATTTGAAGCAGTGGTGGGAAATCCGCCCTATCAGGAGGCCATTCACAGCCATACGGACAATGCGTCCTTAAGCCGCCAGCTTTTTCCCTACTATGTGATTGCGGCCATGGAGCTGGGGGCGGAGTATGTGTCGCTGATTACGCCGGCCCGGTGGTTTGCGGGGGATGCCCAGGATAAATCCTTTATCAGGCTGAGAAATTATATCCGGTCACATAACCGGATTCGGGAAATGCACTATCGGAAGGACGCCGGAGAGTTGTTCCCCAATGTGGAGATCAAAGGCGGAATCCAGTATTTCCTTGCCCAGAAGGGCTATAAAGGGGAGATAGATTTTTACCTGGATCACAAAGGACCCATCAGGAGAAGCCTGTTTGCGGAAGGGCTGGATATTGTAATCAGCGATGTAGATACCCTGCCGATCCTGAACAAGGTCCGGGGGAAAAATTTCCGTCCCCTGACGGAAATTACCACCGGGCGGAACGCCTTCGGGATTATCGGGAAACCTTCGGTGGTGGAGGCCATATCCGGTCCGGAACCCTTTGAGGGCAGTGTGCCCCTGCGCTGCAAGGCCAATGTGGTCCGCTATATGAAGCCGGAGGCGGTGAAAAAGAATGTGGATATTTTCCGGAAATATAAGGTCTTTGTGTCCAAGTCTGCCGGAAACCCCAACAGCGACCAGAAGGTCATCGGCTATCCTTATGTAGGCGGGCCCTTTTCGGCCTGTACGGATTCCCTGATTCCCATAGGAAATTTTGACACCTGCGAGGAAGCGGAGAATCTTGCCAAATATATAAAAACCCGGTTCCTGCGGTTTCTGATACAGATCGTGAAATCTTCCCAGAATGTGACCCAGATTGTATACCGTTTTGTGCCTATGCAGGATTTTACCGGAAATTCCGACATTGACTGGAGCCGGACGGTGGAAGAGATTGAGCGGCAGCTCTATGAGAAATACGGCCTGACAGAGCAGGAGATTGCTTTTATTGAGGAGACTGTCCGGGTTATGGATTGAGAAAAAGAGAATATAAGAGCCGGGAATTTGTTTCAGTGAGACAGATTCCCGGCTTTTCCCGTGTTAAGGGTTTTGCTTTGAGAGATAGTTCAGGTAGGAAATTAAATGCTCTTGTTCCAGCGGCGGCAGGTTGTTGAAAGTGTCCAGGACATATTCCTGGATGTCCGTCAGATCGTGGGAGGAGTGGTCAAAAAACTGGGAGACGGAGATGCCGCAGGCGGAACAGATCTTCTCAATGGTCTGCACCCTCGGGTCCGTGTTTTTCTCAAACATGGAGGTAAGGGTAGAGAGGGAAATACCGGATTTCTTGGCCAGCCGGTAAGGGTTATAATTGTTTCTCTCCATCAGTTCTTTGATTCTTTTAATACAAAAATTTTCTTCGTACATAAAAATTGCTCCATACGACTATGATACCTATTATTCTATAATACTATACGTTTTGTGATAAAGAGTTATAAACCGATGAAAAAGATAGAATATACGTACCATATGTGATATAATGCAGACAATACTTGTACACGGAGACTGACAATGGGGGTGATCGAAGACTTGAAATGGAGAATCAGGAAAAAGAAAGGGATGCTAAAGGCATGGGATCCCGAAAAGATCAGGGAGCAGATACGAAAGGAGCTGGAGACAGAGGCCTTTCTTCTGGAAGAAAAAGTCCGGGGACTTGAGCTGCCAAAGGAGACGGATCTCTGGAAGAAACAAGGGAAAAATGATAGGAATGGAACGTGACAGTGACAGGGAAAAGCAGATTGTTAACTAGTTTTAATAATTAGTTGACAATCTGCTTTTGATTTCGTATACTTGCATAGGAAAACATTAATATTCTGGAATTTAACTAAGGAGGATTCTGATGGAACAAAAATCATTTACTGTTTATCAACTTGCTGCCACGGGACTGATGACGGCCCTTATCTGCATTCTGGGACCTATGACGGTGGCCATTCCCGTGAGCCCGGTTCCCATTTCCCTTGCCAATCTGGCTATCTGCCTTTCGGCTCTGATTCTGGGGATGAAATTCGGAACTTTAAGCTGCCTTCTGTATCTTTTGCTGGGGCTTGTGGGGCTTCCTGTCTTTTCCGGTTTCAGCGGAGGAGTGGGAAAACTTGCAGGACCTACAGGCGGTTATCTGGTGGGATATCTTTTCCTGGCCCTGATAGGAGGTTATTTTGCGGATCGGTTTCCGGGAACGGGACTTAGGGAACGGACTTTACAGGCAGCCGGACTTCTTATAGGAGCTTTTGTTCTGGATGCCTTCGGGACAGCCTGGCTGGCTTATATGGCAAATATGGACATTACCACAGCTTTATGGGCAGGGGTGATTCCTTTTATTCCGGGAGATCTGGCAAAAATTTTCCTTGCGGTCCTGGCAGCTCCTGTGGTCCGCAGCAGGCTTCTTAAGCAGAATCTGCTTGCAAAAGCATAAGGGATATTATAAAATAAACAGAAGTGCCATAGAGGGATAAGCAGGGAGCGGTTGGCAGACGTATGGAGAGAACAGGGCAGCCAGGGGAAATGATCCGGGCAAGAGAACTGGTACATGAATATCACAGGTATGACGAGGAAGGCAGGGAGACCGAATCCGTCCGGGCAGTGGACGGGGTCAGCCTCCATGTGGAAAAGGGAGAGTTTGTGGCAATTTTAGGCCATAACGGTTCCGGAAAGTCCACCCTGGCCAAGCATATCAATGCCATTCTGACGCCCACCAAAGGAACGGTCTGGGTGAACGGGAAGGACACGGGGAGAGAAGAAAATCTCTGGGATGTACGGCAGAGTGCGGGAATGGTATTTCAGAATCCCGACAACCAGATTATCGGGACCGTTGTGGAGGAGGATGTAGGTTTCGGCCCGGAGAATATGGGTGTACCCACAAAGGAGATCTGGGAGCGGGTGGAGGAGAGCTTAAAGGCCGTGAACATGCTGAAATACCGGCATCACTCTCCCAATAAACTGTCCGGAGGCCAGAAGCAGCGGGTAGCCATTGCAGGAGTGGTGGCCATGCACCCCCAGTGCATTGTTTTGGACGAGCCTACTGCCATGCTGGATCCCAACGGCCGCAGGGAAGTGATCCGCACAGTCCGGGCCCTGAATCAGGTGGAAGAGATTACGGTGATTCTGATCACACATTATATGGAGGAAGTGATTCATGCAGACCGGGTATTCGTGATGGATGGCGGCAGGGTAGTGATGGAGGGAACGCCCCGGGAAATTTTCTCCCGGGTAGAAGAACTGAAGTCTTACCGCCTGGATGTGCCTCAGGCCACCCTTCTTGCCTGGGAGCTGAAAAAGGCGGGGGTAGATCTGCCGGAGGGAATCTTAAGCCGGGAAGAATTGGTGGAGGCCTTATGTCGATTAAGTTAGAGCAGGTAAATTATGTGTACAGCCCGGGGACGGCCTATGAGATTCATGCCCTGAAAAACGTGAATCTGGAGATTGGAGAGGGACAATTTATCGGCCTTATCGGGCACACGGGCTCCGGGAAATCCACCCTGGTCCAGCATCTGAACGGTCTTATAAAAGCCACCAGCGGCCATATCTATTTCCACGGGGAAGATATCTATGCCCCGGGTTACGATATGCGAAAGCTCCGAAGCCGTGTGGGGCTGGTCTTCCAGTATCCGGAACATCAGCTTTTTGAGGTGGACGTGTTAAGCGATGTGTGCTTCGGTCCTAAGAATCAGGGGCTGTCCAAGGAGGAGGCCCAGGAGCGGGCAAAATCGGCCCTTCGCATGGCAGGACTTCCGGAAAAATTTTACAGGCAGTCTCCCTTTGAATTGTCTGGGGGACAAAAGCGCAGGGCGGCCATTGCCGGCGTGCTGGC
>CAJUMM010000148.1 GCA_910586955.1 uncultured Lachnospiraceae bacterium | reverse complement strand
AGCGCTCGCCTGACTAGCGGGAGGTCAAGGGTTCGAGCCCCTTTGCTTCCATTTCTTATGCAAAGAAAAGTAACCGCAGAAGTCCGAGAGCCTATGGGGCAATCGGCAGTAAAGGAGATAAAATGATAAGAGACGTTTTAGACACCCACACCCACACCCTGGCCAGCGGCCACGCTTACAGCACCATCCGGGAAAATATCAGGGCGGCGGCGGATCGGGGACTTGAGCTTCTGGCCATTACGGAGCATGGGCCCTGCCTTCCGGGAACCTGCCATGTAATGTATTTCCAGAATCTGCGGGTGGTGGAGCGCCATGTTTATGGGGTAGAACTTCTTTTGGGAGCGGAGCTTAACATTCTGGACGAGCTTGGCCATGTAGATTTGGAGGAAGGAATCTTAAAGCGGCTGGATATTGCCATTGCCAGTCTTCACATTCCCTGTATTCAGCCCGGGAGCCGGGAATTTCACACGGAAGCCTGCATCAACGCCATGAAAAATCCCTATGTCCATATCCTGGGACATCCCGATGATGGCAGGTATCCTGTGGATATGCGGGCGGTGGTCCAGTGCGCCAAAGAGGAGCGGGTACTGCTGGAGCTGAATAACAGTTCCCTGCGGCCGGGGGCTTCCCGGAAGAATGCCAGGGAGCAGGATGTGGAGATGCTGAAGCTCTGTATGGAATACCAGGCGCCCATTGTTATCGGAAGCGACGCCCACGTGGACACGGATGTGGGGCGTCACGATTCGGCACTGGAACTTTTGAAAGAACTTGGGTTCCCGGAGGAACTGGTGGTGAATCGTTCCGTGGAGGAATTGAAGAAATATCTGACATAAACATAGACTTTAAAATTTTACTGTGCTAAAATATTTTTAAGAAAATTTTTGCTTGGTAAAAGGAGAGGGCCGTGAATAAGAAGATAAAGACAGAGGCAGTGGATTTTCTGTTTGAGGCGATTTTAAGCCTGGAGACGAAGGAGGAGTGCTATACCTTTTTCGAGGATGTATGCACGATCAATGAGCTGCTTTCCCTGTCCCAGCGCTTTGAGGTGGCAAAGATGCTGCGGGAGCAGAAAACCTATCTGGAAATTGCCGAAAAGACAGGGGCGTCAACGGCCACCATCAGCCGGGTAAACCGTTCCCTGAATTATGGAAATGACGGGTATGATTTGGTCTTTGGCCGGATTGTGAAGAAGTAGACGGAAAGCGTATCCTTCCGTCCGGGAACGGAAAATCAGGAGGAATAACGATGAAAATATCCACGAAAGGAAGGTATGCCCTCCGGTTTATGCTGGACCTGGCCCTTTACGGGGAGGGAAGATACCTGCCGCTTAAAGAAGTATCTGCAAGACAGGAGATTTCCCTGAAATATCTGGAGCAGATTGTGGCCCAGTTCGGCAAAGCAGGGCTTTTGGAGAGCGTGCGGGGGCCCCAGGGGGGCTACCGCCTGGCAAAAGCTCCGAAGGATTATACAGTGGGAGAGATTCTTAGGTGTTCCGAGGGGAGCCTTGCTCCCATTGCCTGTCTGGAACACCAGGTGAACACCTGTCCCCGGCAGGCGGTCTGCGGAACGCTTTCCTTCTGGAAGGGACTTCAGAAGGTAGTAGACGAATACGTAGACAGCGTCACTCTGGCGGATCTGGCCGAAGAGCAGAAAGAGGCGGGAGCTAACAATTTCTGTATATAGTCATAGGAAGCCGGAGCATTTAAGATGCAACGGCTTCTTTTAATGCTCGGATATATGCCGGATCCGTCCCGCAGCACCCTCCCAGGATGCAGGCGCCGGCCTTAGCCAGGGCCTTCATATGGAGGCCGAAATCGGAGGCATTCATGCTGTAGACGGCCTCCCCGGTCTCCGTGATTTTTGGCATTCCGGCGTTGGGCTTGGCCATGACGGGGATGGATACCCGCTCCCGGATTCCGGCGATAACGGCTTCCAGCTGGTCCGGTCCTACGGAGCAGTTTAAGCCCACGGCATCTGCCCCGGCGGCTTCCAGGATTTCCGCAGCCTCGTAGATGTTTCCCCCGAAGAACAGGCTGCCGTCCGCCTCCATGGTCAGGCTGCAGAGTACGGGGAGATCGCAGAGGGAGGCAGCGGCGTCCAGGATCACCATGGTTTCATCCGCTGCCATCATGGTTTCTGCCACCAGAAGATCTACCCCGGAACGGACCAGGCAGGAAATCTGCTCCCGGTAGGCGTCGTAGAGGGCTTCGTAGGACATTTCTCCCAGGGGCTCCATGAGTTTCCCCGTGGTAGTCAAGTCTCCGGCTACCAGAGCCCGGCCTTGTGCGGCCTCCTTAGAGATGCCCACCAGGGTTTCGTTGAGCCTGGCGGTTTCCGCCTCCAGGCCGTGGCCTGCAAGGCTGATGGGGTTGGCCAGGAAGGTAGGGGCGTAAATGATGTCCGATCCGGCCTCCACATAGGCTTTCTGAAGTTCCATAAGGGGCTTTGGATGGTCTGCGATCCACTGTTCCGTGCAGACTCCCTTAGGCATTCCTGCTTTGAGAAGGTTGGAGCCGGTGGCCCCGTCCAAAATCAAAATTCCCTGTTCCATTCGTTTCTTAAAATCCTGTTTTGTCATAAATCATACCTCGCTTTTGTCCAGTATAATACAAGGGGAGCCTTTCGTAAAGGGTGAAACAAAACAGTTGCCTGGGAAAAGGGAACGTGGTAAAATATTCTTCTGTAAGTAAGGTAAATGTTCGCGGCTGACAGGCCGAAAGGCGTCAGGTGAGGAAAGTCCGGGCTCCACAGGGCAGGATGCCGGATAACGTCCGGTGGAGGCGACTCCAAGGAAAGTGCAACAGAAATGTACCGCCAGGAAACTGGTAAGGGTGGAAGGGCAGTGTAAGAGACTACCGCCCGCCTGGCAACAGGCGGGGCACATGTAAACCCCATCCGGAGCAAGACCGAAACGAGACATAAGCCGGCCCGGCTGTTTCAGGTAGGTCGCTTGAGTCTGCCGGCGACGGCAGAATTAGATAGATGAACATTCACGACATAACCCGGCTTACCGCCTTGCTTATGTAAAAACGGGCTTCCGCTTTCCTGCGGCAGCCCGTTCTTTTAATCGTCGGCGTCATCGGGGTCAAATTCCGGTGCGGCCCCGATATTCTGGGTATTTAAGGTCCGGCGCTTCAGGCGCTGCTCCTCGGACTGCTCCAGGATAAACTCCTTAATGGCCCGGGCATTTTTGATATGCAGAAGCTCCAGACGGGGGTGGGTTACGTCGCCCGTATTGCACACGATGGTTCCCAGGCCGAAGATGCGCTCCATCAGGCTGGAGTTTAAGGTCACGTCCTGGATTTTGTACATATAGCAGTCATTTTCTTTTTGATTCAGGAAGCCTTCATTGATGGTCAGGACCTCTTCCTTGACCGTGTAGGTGGTGAAGGTGAGGGGAAGTCCCAGAAAGACCCATCTCTTTTTCTCTTTAAATTCCATGGCGGTTCTCCTTGTAAAAAATACTTTAAAATCAGTATACTAGAAAAACCGGGATTTTGCAAAAACTATTTGAAATGGGAAGAATTTTGATGTAGTATAGTACAGGAGTAAAAGCAAGCAGCCTGCGCTGGCTGCGCAGAAAGACAAATGGAGGTATAGAATGAGACATGTAATAAGTCCGCTGGATTTCTCAGTGGAAGAGCTGGACAGGCTTCTGGATCTGGCTGCCGACATTGAGAAAAATCCTGCAAAGTACGCACACGCCTGTGACGGAAAGGTTTTGGCCACGCTCTTTTATGAGCCCAGTACCAGGACGAGGCTGAGTTTTGAATCGGCCATGATTCACCTGGGCGGCCAGGTCCTTGGTTTTTCCAGTGCGGCGTCCAGTTCCGCAGCAAAAGGAGAAAGCGTTTCCGATACCATTCGCATGATTTCCTGTTACGCTGATATCTGTGCCATGCGGCATCCCAAGGAGGGAGCCCCTACGGTGGCAACAGCCGTCTCTTCTATTCCTGTCATCAACGCAGGCGACGGCGGACACCAGCACCCCACCCAGACCCTCACCGATCTTATGACCATACGCT
>CAJUMM010000147.1 GCA_910586955.1 uncultured Lachnospiraceae bacterium | reverse complement strand
CGTAAATTAATATGTTCCCTTTCGTCTCCTGAAGGGCTTCCTCCAAAGCTCTGTTTCCATCTGTATAAATCTTCTCCACATCCTTTACATTTCTCACCCACCGCCCGGGCAGCCCCCTCTTAGCCAGGAGATTATCGATCCGCTCCCTTCCTCCCACCATCTCCGCCCCGCTGTCCATTCTGGACACATTGTAAAAAGGTACTCCGTACCGGAGCGCTATGACCGTACCGTGAAAGGAGTCCGTACAGACTGCAGCCGCATATTTGATAAGGGAGAGAAATTCTGCCGGCCCGGCATCCTCATATTTCTCATACTCCCGGAATCCTCCCTCTGTAAAGACATTGGTGGGAATGTATACCACCCGCTCTGCCCGGCAGCACTTCTTAAGCTCCCGCAGAATCATCTGATAGGGCGCTATGCTCCCCAGCAGGTAGCAGAAAACATAGGAACCCTCTACCAGCCGCCCTGCTGTCACCTCATCCCACTGGCTGCAGCTAAGCCTCAAGGCCGGATCTTCCTGCACCCGGATTTCCCGGTCTGTATATTTACCCAAAATATCTGCGCCAATCTGTTCCCGGACGCTTACCTGGTCCAGTCTCTCTATCAGCACCGCCATTTTCCGGTAAATCTCTTCAAACTCCGGCCTCTCATAGAAAATTCCGCTGGGTGCATAGGCAATCCGCTTCTGGGCAGGGGTGCCGAAATCCAGGAACCAAATAGGGTCAAAATGAATGGGATTCCAAATCTGATCGCTGCCGCAAATAAGGATTTCACAGTCCGCCGTCATTTCCTCCACCATCTTCTTCGTATAGCAGGGAGGCGACAGAGGAATACGGGTTTCGATAAACTCCCGGAAACGCCTAAGCCGGGGGGAGTCCTTCCCTTCCGCCACTTTGATATGGTAGTACCCTTCATACCGGTCATTGAGAAAACGGCCCGCAGTACTGCGGTTGGAAAAACAAAGCTTAACCGGATCCCGCCTGTCTTTTTTCCGGTACCGCACCACCAGCGGCTCAAATCCGGCTTCCTTTACCAGGCACTCCATGGCGTAGCACTGCAGGATCTGCCCGTAATTTGTGGGACCGTTGTTATTGCACCAGGTCAAAATAGCTGCCTTCGGCCTGCCTGTCCCTTCTTCTCTCATACTTCCTCCACAGCCTCGCAATAATCCACCACATCCCCCAGGGACACAAGGGCCGCTTTTGTCTTCGTCTCCAGCTGTCCTGCAATGGCCCAATAATCCTGCACCGGAGTAATTACAACCGCATCCGCTTCCGGCAGGTTCTCCTCCCCGGAGGAATACACGGTGAAATCCCGGCTCTCTTTGGATGCCGCCATCCGGTCTATGCCGTATTTCACGAAAATCCCGCTGTCCCTTAACTCCTGGTACAGGCGCTCACCCAGGGCACCCATTCCGTATATGGCTACGGTCTCTATCCGGTTGTCCCGGAAAAAGGGAAGAAGAGTCCCTCCCCTCTGCCTTAGGGACAGCCATTGATCCAAGATCCGGAACCCGATGCGGAACCTGTCTTGGGAAACAAGGGGCTGCTCCCGCTTTCTGCACTTCTTCATAAGCGGTTTCCTGTCCTTTTCCACATAATCTTTCTGTATTTTTAAAGAATTACAACATAATTTCCCTTATGTTGTAATTCCCGGTAGCCTCAAGGCAGCAGGCTTATTTGAAAAGGGAAATTTTCCTTAAAATCTTCCAAAGCCGGACAGATACACCTGATTTCAGGCAAAATAAAAAGGCAGGATCTGATTTTTCATCCGTCCTGCCTTCTTGGCGTATCTTCTTCTATTCCATTATTCGAAAAAAACTGCTTGCAATATCCAAACCCAGGATATAAAATCAATATGTACAAGGGAATTACAACATAAGGGAAATTATGTTATCACCAATCCCATCCGTTCCATCTGCCGGGCATGAATCCTGCCGCTTTCCATGGTATAAATACGTGTAGTGCCTACGTCCGAATGTCCCAGAATATCCGCCAGCCGGGACAGATCCTTTTCCAGGGAATAGTAGGTCCGGGCAAACAAATGCCTCAAATTGTGGGGAAACACTTTCCCCGGTTCAATTCCTGTGCTCTTGCACAGCTTCTTCATATCCCTCCAGACATTGGAGCGGTCCAGGGGCGTTCCCATGCGGGTGACAAACACCGGCCCTGCAGTCCGCTTTTCCTTCCTCACATATTGTCTCAGCAGCCTGCACAGATTTCCGGGCAGAAACACGGTCCGCAGCTTGCCCTTATTCCGGATTTCCGCCCGCCCTGTCCGAAGGGCCTCCACCGTGACAAACTGCAGTTCCGATACCCGGATCCCCGTAGCACACAAGGACTGCAGCACAAGGGCAAGCCTTTCCTTCCCCTCCCGCCTGGCAGTCTCCACCAGAAGGATATACTCCTCCCTGGTCAGTTCCCTGTCCTCGCCGCAGAACATGGATTTCTGTATCTTCAAGGGCTTGACCGTCATCTCCCGCCAGCCCATAAACTGCAGAAAGCCATTGGCCGCAGCCAGCATGGAGTTGACGGAAGCCGCCGCATAGGCCTGGCAGAGATACTCCTTCCATTCCACCAGCATCGGCTTCGTAAAAGGCCTGCCGTCCAGCCATTGGTACAAGGCGGTCAAATCGTGCCGGTATTTCCGGATCGTATTTCCCGCCCGCTCCTGCTCCCTTAAGTGGACGGCATAGGTTTCGATGAGTTCCGGGGTTAACGTGCTTCTTTTCTTCTCCATGGGACACCTCCTGTTTTCACCTGTTATTTGGTAATAAGGTTAGTGTACCCGATGGGAAAAGATTTTAAAAATTCAAGAGGATTCCCTCTCCATTCTCACAATTTCCAAAAAATCCCTCTTGGCCTCCTCATACTTGGAAGGATCCCGAAGAATTGCGGAAGGGTGATATACGGCAGTCAGAGCACAATTTTTCCGGTATGTCCAGGTACCGTGCTGCCTGGTAATCCTGAAATCCGGCGAAATGATGCGCTGGGCCGCCACTCGGCCCAGGCACACGATAATCCTGGGTTTCAGGAGAAAGGTCTCGTATTTCAGATAGGGAAGGCACGCTTCCTTTTCCTCCTCCTTCGGATCCCGGTTCCCGGGAGGATGGCATTTTAAAATATTGGTTATGTAGATTTCTTCCCGGGAAAGCCCGCAGTCCTTCAAAAGGCTGTCCAGGATTTCCCCGGAACGCCCCACAAAGGGAAGCCCCTGCTGATCCTCCTGGCCGCCGGGCGCTTCGGCAATCAGCATAATATGCGCCTCATGGCTTCCCCTTCCCATAACCGGCAGGTGCCTGGTCCGGCTTAAGGGGCATTGGGTGCAGGCGGAGATGTGCTGTTCGATGTCGCTCCATGTGTACTGCATATGGACTCCTTTTTCTTATAGTTTAATTTTCCGCGGGGTGTACAGTTCGCTAATGCTAAGTTGGGACAAATTTGACAATGAATTAGTGTCAAGTCCGAGAAAAACTGATGGCAAATTAATGAATTCTCCTCTCCATCAATACCCTGCGAATCTCTTCAAACCGCTGTATTTGCCCATCCCCATAATCTCTACAGATTGTCAGCTTATTTACGAATCTAACAATACCTTCTACTGATTCTTCACTATTAAACAAAGACTTTAACCTCTCTCTATCTTCCTGCCTAATATAATGATACGGAATTATAATATCTTTAAATTCAGTTGGCACAAGTTCGCATACTCCTCCTCCATAATATCGACCATTGAATTCACATTGAGCGAGAGTTATCGAGTTAAAAAAACAAAACACCAAGCTTTCCCCATCAAACTTGTCCAAAAGCCGTATATGGTACCCTGCATCCGTAGTATGCACCTTCGCTGAATTATAATAAATCCGAGGCAGATAACCATAACGTTTAAAGAATACCACTTCTCCCTTTTTCACAACAGGCACACCGTACCATGGTATACGATTGGAACATTTATAACAATCTTTCAGCGCTATATCCCCCACTCTCTGCTTCCCTGCCCAGCTCAAATATTCTTGCAATTTGATTGGCAATCTTTCTATATCCTTCTCTTGAGACAAGTTCAGCAAATAAACCGGTTTATTTTTCCTCTCTAGATCGGAAGAGCGTCGTGTA
>CAJUMM010000146.1 GCA_910586955.1 uncultured Lachnospiraceae bacterium | reverse complement strand
ACAAACATCATCGGCCTGCTGGTTCCGGAAATTGCTTACCCTTTTTTCAGCGAAATTATAGAATCTATAGAAAATCAGGCCTTTTATGAAGGATACAGTATTATTATCTGCAATACCCACCGCAGTCTGGAAAAGGAAAAAAATATCCTGGCCCAGCTGCGCCAGCGGAAGGTGGACGGCGTAATTGCAGTCCCGGTTTCTGCGAAACAGAGTCTGCCCGCCTACCAGCGGCTCCTGGTTCCCGCCGTGATGATCACCAAGCGGATGGAAGGATTCAGCAGCGTATATATCTCTCATTATAACGGCGGCCAGCAAATAGCCCGGCACTTTCTGAACATGGGTTTCCAGAAAATAGGCTACATCGGTCCCACCAGGGAATCCACTTCCGCACTGAAATACGCCGGATTCCAGCAATTCCTGTCTTCCAACCAGATAAATCTGACGGATGTAATTGAATGTCCGGCGCCGAAAAACTTAAATGCAAGCATGGTCTATCAGCTGGTAAAGCAATACGCAGCAACTTCCGGACTGCACTGTGAAGCGTATCTGGCCAATGACGATATCACCGCCTGCGAAGCCATTTCCGCTTTCCGTGAATTAGGTTATGCAGTTCCACAGGACATTGCCATTGCCGGCTTTGACAATTCTCTGCTGGCCAAAGAAATCAGCCCCAAACTCACTGCTTTGGCACAGCCTTTGGATGAGATCGGAAAAAAGTCCGTAGAAATCCTGCTGGATCAGATCAACAACGGCACAGAGCCCTGTATGTATGAACTGGAGTCCCGCATTATTGCAAGAGAATCTACCATCCGTTTTATTTCCGCCTGACAGGAAGGAGACAAAGGCAAACCCATGCCGGTTGGAAAAGGAAATCCGGGTTTTCTGCACTTTCACGTGAGCATCCTGCACTCCAAATAGACCAGTTCTTCTTCAATCACGCCCTCATGGAGTACGTGGGCGTAACCTGCGATCCGGAATCCGTTCTTCTGGTAGAGGCCCTTAGCAGGCTCATTCCCTGAAAAGGTGTCTATCCGCATAACCTTTAAGCCCATATCCAGGGCATATTTCTTGGCGTAAGCTGCCATCTGTTTTCCATACCCTCGTCCTGCTTTCGACGGAGGAATACACAAGGTATGAATCACCAGCACCTCCTCCGGCTCCGCTTCATATTCCCAGGGAATGGAGGCATACTCTGCCGCCTGGCTCTGATTCAGAACCATGCTGGCGCAGATCTCCCCTTCTTCTTCCAATACAAACATGGTTCCCCGGGCAACCGCATCCTCCGCCGTCTTTTCTGTGGGATATACCCCAAGGCGCCAGTTGGAGTAACCTCCCTGTTCTGCCTCATGGAGCAAAAGTTCCGTATAAGTCTTTCCAATCTCCGCAATATCTTTCACGTCTGCTTTCCGAATCATAAGAATCTCCTTAATCCGCCCATGCCTTCGGGCAGCGTCCCTCCCTCAGGACCGGTAATCCGCATTGATCTTCACATAATCGTAGGTTAAATCACAGCCCCAGGCAGTTGCCGAAGCCTCTCCCATCTTCACATCTGCAATAGCCGTCACTTCCGGCTCCGAGAGAATCTTCGTCGCTTCCTCCTCACTGTAGTCCACAGCCACGCCGTTTTCAATAATCTTTAGCTTGCCCGCTGCACTTTCAAAGAAAAGGTCCACCCGCTCCGGGTCAAACTCCACGCCGGAATAACCCATAGCGCAGAGAATCCGCCCCCAGTTGGCATCATGTCCGTAGACAGCCGCTTTCACCAGGCTGGAGGTCACTACGGATTTACTCAAAGTAACCGCATCTTCCTTGGATTCTGCACCCACTATCTTTACCTCAAAAAGGGCTGTGGCTCCCTCCCCGTCTCCGGCCATCTTTTTTGCCAGATACGTGTTTACTGCACGCAAAGCCGCCGCAAAGGCTGCGTAGTCTTCGCTCTCCTCTGTAATCTCCCTATTTCCCGCCCCGCCGTTGGCCAGTACCAGGAGGGTGTCATTGGTGGAGGTATCTCCATCCACAGAAATCATATTGAAGGTATCTTTCACATCTGCACGGACCGCCCGTTCCAGCATTTCCTTGGAAATACAGGCATCCGTAGTGACAAAGGCCAGCATGGTACACATATTGGGGTGAATCATGCCGGAACCCTTGCACATTCCCCCCACAGTTACCGTTTTTCCGCCGATAACAGTCCTGACGGCAATCTCCTTGTGGACCGTGTCCGTAGTCATAATAGCCTTTGCCGCCGCCGTCCCATGCTCCAGGGATGCCCCTTTTGCCTCTTTCAGAAGGCCGATTCCCCGTTTCAGCCGTTCCATGGGAAGCTGCATTCCGATAACGCCCGTAGAAGCCACCAGCACGGCATTCTCCGGAATCCGGAAGATTTCGGAGGCCTCCCGAGCCGTTTCCCTGCAGTATCCATACCCTTCTGCTCCTGTGCAGGCGTTGGCAATGCCGGAATTTACAATTACCGCCCGGACAAAGGGAGATTCCTCCACAATTTTCTGATCCCACTTTACCGGAGCCGCCTTCACCACATTGGTGGTAAACGTTCCCGCAGCCACGCAGGGCCTTTGGCTGTAGACAAGGGCCATATCCGTGCGCCCCTGGTACTTGATTCCCGCCGCTGCCGCAGCTGCTTCAAAGCCTTTTGCCGCCGTGACTCCGCCCTTGATTTCCCGAATTTCTTCCATAAGATATCCTCCCCTTTTCCATTGTCATATACCCGGCTGGGCCGTAATATCAAAATGTATCTTCCTATAAAACAATTTCTCTATTTCCTCAAAAGTCAGGCCACCGATTCCCAGGATCCACATGATTTTTGTATAAACCGCCTCCAGGGTCATATCATAGGCTTCCAGGAAACGAAACTGCTCCCGGATCCGCTTTCCCACCTCATACACGCCTACGTCACTGCCCTCATAAGTCACCTGGGTGGTCATAATGAGGATTTTTTCCTCCGGCTTAAACTGCTGAAGCTGCCGGAAAAACTCTTCCGCAATACTGTCCGGTATGCCTCCCACTCCGAAGCTCTCCACAATGATACAGTCAAATTCCCGGAAAATCGGCTCTAAAATCCCCGGCTCCATTCCCGGCACCAGCTTTAGAAGAAACACCTTCGGGTGGACCCGGCGGAAAAAGACAGGCTCTCCTGCAGGTTCCGGCTCTTCCACGTAACGGATCACCCGCCCGTTCTGTACTACTCCCAGAACCGGGAAATTGATGCTGGTAAAGGCGTCAAAGCTAAAGCTCTTCACCTTCTTCGCCCTGGTTCCTGCAATCATCTGCCCGTTAAATACAATCTGCACTCCCCGGCACCCTTCGTCCATAGCCGCCGCAATACTGTCCCGGAGGTTGCGCTTGGCATCCGTGATTTCCTGGGTAATGGGCTTCTGGGACCCGGTCAGGACAATGGGCTTGCCGGGATTCTGGATAAGATAAGAGAGCGCGCTGGCCGTATAGGCCATGGTATCCGTGCCGTGGCAGATCACAAAGCCGTCATAAGCTTCATAGTGGCTTTCTATGGCCTCTTCCAATAGAAGCCAATGCTTCCAGGTCATATTGGTGCTGTCCAGGCTGCAGACTTCCAGCGTATCCAGCCGGCAGATTTCCTGCAGATCCTCCAGGCCTTTCAGCAGTTCTTTTCCGTGAAGCTCCGGCACAAGCCCCCGCTCCGTGGCTTTGGACGCAATGGTTCCCCCTGTGGCCAGCATCAGTATTTTCTTCTTCTCTGTCATCCCTGTTCCCCTACCGGTTAAACTCCGTAATGTTTTTTTCATTTAATACAAAATCATAATAATTCAAATCCAGGCGTTTTGTCCAGCCAATCCGGTTCCAAAAAGCATTTCCCACGTCATTTTTCGTAAAGGCAATCAGGGAAACCTTGCTGATCTCTTCCTCTTTCAGGGCGTTCATGGCATGAACCACCATAGCCTTTCCAATCCCCCGCATCCGGTAGTCCCGATGAACGCACACATGATAGAGACAGCCTCTCCGGCCGTCATGGCCGCAGAGAATGCTTCCCACAATCCTGCCCTCCTCCAGTGCCACCACGCTGGTATCCGGGTTCCGCCTAAGGAACCGCTCCACCCCTTCCCTGGAGTCGTCAATACTGCGGATGGCAAAGCCCCGGATAGTCATCCAGAGCTT
>CAJUMM010000145.1 GCA_910586955.1 uncultured Lachnospiraceae bacterium | reverse complement strand
ATCCAGAAGAACCGCATCCTCCGCCTGGCGAAGGGGATAATGCTCCCTGGTCATATCCTGGTGATCCCGTTTCACAATATCGGCTTCTATCGCAGCCAAATCACAGCTCTCCCCTTTGGCCGTCAATTCATCGTACCGGCGCTTTGCCCTGCAGGCGGAGGAAGCCGTCAGATATACCTTTACCTGTGCCCCCGGCAGCACGCAGGTACCGATGTCCCGGCCGTCCATGACCACATTTTCCCGGCTGGCCAAAAGCCTCTGGAGTTCCGACAGCTTCTCCCGCACATAGGGGTTGGCAGAAGAGACGGAAGCCATATTTCCCACTTCTTCCCTGCGGAGAAAAGCGGTGACATTCTCCCCGTTAAGAAGGACCTGCTGAAGGCCCTCCTCATAGGCAATGGTGATATCCGCATCCCGGCTGGCTTCCCGGATGCCTTCCGGATCTTCTGCCGGAATCCCCTTGCGCAGCAGATACAGGGCCATAGCCCGGTACATGGCTCCCGTATCCACATAGATAAAGCCAAGCTCCCTGGCTATTTCTTTTGCTATGGTACTCTTTCCGGCTCCTGCCGGTCCGTCAATGGCTATCTGATAACTCATACAATTTACTCCTGCCCTTTCTTATTTAAGCTTTGCGGAATACGAATCCCGTTCCCCGCCGCATATCCCGTAGACCAGGCAATCTGCAGATTAAATCCCCCGGTCTCTGCGTCCAGATTAAGGACCTCTCCTGCAAAATAAAGTCCCCGGATCAGCCTGGACTCCATGGTGGAGGGAGACACCTCCTTCACCGACACCCCTCCCCGGGTAATTATGGCCTCTTCAAATCCCCGAAGGCTTGTAACGGTCATTTCAAGGTTCTTAACAAGATGTGCGAAACGCTGCCGCTCTTCACGGGAAATATCATGTATCTTTTTGTCCGGGGCGATACCGCTCAAAGCTACCATAACCGGAGTAAGCTTTGCCGGAAAAAGGCCTCCTGCCACGTTTTTAAAGCTTTTGTTTGGATTTTCCCCGAAATCCCGGAGAAGCCGCTGATTAAGCTGCTCCCTGTCCAGGGCAGGTTTCAAATCCACCATAAGCCTAAGTTCCTGCCTGGACAACCGTTCCCCCACATGGCTGCTGGCCGTCAGAATCACGGGACCGCTGGCCCCGAAATGGGTAAACAGCATTTCCCCGAAAGCCCGGTACAGTTCCTTCTCTCCCTCCAGAATGCGGATCTCAATATTTTTCAGGGAAAGTCCCTGAAGCTCTTTGACAAAGGCTTCCCGGATGTTAAAGGGAACCAGGGCGGGCAGGCAGGGCGTCACTTGATGCCCCATCTCCCTGGCAAAGCGGTAGCCGTCCCCGGTAGAACCGGTGCTTGGGTAAGAGAGGCCGCCGGATGCCACAATGACCGCATCCCCATAAAGAACTTTTCCGCCCTTCAGAACCAGGCCGGTGATCTGCCCGTCCTCTGCCGTAAGCCTCTCCACTTCGCTGTTGAGATATACCCGGACTCCCGCCTGCTTCATGCGTTTTTTCAGAGCATCGATAATATCCGCCGCCCGGTCAGACTGGGGGAAAATACGTCCGCCCCGCTCCGTCTTTAAGGGAACCCCTGCATTTTCAAAGAAATTTCTGGCATCCTCGTTGGTAAAGCTGTAAAATGCACTGTACAAAAAGCGGGCATTGGTCCGCACACTTGCCAGAAGAGTTTCCATATCACAGGCGTTGGTCAGATTGCACCGCCCTTTTCCGGTAATATAAAGCTTTTTTCCAAGTTTTTCATTTTTTTCGTAGAGAAAGACCTCATGTCCCCTCTCTGCAGCCGCAGCCGCTGCCATCATGCCTGCAGCTCCGCCCCCCACTACCAAAACCCGGCCCATGCTTCCTCCGTTACAGCTTCCGTCCGAGAACCTCCGGATTGATCGCATAGGTCAAGGCGGTCTCGGCGGTGATTTTCTTCTCCTGGTACAGGCGCAGGATATCGCTGTCCATGGTCTGCATTCCGGACTCTGCCCCTGCGTAGATCACATTGTCCATCTGATGGACTTTTCCCTCCCGGATCATATTCTGGATGGCGGGATTTACCACCATAATCTCAAAAGCCGGCTCCTGTCCCCCTCCGATGGCAGGCAGAAGCTGCTGGGAAATCACAGCCCGCAGCACCATGGAAAGCTGGATGCGCACCTGCCCCTGCTGGTGAGCCGGAAAGACATCTACAATCCGGTCAATGGTCTTGGCCGCTCCCACCGTGTGCAGGGTGGATAAGAGAAGCTGTCCTGTCTCTGCTGCCGTGAGTGCTGTCTGGATGGTGTCAAAATCCCGCATTTCCCCCAGCAGGATGACATTGGGGCTCTGCCGCAGAGCTGCACGGAGAGCCGTCTGGTAACTCTCGGTATCATGCTCAATTTCCCTCTGGCTTACTAAGCTCTTCTGGTGAGAATGGATAAATTCGATAGGATCTTCAATGGTAATAATATGGCTGTTTTCCTCCCGGTTAATCCGGTCAATGAGACAGGCCAGGGTAGTGGATTTTCCGCTCCCCGCAGGCCCTGTCACCAGAATCATGCCGTTCTTGGTTCGGTAAAGATCCATGACGGCATCCGGAATGTGCATGGCCTTGCTGTCGGGAAGACCGAAGGTTACGATTCTGATAACCGCAGCCAGGGAATTGCGCTGCTTATAAGCATTACACCGGAAACGTCCCACTCCCTGAAGGGAAAAGGAAAAATCATCGTCCCCGTTTTCCTGCAAAGGGCGGATATCCCGCCGGGCCAGTTTGTAGATCTGCTCAATCAGCTCCGAGGTATCCGCAGGCATCAGGCGATCTTCATAAAGAGCGAAGATTTCCCCCTCCTTTTTCAGGCGCACCCGGGAACCGGGGATTAAAAACAGATCCGACCCTCCAAGTTCCAAGCTCTTGTTTAAAATTTCTTTCATCTGCATAGTTTATATTCCTCCATCCCATATTTCAAGACTCTCATCCGGAGTCCATTCTGTTGTATTGACAAGCCTTAAGCTAAGAACCTCAAAACGGCCCCCGCAGCCCGGGCCAGGCCCTGCCAGCTCCAGGACAAGTTTCCGGCCGTCCTGTACCTCTTCCGTCAGGGTCAGGCTTCCTTCCTTTGGCATCTGTTTCCTGCCGGCAGCCAGATCTCCGTCCAGATCTGCAAGCTGCTCCGCAAGCCTTCCCTCCGCCTCATAGTAAGCCCGGATATTTTCTGTGGCTTTCCGGCTTAAAGTTTCGTCCGCCCGGGCGGAGACCAGAGACAGGACGCCGAAGGTCGTCAGCGCCAGCACCAGGACGATCATCATCACCGAGGCCATACCCACACCTGCATGGGGATTTGAATGGGTGTCCTTTCTCACATTGCTCCCTCCTCTCCCGAAACATAGGAAGCCGTCTCCAGATCTGCGATTGTCCGGCCGTTCCGGTCCTGGACAATCGTTATCCGGATCCGGTACAGGATTCCGGCTTCTTTTTCTTCCCGTAAGAACCGGGCTTTGATTTCATAAACCCCCGTCTTATCCTCTACGGGTTTTAACTCCATATTTTCGTCCGCCCAAGCCCGGAAAAGCTGTCCCGGCTCTGTGGAAACTGCTTTCTCCCATCCCTTCTCTTCCGCAAAGACGGTATAGGGATTCTCCGGCTTCCCCTTCCACTGTTCCGTCCAGTCCTGGGCCAGCACCAGCCCTAAAGTTTCGGCCCTGCTAAACCCGCTTATGGTTCCTGCTTTCACAAAAATGCGCACCAGGACCGTGGAGGACAGGGAGAAGAACAGAATGACCAGAATCAACTCTGCCAGCACCGGATTCTTTCTTCCAGATGTTCTCATGCCTCCGGCTCACCCTCCCTTTCCTGCAGCACATTCAGATGAATGCCGTGCCAGTTTCCCTCAAAATCCAGGATCCGCAAAAATAGCAGTCCCGGTTCTTCCTCCTCAAACACTACCTGGGCAATCTCCGTAACCGTCTCACCGGCTTCCGGGGAAAACCCGTGTCCCGCCTTCTGATAATTTTCACAGAGAGCGCCATTATAGTAGTAGATCAGGGTTTCATACTCCCCAAGCTCCGAAGAGTCTTTCAAAACCAGTACCTGATACCCTTCCCGTTCTTCCAGGGCAGCAGTACCGGAATTCATACGGACTTTATTTGCCACATAGAGACAGGAGGACCGGACGGAGGTATTTTCATCCCCAACGGCTGTCACCCTTCGGTAAACCCTTGCCCCGATTATCACCAGGAATAAGGAAAACAGTGCAAACATTCCGTA
>CAJUMM010000144.1 GCA_910586955.1 uncultured Lachnospiraceae bacterium | reverse complement strand
TTTCCTCGTCGGGGTACATCTGGATTTCCATATGATAGCTCTCTAAGCGGTTGATGGTAATAATGGTATCGGCCAGGGTTTTTCTCAAGTCTTCATCCTCATGCTCCGTCCAGTGATAATCCACCTGGCTGTCAAGGGGATAATCCTTGTCATATAATCCGTTAATAAGCAAAATGGTTCCCCGTTTGGACAGGGAAAGGCAGCGCTTGGAGGCGCGGTCATAAATGTCGTGAATCTGGCTCAAAATGGTATCTCCTCTCTTTTCTCTGGTGTGTTTGTGGGGAATCCCGGGAATGAAAGCTCCCGTTCCTGCTTTGGCCGGAATGCCAAAAGAAGTAGTTTGATCCTAACATATGGAGCTATGTTTTGCAATATATCTGGGGAAATTTAGAGATTTTTAAGAAATGCTTCACAAAAGCCAAACCGGCAGGAGGTGGAAATTCTCCACAACCTGCCGGTACTTTTCTACTCTACGTCCTTAAGAGCCTCCAGATCCTCCTCTCCGGTCCGGACCTTAACCACCCGCTCCACCTGGTAGACAAAGATCTTTCCGTCTCCGATATGTCCTGTGTAAAGGGCTTTCTTAGCTGTCTCCACCACGGTATCTACGGGGATGTTTCCCACAATTACTTCCACCTTTACCTTGGGCAGAAGCGTGGCGTCCATCTCCACTCCCCGGTAGCGCTCCCCGGCACCCTTCTGGACACCGCATCCCATGACCTGAGTTACCGTCATACCCGTAACACCGATATCGTTCATGGCCTTCTTTAGCTGATCGTACCGGGACAGCTTGGCGATCACGGACACCTTGTAAATTCCAGTCTCCCCAAGGGGAGCCTTTACCACCTTCACGGCTGCTTCGCGCTGGGCATTAGATGCAGCATCGTAATCATCTGTGCCAAGATTGGTATTTTCATTCACTTCCATGGTCATTGTATTGGCAATATCCATAATGCTGAAGCCCGCATAAGCGGAGGGAAGGCCGTGTTCACAAGAATCCAGGCCCACAATTTCCTCCTCCTCCGTCACCCGGAGACCAATGGTGGCCCTAATCAAAAGAAATGCTGCGGTAATGGTCACGGCTGTCCAAAGGGCCACGGCTCCAAAGCCCAGAAACTGAATACCAAGGAGTTTCAGGCCGCCGCCGTAGAACAGTCCGTTCAGGCTGTCGTTACCCGGTGCGGAAGTGGTGGCGAAAAGCCCTACCGCAAGAGTTCCCCAGATTCCGTTCAGGCAATGGACTGCCACAGCGCCTACCGGATCGTCCACATGAAGCACATAGTCCAGGAACCACACACCGAATACCACGAGCAGTCCTGCTACGGCGCCTATCACCAGCGCCCCTGTTACATCTGTCACATCACAGGGGGCCGTAATCGCCACCAGACCTGCCAGGGAAGCATTCAGACACATGGACACATCCGGCTTCCCGTATTTGATCCAGGTAAAAACCATACACACTACCGTGGCGATGGCGGGGGCAACGGTGGTAGTTACAAAAATCGATCCCAGCTGTTCCACGGATACAGCCGCCGCTCCGTTAAATCCGTACCAGCCCAGCCACAGGATAAAAACACCCAGACAACCGATAGGCAGATTGTGTCCCGGAAAAGCATTGACCTTTGTAATCTTTCCCTCCTTATCTTTTGCAAATTTTCCAATCCGGGGGCCCAGAATTTTTGCACCGATCAGTGCGGAAATTCCGCCTACCATATGAATGGCACAGGATCCTGCAAAATCGTGAAACCCGATCTGGGCCAACCAGCCGCCGCCCCAGATCCAGTGTGCCTCAACGGGGTATATCAAAGCGGAAATTACGGCTGAATACACACAGTAGGATAAAAATTTCGTCCGCTCCGCCATGGCACCGGATACAATGGTGGCCGTAGTGGCGCAGAATACCAGGTTAAACACAAAATTTGACCAGTCAAACTCCGCATAGCTGGTAAAAATATCAAATCCCGGCTTTCCGATGAGCCCCATCAAATCCTCTCCCAGCAACAGGCTGAATCCTATAAGGATAAACACTACCGTGCCGATACAGAAATCCATTAAATTTTTCATCAAAATATTTCCGGCATTCTTTGCCCTGGTAAAACCTGTTTCCACCATAGCAAATCCCGCCTGCATCCAGAATACCAGGGCGGCTCCTATCAAAAACCATACGGCAAACACCTGTCCATTCACAACACTTAAAATTTCTTCTGTCATAACATCCTCCTCTATCATTCCGGTACTGCAGTATCAGGTTTTTCAGTTCTCCAGGCGGCCGCCGGCATATCAAAAAAGGAGACTTGGCGGGCTCTTGCTCACCAAAATCTCCTTTGATATGCTCCTAATTATACCCGTCTCCCCGCAAAAGTCAATGGTGGGATATTCTAAAGATCTTACGGCAAAATTCTTAAATTTCTTAAAATATCACCAAAAATAACCGGAAGAATCCTTGCAAAACCTGCTGTCTCTTGCGAACCGTTTGATTTTTTTCCCTATCTGTGATAAGATTTCCAGCATAAAGAAGGAGCAGTAGAATGACTGGAACAAAGAAATTAACAGGAGAGCGGAAACTGGAGATTTTATTTGCCGCATTTGTGCTGGGCATCTGGATTTTCTGGGCTTATATCCTGCCCTATAACGAGGGACCGGACGAGCATATGCGCTCCCTGATTGTAAAATATATGATAGAGTACGGAAAACTTCCCACCGGATACCAGCCGGAGATTCTGGATCCCATGTGGGGATTTACCTATGGATTCCGCCCGATTCTCCCCCAGATGGCGGAAGCGCTCCTGGTGCGGATCGCACTTTTCTTTACCCGGGAGGAATTTGCCCTCCTTTTTGCCGGCCGCATGGCAAGCGTGCTCTGTGGATTGGTTTATTTGATCTATGTGCGGGGCATCAGCCGCCGCCTGTTTGGAAGGCAGGACATTCAATGGCTCTTTACTCTGCTGGCAGTCTGTATGCCGGGAGCCGGCTTTTTGTTTACGTATTTAAACTGTGACTCTATGGCTCTTATGGCCGGGGCCATGATTGTTTTCTACCTGTTGAAAGGCAGGGAGGATTCCTTCTCCGTCTCCACCTGCGTCAAACTGGCTGTAAGCCTTTCTGTCTGCATCCTCTCATATTATAATGCCTACGGCTTTCTCATCACCGGCGCACTGGTGTTTTTAGGGTTCTTTTGGGAGCGGGGCAGACAGGGCGTAAAATGCCAGGCAGAATTTTGGAAAAAGGGCCTGCTGATTCTGGGAATGGTGCTGCTGCTGGCCGGATGGTGGTTTGTGCGCAATTATGTCCTCTATGACGGAGATTTTCTGGGACTTAAGACCCAGGATCTGTGTGCGGAACAGTATGCCATTGACCGCCTGAAACCTTCCAACCGGCAGACTTACCGGAATCTGGGGCTTTCCATGTGGGACATGCTGGTCCGGTCCAACTGGGTATACTGTGTAGTTCAGAGCTTTATCGGAGTGCTGGGGCCTCTGTGGTATATGCTGAATAAGTGGGTGTATATTGGCTACGGTGCTGTCTTTCTGGCAGGATGTGCCGGAAGTATGCAGAAGCTGACGGGACGGATCCGGAAAATGTCCCCAAAAGAAAGGAAAGCGGACCTGGCGGAACTGTTCTGGCATTTGGGAATGCTGGCGGCAGTGCTGGTGCCCAATATACTGAATTTCTGGTATTCCTATGCCACGGATTATCAAGCCCAGGGAAGGTACAGCATGCCCATGCTTCTGCCGTTCCTGTACTATGTTGTACGGGGGCTTGAAAACTGGATTGCTTTGGGGGAAAAAAAATGGGGCGGGAAAATGAGAAAAGTTTCCGCTTTGGCAGTGCGGTGTCTCTGCGGGGCAATCTGCATCGTATTCCTGGGCTGTATCACCAACGTGATGTGGCCGGCTTATAAAGATGTGGAAAATAAAATGGACGGAGTGGTGTATACGGAGGAAGAGATCCGAAATCGGCTGGAAGGGGTAATATAACCCCATAAATGGGAGGATGCCTGGCAGCTGCTCTGCCAGGCATTTATTATGAAAAAGTTTATTCGAAAAATAGTAATTGCTTACTAGGGGCTTCTGTTTTGTATTTGTTTTATCTTATGGTCTTATTATATGGAAGAGAAATGAATGGATTATGTAAATCAATTTAACGTTTTTTGAAAGATATATGAATAAAATGTGAACAAGAAGATGACAGGAGCATTTCTTAAAAATCTCTAAATTTCCCCAGATATATTGCAAAACATAGCTCCATATGTTAGGATCAAACTACTTCTTTTGGCATTCCGGCCAAAGCAGGAACGGGAGCTTTCATTCCCGGGATTCCCCACAAACACACCAGAGAATCAACCGCTTAGAGAGCTATCATATGGAAATCCAGATGTACCCCGACGAGGAAA
>CAJUMM010000143.1 GCA_910586955.1 uncultured Lachnospiraceae bacterium | reverse complement strand
GTATTTTCCCGCACGTGAATGAGAAGCCGGGTTCCCCGTATCTCAGCGGAAACCCAGATAATATCGGGAAATTCAATCCGTATCATGGACTGGATCTGCTTGCAGTCCACCTGGCTTTTTCTCATGCCGTGTACAATATGCTCCGATTCCAGGTAGTCCAGAATTACGTCCGTGGTCCGGGAGTAGTTTCCCTCAATATGGATATTCCAGATATACAGGGACATCACATACAAAAAGGCGATGCAGAGCAGGATTCCCACAGGAAACATTTTCCGGTTCCGGTAGCGGTACAAAAAAAAGGGAAGTCCGTGCCGCTCTAAGATTTGGAGACGGGATCTGGACTTCTTCCGAAAGGGTTTCAGTCTCCGGAAATCACGGATACTCACATTCATCTCATAATTCGGGCCGTGGAGCTGCAAATCCCAGATCTCGATGCCGTGGGCTTTGCAGAGGTTTAAAAACCGTTCCGGGGAGTATCCGGTCAGGCGCACCCGCACATATCCACGCAGATAACGGAAGAATGAAATCAGCAATACTTTACCTCCTGGATCTCTCCGGTAATTTTCATCTCGTCGTTGGTATAGTAGTCAATATCCAGATGGGCGCCATGGATTTCCAGCTTGCAGGTCTTTGTCTGAATCCGGATCATTTCTTCCGTATATTCAATGAGGCTCATGTAGTTTTCCACATAAGCCTCATGTTTTCCGGTGATGGTCATAATTACGGCTCCCAGCATCAAATCTTTGGGCAGATTTAATGCGTCTGTCATTTCTTCTTTCCACTTCATTGACCCTGAAACCTTTGCCTATTTCATTTTACTATATGCTTCCGGAATCCGTATTATTACTTATTTTAGTTCCGCAGGAGCCAGGGCAGGACCTTTTTTACTGGAAGGAATTCCGGTCACGAAATACTGTGCCCGGGATTCCTTCCGGGTCCTGTCCTGGTTCCTGCTGTTTTAGGGCTTCCGGCAGTCCAGCACGATTTTTATCATGTCGGAGGGATTGGAGATGGCAAGCCGCATGGCGTCTTTGTAACGGGACAGGGGGAAGCGGTGGGTGATAAAGCCGTCGGTTTTGTAGAGGCCGTCCCGCATCCACTCCTGTACCAGATCAAAGGTGTAGAGCCTGCGGCCCTGCCATTCTTCCATGCCGTGGGCGTCTACCCCTATAAGTTTCAGTTCGTGCCACCAGACCGGAGTTTCGTCAAAGGTGATGGAAGTCATATGATGGCCCACTTTCATCAGAGTTCCTCTGGGGCGCAGCAGGCGGCAGCACAGGGTGTTGGCCTTTCCTCCTCCGGCACAGTCGTAGATCCGGTCAAAACCGCCGAAGATCATTTTGTTTCCGTTCATGCCTGTGTAAACCCGGCTTCCCCCGGTGGCTTTGGATGCAGCCTCGTAGGGGTCCCCCTTTAAAATGTGATCGGCACCCAGGCGCTTAGCCATCTGCTGGCGGGCCTTTTTGCGGGTGGTTACCCAGATGCGGCAGTCCGGCTGTACGATTTTCAAAGCCTGTACAATGCCAAGTCCGATCATGCCGCAGCCGTAGACCAGGATGTTCTCCCCTTTTTGGGGCGGATCAAGGAGCACCGCATGGACGGAGACGCAGGAGGGCTCCAAAAGCACGGCCTGATCTTCCGTCAGCTCCTCAAGAATCTTTGTGAGCTGCTGCTCCGGGGCCAGAAAGGAATCCCCGAATCCGGCTCCCGTATCGGGAAGATTCCGGGGGCTTGGCTCTCCGTAATTCAGGCAGAGATTGTAATTGCCCTCTGCACAGTACCGGCAGGGAGGCTGGATGTCTTTGTTGCCGCAGCCGGACATATACTCCCGGATGGTAACCCGGTCCCCCACCCGGAACTTTGTGACGGCAGGTCCTGCCTCTACCACTACGCCCACATTTTCATGGCCGAGATAGGTCCTGGCGGATCCGGGAATGGGTTCCAAGGCGGAGGAGGTGCCTGTGGTGGCTTTAAAGAAGCTTACGTCCGTACCGCAGAGGCCGCAGGCCAGGTTTTTGACCCGGAGCCAGTTGGGGCCCGGCAGGGGCGGATCCGGCAGCTTCCGGTTGTATTTTACCGCATTCAGCCCGGTGTACAAAAGGGGACTGCACCAGCGGGCCGCAAACTTTGTGACCAGGATCCGGGGAATGTCTTTCTCAAAGTAGATGGTTTTCATAAGTTGTTTCCTTTCACAGTGGTTTGTACAGGACCAGGCTGAACCAGGTGATCAGATGGTTCTCTGCCAGAAAGGGAATTCCGCAGCGCTCTGCCAGTTCCGTTACCAGAATCCCGTAGCCCTCCAGGCTTTCGAACATGTTGTCCGGATGGCGGCAGGGGCCCTCGGGATAAGTGCAATGGGCACAGATGGCGCAGGACTCCGTGGAGAGCACCAGGACTTTTTGTTCCTCTTCCAGGAAAAGGTCCCGCACCTTCCGGGAGATTTCCTCGTGTTCTTTCCGGGTAGAAAGCATTTCTTCCATATTTTCCGGATCCGTGACCTCCGCCATGGTGGTAAAGACAAAGCCTCCCTCATAGCAGAGACACCGCTTCCGGCATTCTTCAAGGCTTCCTACGGCCGGAGGACAGGACCAGGATTTTCCGTAGCGGGGACACTCCGTCCTGCAGATATAGCGGACCTCTTCTTTAAAAGGAAGGTCCGAAACAGGAAGAAAGCCGTAACCGCAGATGGGTAAGGCCGCAATTCTTCGCTCCAGTTTTTCTCTGTCCATGATTTGCCTCCCTGTCTTCTCTACAGCCTAGAGCATGGAGGCGCGCAGCTCTTCCCCGGTTTTGGCACTTAAATAGGCGGGGGCAATATCAAATACGGTCTTGCATCCGATATTTCCCTCCCGGAATAAGCGGTAAGCAGCCCTGGCGTAAGCCGCAATTACGCTGGAGGTAAATTCCGGGTTGGAGTCTAGCTTTAAGCTGTACTCGATAAGATGGCTGTTTTCTTTCTCCCATCCTGTGACTCCGCTTCGCAGCACAAAGCCTCCGTGGGGAATCCGGCTGTGCTCCCGGCGCATTTCTTCTTCGCTGATAAAATGGACGGTGGTGTCGTAGTCTGCAAAATAATTGGGCATGGTCTTGATGGTCTCTTCCACTTTGGCGGCATCCCCTCCCTCTTCCAGCACCACAAAACACTCCCTTGTATGCTTCTGCCTGGTGGAAAGCTCCGGGTTTTCCCCTGCACGCACGGCTCTTAAGGCCTCCTCTATGGGAATGGTGTACTGCTTGGCGTCTTTTACTCCGGGGATCCGGCGGACGGCGTCGGAATGGCCCTGGCTCACACCCCGGCCCCAGAAGGTGTAGTCTTTCCCCTCCGGCAAAATGGCGTTCGCATACATCCGGTTCAGGGAAAACATGCCCGGATCCCAGCCTACGGAAATAATGGCCGTCTTTCCGCCCTCTCTGGCTGCCTCGTCTACTTTGGCAAAATGCTCCGAAATCCGGGCGTGGGTGTCAAAGCTGTCTACCACATTGAAATGTTTTGCATATTCCGGCGTCTGCTCCGGCAGATCCGTGGCGCTGCCGCCGCAGAGGATAAGCACATCCAGATCTTCTTTCCAATTCAGAAGTTCCGATACGGGACAGACCTTGGCTGTTTCCGTCAAAATGGAAACCCCTTCGGGGTCTCTTCTGGTAAATACTGCCTTTAACTCCATATCGGAATTCTGCCGGAGGGCGCATTCCACGCCTCTTCCCAGATTGCCGTAGCCTAAGATGCCGATTCGAATACTCATAATAGATCCTCCTATTTTAAGTTCCGCAGATTTCCGGCCAGGCCCTTTTACTAGAAGGATTTCCGGCCGCAAAAAACTGCGTCCGTAATTCCTTCTGGGCCTGGGAGGGTTTGCGGGTTCTATTGGTTTTATTATAAACGCAGAGCATTTCCGGGTGCAAGAAATTTTTTGTTTTTTACTCTTGTGTTTCTTGTCGTTTTATGTTATAGTAAACGCACTGGGGCATTAGCGCAGCTGGGAGCGCGCCACACTGGCAGTGTGGAGGTCACGGGTTCGAATCCCGTATGCTCCATTTTTTTGTGCCTGAATATAGAAAGTTTAAGGATTGGCAAGATGGATATTATAGAACAATTATGGCTTTTAAAACAAATCTATCAAAACGAAAATTCATATTATGACAGTGAAAAGGGGCAGCATCTTTACCGCATACCTGCAAGTATTCCGGCGGATAAACTGGAAGAACTAGGACAGGCCGGCCGTATGTAATCCGGCACATGCCGCCGAAATCAAAATACAGTAAAGTAAGGGACGCCCTCTATAAGGAAAAACTGCTGCCAGCTTCTCCAAAAGGGACGTTCTGTTCTTTGCTGGAATCTCTGGCGTTAGCAGGTGTCTTGGATACGCCCAAACATCCCGGTATGGCGGTACGTTTTACCACCTATCAGGAACGGGATATACGTCCTTCTGTCCAGGTGGAGGTACAGGCTTCCCTTGCCTGGTGGGATTCCTCCATTGGTATCAATGAAACTGCCTTGGAGATCG
>CAJUMM010000142.1 GCA_910586955.1 uncultured Lachnospiraceae bacterium | reverse complement strand
GCCTTTTGTCTGGAAGGGTTTCCTGACACTCCGTGTCCGGAAATCCTTCCGGCGCACATGCTGTTAAGATTTCTTAATTTTCATTGTATCAATTTTCTATTGAATTATCCAGTAAAATATGGTACAAGAAAATCAAGAAGGAGGCTTTTCATGGAAATCGAACGGAAATTTTTAGTACGGGTCCTTCCAAAAGACCTGGAGGCTTATCCCAGCCAGACCCTGGAGCAGGCTTACCTCTGTACGGAACCTGTGGTCCGCATCCGGCGAAGCGATGATACCTACACCCTCACCTACAAATCCAAAGGCCTTATGAGCCGGGAGGAATACAATCTTCCCCTGACCGCCGAAAGCTATGAGCATCTGAAACAGAAAGCTGACGGAAACATTATCCGGAAACAGCGTTACCGGATTCCTCTGGACTGCGGCCTCACGGCGGAATTGGACCTTTTCGCCCCGCCTTTTGGGGATCTGGTTCTGGCCGAAGTGGAATTTGACTCCGAACAACAGGCCCTCCATTTCTTTCCCCCTGGCTGGTTTGGAGAGGAGGTTACCTGGTCCGCGGAATACCACAACAGTACCTTAAGCCGGAAGAAACTGCAGCCGGATACATGAGATAACATTTTTTGCAATCATTCGCAGACACTTTCTTTAAATCCTTGCTGCATTTTCTTCCATTTCCCAAAACTCCCAGCGGAAACTGTTATAATAGGCCCATCATTTTTTAAGGAGCGATGGTATGCCTGAATGGAAGCTGGCCGAAAATCTGCGCGAATTACGCAACGCCAATCAATACCCCCAGCAGTATGTCAGCGAACAGATTCATCTGGCGCGCCAGACTTATTCTCTCTACGAAAACGGAAAGCGTATACCGGATATCAAGACTGTCTGCTGCTTGGCGGAACTGTATCATGTATCTGTGGACGCTCTGCTCTTTGCAGATTTAAGCGCTAGTCAGATCGCAGATGCAGCCACGAATTTCCCGGAAGAACACGTTGCATTTTTATCGGAAAACAGCGCTATACGCCTAACCGGTTCCGATGCCCGTATGCTGATGAATTATAAAACCCTGCCTCCCGATGTCCAGCAGGAGGTACGGGAATTTGTTCTATTCAAAAAGAAGCGGTTTGCCGCCAAAGATTCACAGTAAAAATACACCTGCATTTCGGTCACAAACAAAAAAGGAATCTTTAGAACTGCCCCTTTGGCCGGTTCTAAAGATTCCTTTCTCTCTTAAGCTTTATAGACAATTTCCCCATTGCAGAGGGTATACCGGACCCTCCCCTTAAGGGTCTTGCCCAGAAACGGGGAATTAGAAGATTTGGATAACGGTTCCCCCACCTTCCAAACCTCATTCTCATCAAATATCACCAGATCCGCCAAAGCTCCCTCAGAAATCCCCTGATATTCCAGTCCGTAAAGGCGGGCCGGATTGCGGCTCATTTTCTCCATCAGTTCCATGAGGCTTAGGAACCCGGGCTCCACCAGATTGGTAATCCCCAGGGCCAGGGAAGTCTCCAGGCCGATGATTCCGCTTGGCGCTTCTGTCAAGGGCCGCCCTTTCTCCTCCCTGCTGTGGGGAGCGTGATCCGTGGCAATCAGATCAATGGTTCCGTCCTGGAGCCCTTTTATCACTGCCCGGCGATCTGCTTCCGTGCGCAAAGGCGGATTCATTTTCGCCAGAGCTCCGTATTCCAGAACCGCATCCTCCGTCAGGGAAAAATGATGGGGAGAGGCCTCCGCCGTTACCCTGGCCCCCGAAGCCTTGGCCCGGCGCACAGCCTCCACTGCTCCTGCCGTGCTGATATGCTGGATGTTCACCCTGGCCCCGGTCTCCAATGCCAAACGGCAGTCCCGCTCCACCAGCCGGATCTCCGCCTCACAGGGAGAACCGCCGATCCCAAGTTCTTTGGAAACCCTGCCCCGGTTGACACCGTTATTCTCAATCAACGCCGGATCTTCCTCATGAAGGCTCAGAGGAAGCCCAAGACGGGCAGTCTCCTCCATGGCCCTGCGCAGTATCCACTCATCCAGAATGGGAATTCCGTCGTCCGTAAACCCTGCCGCTCCGGCCTTTCCCAAGGCTTCCATATCCGTCAGCTCCCGGCCTTTCAGGCCTCTAGTCACGGCAGCGCAGGACAGGACCCTTATCCCGGTACCGGCTCCCTTCTCCAGCACATACTTTAACGTCTTTGGCTCATCTACCACAGGTTTTGTATTTGCCATACAGACCACCGCAGTAAAGCCGCCTGCTGCTGCCGCCCTGGCTCCTGTCTCAATATCTTCCTTGTAAGTCAGTCCCGGATCCCGGAAATGCACATGCACGTCCACCAGTCCCGGCGCAATCACCAGCCCGGAGGCGTCCACAACATTTTCACAGTCCTCCTCCCAAAACCTTCCTACGGCAGCAATCCTTCCACCTTCAATAAGCAGATCCGCCCTTTCTTCCTTACCTCTTAAGGGGTCCAGAATACGTCCTCCCCGGATTAATGTTCTCATTGGCTTCCTTCCTCTGTCTTCTCCTCCAGCGTCTTGTTGGCATATTCCACAAAGCTGTCCGAAGCATCCTTCACACTGTACTCGGCATTCAGGATCTCGGTGAGCATCTGATACCAGTACACCCGCATCTCCTCAAAACCCCTTACCTTATTATAGTAAGTTCCGCTGTACGGAAGAAGCGCCTCGTAAATCTGCGCCTCTTCATTCCCCGCATACACGTCTCCCATAGAGCCCCGCACGGGAAACGCCCCGCTACGTACCACGTTATTAGCCGCTACGCTCTCATCGTTGCACAGGAAATCCACCAGATACCGGGAGGCCTCCTCCCGCTTCTCGTCTCCTGTGCGGAAAACGCAGAAACCGTTCATCATGTATTCCAGGGAGGGCACCCCGTCTGCCGACGGATAGGGCATCACCACCACCTGCACCTCATTCTCCGCCAAAGCTTCCGCATTGCTGAGAGCCTGGGGCAGGCTCCAGAGCAGGCAGTAAGCGCTCTCTCCCCGCACAAAGGCAGACACGGCGTCTGCCCCGGAAGAACCGGAGCCGTTCTGTATCCAGCCCTTTTCCATCCATTCCTTAATCTTAGCCAAGGCCGTCTGATTGGCTTCACTGTTCATCTCATAAGCCGTCCTGTCCTCATTCATAAGATTTCCGTCATAAAGGTTGATCACAAAGGAGCGGGTGGCATAGTCCCCGGCAATTCCCGAACAGTACAGCATGCCGCTGTTAAAACCGGAATGATTCAGACGCTCCAGGGCCTGTTCAAAGGCCTCTGTGGTCCAAATGCAGGCTCCTTCCCGGTTCATCACCTCCATGGCCCCGGAGCCTTCCACCATGTACCGGTTAAACGCCATGACGTAATTGGACGCACTCAAAGGATACATCACATAGATCCCGCCCACTTCACAGGCGCTTAAAATCCCGGGACTTACCATGTCCGCCGCCACTTCCGGTGTAAACATATCGCCAAGATCCACCAGGACTCCGGCCTTTGCATAGGTGCTGATTCTCCCCGGCTCATCCAAGAGCACATCCGGCAGTTCCCCGCCCTCTGCATCAATCAGGGCCTGAATCTGATCCGGGCCTTCCCCATAGTTCAGCACATTGAGAGTCACACGGATATTTGGATATTTCTTGTTAAATTCCTGAATCAGGGTCTGCTCGTAGGCGCCGTCCTCCTGGCCTTCATCCTGTACAAAGACAGGATAGGTCCACCAGGAAATGTCGGCTTCCAGATCCGACACTATCTCCGTATTTTCCTCCGGAACCTCCGCCTCTTCCTGCTTATCCCCGGGTGTCACTTCTATATTATCGCTCTCCTTATCCTTTCCTTTGCAGGCGCCTGCACCGGCTGCAAGCATCCCGCACAAAGAGAGCGCAAGTATTCTCTTCCAACTCTTCATCTTATGGAAACCTCCTATTTCAAGTACCGCATCCGCCCTGCCAGAGTGCCACTTCCTAGAAGTATTTCCGGCCGCCAAAACCTGCGTCCGTAAATCCTTCTGCACTCTGTACGGGCTCCTGCTGATTCCAGTACCGCATCCGCCCTCCTGGACTCCCTTCAAGCCCAGTACTGTTAACTTTACCACTATAACACAGATTTGCCTGTATTTTCAATACCAGCTTTTCGGTTGACAATCATTTCCCATCTAGTATACAATGATACGGTATTATCTGTTGACAATGCACACAAATGAGGGAGTAAACAAATGAAACCATTAGAAGGCAGAAAACGCCGCTGGGGGGATCGGCATGACGGATTCCTGGTACGCAACCTGGATCCCATGGGCAAACTGATTCCCTATATTATGAAGAGCAAAGCCGACAGCTGGGTTCTCTTCGAAGACCGCATCGACATCACCCATACCCAGGATTTCCTGCACGCCATGCGCAAAACCGAGATCCCCGGCCTTACCCTGTACCATATTATCTTTGCCGCAATCGTGCGCACATATTCCCAGGTGCCCGAACTGAACCGCTTCATCCAGAGGAGCAATATCTATGCCCGCAATGAGATGAAAGGCTCCATGGTAGTTATGAAGGGAATGCAGCGGGACAGCGAGCGGACCACCATTATGCCCCGCTTTG
>CAJUMM010000141.1 GCA_910586955.1 uncultured Lachnospiraceae bacterium | reverse complement strand
TGCACATTTTTATTCTCTGCCATGGTCATTTCACCTTTCTTGGTTTTACGGCAAAAGCCCGGGGAACCGTGAACTTGTCAATCAGGGGAACCAGAAGATTACCAAGAAGGATGGCATAAGCAATCCCTTCCGGAATCCCCTCTCTTGCCAGGATCCGGACAGCACCGGCGGCAAGGCCTATGACAATGCCGTAAAGAACCTGTCCCTTCCCCGTCATCGGGGAAGTCACGTAATCCGTGGCCATAAACCAGACGGCAAGCATCATTCCGCCTCCGCAGAGCTGGGTTACCAGATAGACTTCGTCGAAACCCTGTCCCCCAAAGAAAACCAGCACCAGGGTGAAAGTCCCGAAGCAGGCTACGGGAATCCGCAGGCTGATAATTCCAAGTCCCAGGAGCAAAAGCCCCCCTGCCAGAATGGCAATAGCAGAAGTCTCCCCGATGGAGCCTCCCGTAGTGCCAAGAAGCATGGAAAAGGGATCCTGGGCCTCTCCGGCCAGAAGCCCGGTCAGAGGCGTAGCGCCCGTATAGGCATCACAGGCGTAGTCCGTCATTGGCCCGTCAAAGAAAATCCGCAGGAAACACCAGGCCGTCAATGCCGGATTCAGGATATTCCGGCCGATTCCGCCGAAAAGCATTTTTACAATTAAAATAGCAAAGATACTGCCCACAGGCCCAAGCCACAGAGGCGCACCCACCGGAAGGGACAAAGCCAGCAGAAGGCCTGTGACCAGGGCGCTGCAGTCTCCTGCCGTCAGTCTCTGATCTGCAAATGCCTCATAGGAAAACTCTGTGAGTACACAGGTTACCATGCAGGCAATCATATGAAGAAGAGCCCGGGTCCCGAAGTTTACAATGCCGAAGATTGCAGCCGGAAGCAATGCCAGAAGGACACACTGCATAATCCGCGCTGTGGACATCTTTCCCCGGATATGGGGAGAGCCCATCTGTCTGTTTCCGTTTTCCATGTTCCGCTCCTTTTACTCTTAATTCCTTATCCCTTTTGCCAGCACCGATCTGCGCATTTCCCGGATGGTCTGGGTGAGATTGCGCCTGGCCGGGCATACGTAGCTGCAGCTTCCGCATTCTATGCACTCCATGCCGTTTAGGCGGCAGAACTCTTCTTCCTGTTCCTGCTCTGCCAGCTCTGTAAGCTTCATGGGAAGCAGGCGCTCCGGGCAGGCTTCCACACAGGCGCCGCACCGGATGCAGGCGCTGGGGGTAAAGCGGGAATTGACATCCTTTGTCATGCAGAGCAGGGCCGGAGAAGTTTTCACCACCGGAACATTTAGATCCGTAAGCCCGATACCCATCAAAGGCCCGCCTGCCACGAATTTTTCCGGCTCTTTGGCAAAGCCTCCTGCGGCTTCCGCAAGCTCCGCAAAGGAAGTGCCGATCCGCACCCGGAAGTTCCAGGGATGGGCCAGGGCCTTTCCCGTTACCGTGACAATCCGTTCCGTCACAGGTTTTCCGAAAGCCAGGGCCCGGTAAATGGCGCAGACCGTCTCCACATTCAGGACCAGACAGCCTGCATCGGCAGGCTGCATGGAGGAATGAAGCCTCCGGCCTGTACAGGCGTAGACCAGCATCCGGTCGGAGCCCTGGGGATATTTGGTCTCCAGGACTTTCACTTCCATGCGCTTCTCTTTTCCGGAAGCCAGCTGGAGAGCCGTGATGGCATCCCGCTGGCTGTCCTCGATGGCAAAAATGCCCATGCCACGCTCAAAAAGGCTTAGCACCATCCGGAGCCCTTCCACCAGCCATTCGGGATTTTCTACCATGCGCCGGTAGTCCGCCGTCAGATAAGGCTCACACTCACAGCCGTTTACGATGACATAGCGGATCCGCTTGGGGTTTTTGACGGAAAGCTTGATGTGGGTGGGAAATCCCGTTCCCCCCATACCCACAATGCCGGCGTCCCGGATTTTCCGGATCCGCTCTCCCGGTTCCAGCTCCTGCCAGGGAACCGGGGACGGAAGGGGAACCCGCTCATACCGCCCGTCATTCTCGAGTACAATGGAGGGCACCAGCTTCCCTCCCAGGGTCATCCTGGGTTCAATGGCTGTAACGGTTCCCGACACAGACCCATGCAGGCAGGCGGAGATATCGCCGCTGGCCCTGGCAATCAGCTGTCCCTCCAGAACCCGCTCTCCCGGTTCCACCACAGGAACGGAAGGGCCGCCTACGTGCTGGGACAGGGGATACACCAGTTCCCCTCTGGGCAGATAGGTTTCTACGGGTTTCTCTCTGGTAAACCGCTTTCTTTTATGGGGATGAATCCCGCCTTTGAATGTTGAATATGCCATGTGTCTCTCTCACCCTTTATATTCGTTTATTTGTTTTCCCGGTTCCGGACACGCTCCTTAAGAGCCTGCCTTCTGGATTTCAGATTGGGATATGCGTTCATAATACGGCGGTTCAGCCGGCTGCTTCCCGCCTTCATCTGCTCATAACGGCTGTGCAGGGAGGCTAACCGCTCCTCAAGCCGGAGCCGGAACTCTTCCTGCTTCGCCTTATGCTCCGCAGTGGTCATACCGGCCGTAAAAGCTACCAGCGCATCTACACGGGTCTCCAGGCGTTTCCTAAGTTCCGACATCTCTTCCATCAGCTCATCCATACGGCCCAGACGCTCTCCCACCTGCATAGCATTCAGGAAGGACATTCCGAAATCCACCGCATAGGCAAAAGCTGCGGTTGTAACCAGAGCCTTTCCTGCAGCCACGGAATACAGGGCCGCAATCCGATCCACAACCGGCTGGAAGCCGTAAAAAAGGATCACGGAAAAAATTCCCCAGCCCAGGGAAGCTCCCAGACAGATACGCCCCTGGAAGTTAAATTTGTTTTTGCTGTAATCCCACCAGCTCATATGAAAGATCTGTTCCATAAGAAGGGCTGTCAGATATTCCAGAATAGTGGGAACGATTACGCCCCCCAGATACAGCAGCAAAAGGTTGCCTGCTATGGGTTTGAGAATCAGATATACACTCACGGCTCCGAATCCGTAGATGGTACAGACAGGCCCCGTCACAAATCCTCTGTTTACCAGGCGTCTTTCTTTCACCGAAACGTAACAGCTCTCCCACACCCAGCCGAGAAAGCTGTAAATAAAAAACCAGTTTAAAATATGATAGAGATCTTCCCCGGCAATGCGAAAATCCCACATATTTCCACACTCCTTTGTAATACTGTTTCATGTTTTCCCATGACAAGGCGCGAGGACACGCACGCCAGTGCCTGTCCTCCCGTCAAATACCGCTTATTTCATTTCACGCTTTATTCTTCTGTCCCGGCATCGGCCTCGTCATAGTCCTCGTAATCCTCATAGTCCACGTCAGCCTCATCCTCATAGACATCATCCGCATAATTCTGAAGGGCTTTCATGCTCAGGCTGATCTTCCTGTCTTCCTCATTGAAGTCTACCACCTTGGCTTCAATCTCCTGGCCGATGGAGAGAACATCGCTGGGCTTCTCCACATGCTCCCTGGAAATCTGGGAAACATGAAGCAGAGCGTCCACACCTGGTTCCAGCTCTACGAAAGCGCCGAAGTCCGTCATTCTGGCAACCCTTCCCACTACGATATTATCCACCGCATACTTATAAGCGGCATCCAGCCAGGGATTCTGATCCTCGAATTTCAGGCTCAGGGCAATCTTGGTGTCCCGGATATCCTTGATCAGAACCGTAATGGTCTCCCCAACCTTAAACACCTTCTTGGGATTTTCCACTCTTCCCCAGGACATCTCGGAGATATGAAGCAGTCCGTCTGCTCCGCCCAGATCCACGAAAGCGCCGAAATCCGTTACATTCTTAATAACGCCCTCTACCACGTCGCCCACCTGGATTCTCTCAAAGAGGGCCTTCTGCATCTCCGCCTTCTGGGCCAGGATTAACTGCTTGCGGTTTCCGATAATACGGCCTCTTCTGGGATTGAACTCCGTAATCAGGAAACTAATCTCCTGTCCGTCATATTTGGCCAGATTCTTCTCATAGGTATCGGAGACCAGGCTTGCAGGAATAAAAATACGGGACTCGTCCATCACAACGCTTAAGCCCCCGTCCAGTACCTGGGTTACAGGTGCCGTCAGCACCTCTCCGTTCTCAAAAGCTTCTTTCAGCCGCTTGCTGCCCTTCTCGGCCGCCAGCCTTTTGTATGTCAGAAGGACCTGTCCCTCCCCGTCGTTGACTTTGAGTACCTTTACCTCCATGGTGTCCCCTACGGAAACGCAGGTTGTCAGATCCACCGGCGTGTTGCTGTACTCGTTTTTGGTAAGGATTCCGTCCGATTTATAGCCTATGTTTAAAATGATCTCATCTTCTTTGACATCAATAACAGTGCCTTCGACAACCTCTCCATTCCTTATTGTTTTTAATGAATCTTCAAGCATTTGTTCAAAACTTAATTCCGACATGTTTTTGAACCTCCTCAATAATTTTGTTTGGGGTCGAAGCCCCTGCGGTAATACCTACGCAACGAATGGACTGCGATGTCTTCAGATCCAAATCATCAAGTGACTGTATATAGTAAGTATTTTCACATTCTTTTTTACATATTTCAAATAACTTCTGCGTGTTGGAGCTGTGCTTTCCGCCGATTACAATCATGGCGTCTGCCTGGGATGCAATCTGCCTGGCTTCGGTCTGGCGCTCCTCAGTGGCACTACA
>CAJUMM010000140.1 GCA_910586955.1 uncultured Lachnospiraceae bacterium | reverse complement strand
ACAACGATATCGTAAGCGGAGGAAAGCCTGCGAAAGGCTTTCTCAATCTCCGGGATTAGTTCTCTCTTATGGGCATAGTAATCCATGGCTTTTTGGTTTCCCAGGACCTCGCCGTTTACAATCACCTGGCTGCCGGTATGGCTGGTAGGTTTTAAGAGAATGGGATTCATATCCACCGTGGGCTCAATTCCAGCCGCCTCCGCCTGCATGGCCTGGGCCCGCCCTATCTCCAGCCCTTCCCTGGTGATATAGGAATTAAGGGCCATATTCTGGGATTTAAAGGGCGCCGTCCGGTAGCCGTCCTGCATAAAAATCCGGCACAGTCCGGCTACCAGAAAGCTTTTCCCCGCATTGGACATGGTGCCCTGCACCATGAGTACCTTCGCCTTACGTTCCATCTGACTCACTCCCGTTTTCTTTCCCCATAATCTCTCCAAGAGCCTTTAAAAGTTTCCCGTTTTCTTCCTCCGTCCGCACCGCCGCCCGGTAATACTCCTCTGTCAATCCCCGGTAGTTGCCGCAGCTCCGGAGAATTATCCCCCTGGCCAGCAGTTTCTCACATAGGTTCCTCTCCCCAGGCGCCCGGAAGCAGAGATAATTGGCCCGGCCGTCATAGACAAAGAAGCCCAGCCTTTCCATCTCTGCCTTCATCCGCTTCCGCTCACCCTCTATTAGGTTCAGGGTCCGCTCCCGGAAACCTGCCGCCTTTAGAGCCCCCATTCCTGCCGCCTGGGCGGGCCCGGATACGGACCAAGGCTGCCCGGCTCTCTCCATCCCGGCCAGCAGCTCCCGATCCGAAGAGATGACATAGCCCAGGCGCAGGCCCGGCATGGCATAGAGCTTGGTAAAGGATTTGAGAATAACCAGGTTGGGAAACTCCCCGATGAAGTTCCCCAGGGTATAGGCTTCTCTCTCCGGCACAAAATCCAGAAAGCACTCATCCAGGCAGACCCGCACCCCGAAAGAACGGGCCCGCTTTACCAGGGCTTTTAAAAGCTCCCGGTCCGTCAGAAGCCCCGTGGGATTGTTGGGATTGCACAGGAACATCAAATCCAGATCCCCGGTAACGGCCTTAAGAATCCCTTCCCGGATCTCAAGGTCCTCCCCCAGATCCCAATAACAGATCCGGGCTCCTGCCTGGGCAAGGGCCTCCCCATACTCTGCAAAAGCCGGGGCCGTCACCAGGGCCTTTCCCGGCTTTAAGGCATATACAAGGCGGTAGATGAGATCCGCTCCTCCGTTTCCGCACAAGATCTCCTCCTGCTTTCTTCCCTCCGCCTCCGCAATAGCAGCCCGCAGCTTGCGGCAAAAGGGATCCGGGTAGTGCTGTGCCTCCGAAAGCTCTGCCAGAACCCCATCGTATACCTGGGAAGGCATTCCCAGGGGATTGATATTGGCAGAAAAATCCAGAAGTTCTTCCGGCCTCTTCCCGCTTTGAAGAGAGGCCCCCAGACGGTCTCCCCCGTGGAGAGGCTTCCCGGGCTCTCTAACGCTTATCTCCTTCATGTCTCCCGATCCTCCCGGATTACATCCCGGATCCCTTCCGCCGTATAGACGGATGCGCTTTGACAGACGGGAATCCCAAGGCTTCGGGCCGCCTTTTCCGTCACCGGGCCAATGCAGATCACCTTTGCCCGGATCCCTGCCGGATCTTGTACCATTCCTGCAAAGGCCTTCACCGCCGATGCACTGGCGAAGGTAACGTAATCCACTTTATCCAGCATCCGCTTGAGGGCCTCCCCCTTTCGCACATCTGCTTCCGTTGTATAGAGGGGAACCGCCTGATAGGAGATCCCTGCCGCCTCACAGGCATCCGGAAGTTCCCGGGAAGCCTCTTTTGCCCGCAGGAGCAAAAGCCGGTCATGCCGGGAAAGCCCGGGAATCCACTCCCTGGCCAAATCGGCGCTGGAATACCTGCTTGGAACAAAGTCCGCATAAATCCCGTGTCCTTCCAAGGCCTCCCTGGTTCCCTCTCCAATCACCGCAAACTTTACGGCAGAGAGGCTGCGGATGTCCCGGTTCCGTTCCTTTAAATACCCAAAGAACAGCTCCACGCCGTTGGCGCTGGTGAAAACAATCCAGGTGTAAGAATCGAGCTCATCCAGGGCTTTAGAAAGCTCCGGCGTATAGAGGGCCTTGGTGCGGATAAGGCTCAAAGCCATGGGCTCCGCCCCGTCCTCCAGGAAAACCTCTCTCTGCTTTTCACACATGGCCCTGGTTCCCGTCAGGAGAACCCTTGTGCCGAAAAGGCGGCCCTTTCCGAACCAGGACAGCTCTTCCTGCAGAGATACCACCGGTCCCACCAGAGTCACGGCAGGGGAGGCGATTCCCGCTTCCCGGGCCTTTTCCCCAATCTTTTGAAGGCTTGCCCGGACGCTTCTCTGGCGGGCCGTGGTGCCCTCCTGGATCACGGCAGCCGGAGTCTTGGGATCCTTGCCGTGGGCAATCAGCTCCTCCGCAATACGGGGCAGGCTTCCAAGCCCCATAAGAAAGACCAGGGTTCCCTCCTCTTTGGCCAAGGTGGCGTAATCCAGCACCGGCCCTTCTTTGGCGCTGCTCTCATGTCCTGTAATCACATGAAAGGAAGAGGCAAATTCCCGGTGGGTTACCGGAATTCCTGCATAGGCTGCCGCCCCATAGCAGGAGGACACGCCGGGAACGATCTCAAATTCAATGCCTGCTTTCCGGAGCTCCCAGGCTTCCTCTCCGCCTCTTCCGAAGATGAAGGGATCCCCTCCTTTCAGCCTGGCCACGTTCTTTCCCTCCAAGGCCTTCTCAACCAGCAGACGGTTGGTCTCCTCCTGCTTTAGATGATGATGGGAAGCCCGCTTTCCGGCATAAATAAGCTCCGCATCCTCCCTGGCCTCATTGAGGGCGCAGTCCGCTCCCAGATTGTCATAGACGATGACGTCCGCCCTCCGGATGCAGTCCAGGCATTTCCGGGTGAGAAGGCCCGGGTCCCCGGGGCCTGCCCCCAAGAGCCAGACTTTTCCCTTCCTTACCTCTCCGGCCATCTCCGCTCCCAAGAGCCTCATCTCTTTCAGGGCCTCTTCCTGGGTCTTCTCTCCCTGCCAGTTCTCCCGGCGCCGGGCATAGCGGGGCATGTGGCCCTCCCGGGCATACATCACCTGCATTTCAAGGCTCCCTTCCCCTATGCGGCACAGGCCCGCCGCCGGCGCATTGCAGCTCCCTCCGATAGCCGACAGGAAGCTCCGCTCCGCCTCCAGCTCCAAAGCCGCCTTTTCACAGTGGATGGCTGCAAGAATCTCCTCCAAATGGCCTTCTTTTGCCTCCACGGCCAGTATCCCCTGTCCCGCTGCGGGAAGAAAGGTTTCCGGATTTAAATATTCCACGGAAAATCCTTCCCCTTCCAGAAGCCCCAGGCGGGAAAGGCCTGCGGCCGCCAGAAGAATGCCGTCATACTGCCCCTCCTTCAGTTTCCGGAGCCGGGTGAGGACATTGCCCCGCAGGAGACGGACCTCCACCCCCGGATTGAGGGCTTTCGCCTGCAGCTCCCTGCGCAGGGAGCTGGTTCCCACGATACTCCCTGCCGGCAGGCTCTTAAGGGGCCTTCCGTCCACAGTCACAAACACATCCCGGCAGTCCGCCCGTTTCAGAACTGCACCGATACACAGCCCTTTTGGAAATTCCATGGGCATATCTTTGGCGCTGTGGACCGCCAGATCGATATCCCCCTTTAAAAGGGCTTCCTCCAGCTCTTTGGTAAAGACTCCCTTCCCTCCAAAGGAGGTGAGGGATCTGTCAAGAATCTCATCTCCCCGGGTGGAGATCTCTGCCAGCTCCACCTCTGCCTCCGGGAAAGCTTCTTCTATTTTCTCTTTTACAAGCTCCGTCTGCACCAGGGCCAGCCTGCTCTTTCTCGTGCCAATCCGAATTTTCATACCTCATATCCTCTGGGCGTAATCATACGGTTTCCCCTCACATAAGTCTGGGAATTTCCGATGATCACTACGCTGAACATATCAATCTCAGCATCTTTCAAATGCTCCAAGGTGGTGATTTGAGAGCTCTCGTCTTTCCGGCCTGCATTGCGCACAATGCCCACCGGCGTCTCCCTCTTCCGGTAGCCCATCAAAATCTCTGCCGCCTGCTCCACATATCCGGTACGCTTTTTACTCTTGGGATTGTACAGACAGACAATGAGATCCCCCTGTCCGGCGCAGTCCACCCGCTTCATAATAAGATCCAGCGGGGTCATGAGATCGCTTAAGCTGATAACTGCGAAGTCGTGCATCAGCGGAGCCCCCAGCACGGAAGCCGCTGCGCTGGCCGCCGTAACCCCAGGCACCGTCTCGATTTCAATCTCCGCCTTCATCTCCTCCGCCACCTGGTAGATAATCCCTGCCATGCCGTAGATGCCGCTGTCCCCGGAGCTGACCATGGCCACGGTCTGCCCCTTCATGGCTTCCTCCACTGCCATGCGGCAGCGCTTGACCTCCTGCATCATGGGAGTGGCCAGATATGTCTTTTCCGGAAAATATTCTTTTAATAAGTTGACATAAGTTGTGTAGCCCGTAACCACATCCGCCTCCTGAATCACCCGGATACATTTGGCAGTCATATGTTCATAACCTCCGGGGCCGAAGCCCACCACATACAATTTCCCCATTTATGCCAGTCCTCTCTTATTTTGCCTGTTCTCTCTGCAGATCCTCCATGCACCGGAAAAAGCTCTGAAGCTCCTCCGGCTTCGCCTGTTCCCGGATCCGGTAAAACAGCTTATCAATGGCCTTTTCAAAGCCCTTTTTCTCCGCCTCCTCAAGCATCCATTCCTTGGTCTTTTGCATCTGGGGCAGGGACCACTGGAAAATCATCCAGCGCATAAAATCCTCCACATACTCCTGCAGGATCTCCCCTGCCTCTTTGGCCGCCTGCTTTTTGGCCAGGTTGTTGGCCTTTGCCAATTCCTCAAAATCGTCCATATTAAAGAGAAAGGTTCTGGGAAGCTCTCCTATCCGCTCCTCAATATCCACGGGAACTGCCAGATCCACGAACACCCTGGGCTTCAGATCGGAAGAGCACACGTCTGAACTCCAGTCACGCACACA
>CAJUMM010000139.1 GCA_910586955.1 uncultured Lachnospiraceae bacterium | reverse complement strand
GTTACCCGATCAGCACCGTTCCCACAAACCAGAGCAGGTACACATGGGCCGGATAAAAGATATAGTAGAAATATTTGAATCCTCTGCCCTTTTCCCCGTTGCAGCACAAAAGCAGGGGCAGGGCTGCAATCATCATCCACTGGAAATCGTTGTTCAGCATGTGGTAAACGTCAAACAGGGGCCGGAAGGATGCGCCCCAGAGAACCAGACCGGTGAGAATCTCCATAACTGCCACCAGGATATCGCTGCCTACCAGCATGAAAATCCGTCCCCACAGGCCAAAAGCGGAATTGATAAAAAAGATCAGGCAGATGCCAAGGTAGGCAATGCACAGCTTCCGTCTGTCCTCCTTGGTATAGTAAAAAGCCACCCCCATAAGCACATACATAAAGGCTCCCTCGCAGGTCAGGGCGCTTCCCGCCAGGGCGGAAGCCAGATTTAAAAAGGCATAGGGAACGCCTGCCAGCTCATAGAGCACAGCCCAGAGTCCGGCAAAAGCCAGCTGCCAGAACAGGAAGCTTCCAAGCATTCGTTTTCCCCTCTTGGGATGTCTCTTGGCATACTCCAGAAATTCAATAAAGAGAGCCCCTGCAAACAAAGAGGCAAACATATTGCTGGTTACGGCGGTGACAAGCCCGGTCTTCTCCACTACAATGGACAGGATCAGATTGATAGCGGCCATTCCCACACTGCAGAAATACAGCCGCTTAAAATACAGGCGTTTGTCATGGGTCTTGTCCAGGCTCCAGGCCATACAGTAAAAAAACAGGGGGGCGGACAGACGCCCAATCCATTGAAGCCATATAGGCGCTCCCGGAAGGAAGGCTCCCACATAATGGCACACCATGGCCCCAAGGGCAATCCGCTTCAGGTTTGTAACAGACATGCAAAAAATCTCCCTTATCTGCTGTTTATTTTCCGCATTTCCCACCGGAGGAAAAGAGATTGTATCCGATCAGAATCAGAGAAAATGCTGCCAAAGCCCGCACGAACCATCCCTGTACAGGCATAAAAAAGGTGGTCAGAATCCCTACTCCAATCCAGAACATTACGAATCCAAGCAACTGCTTCATAACGGCTCCCGGCAAAATATTCTCTCTTTATATATATGCAGGAAGAGGGCCGGCAGATACTTAGCCTTATGCGTCCTGTTCGATCACATCCACGGCGTCCTGGATGGCGTCTGCCACCGGGCTCTTCTCTTCCTTCTTCCCGGACGTGAATTTATTTACAAAATCGGGAACCATATCCAGAATCTTCGTAACCGTATCCTGATTCTTTACATTTACCAGCTTGGTCACGCCTCCGGAGATTACCAGAATGGCGCTGGGGGAAATCTTGGCTCCCATACCGCCCCCGGCATTCTGCTTCTTGTCCCCGGCAAATGCGCCGGCTCCCACTCCGAAAGACACGTCCACCAGGGGAAGGATGATGGTGTCGCCTACGGTAACGGCGTCTCCCACTACTGTCTTGGTGCTGATAAAGCTGTCCATTCCCTTAAAGAGGGATTCTACTGTGGTGTCAAAGCTGTTGTTCATGATTTGCTCCTCCTATTTGAACTTCCGGTATACGTACCGGACATTTTTATCCATCAAAAGCCTCAGGGCAATCCCCGTCACCGTCACAAGACGGAGCCTTCCTTTCGCAAAAAGCTCTCCCTCCAGAACAGACTCTTCAAAATCCGGGAATACCTTAACATTATCCATAAAAACGGGATAGAATATACCGATTCCACCCAGAATTTCTCCTGTCAGGGCCGGATCCTCCATGCCGAAATGCACTTCCCCGCGGATTTTCCGGGGAAGAAGGGCTTTTAAAAGCACCCGGAGCTCTCTTAAGACTGCGGTGACGGCCAGGCGGGTACGCTCGTCCGTCAAAAAGGCTTTCGTCTCCCGGATTTTACGGATTCCACGCTTTATTTTAACACAGAACCTTCGGATTGTATATTTAAGATTTCTTATTTTTTTCGAAATTCGGACAAAGAAATTCTTTTTCCCAGTCCCGGGAAGAGTTTCCTTCTCCTCTTCCAATCCCGCCTCCCGGGTATCCTCTTCCTCTCTCTGCCGGGCCGCCGTCTGATCTCTATCCGGCATCTGCCCCGTCTCCCCGGAAGGCTCCTCCGCAAACAATTCTTCCGCTTCCTCTTTTGCAGAATCTTCCGCCTCCCGGAAAAAGGCGTCTGCCTCCTCTTCCAGTTCCTCCTCATTCCCGGTAAAATCTTTTACCGTCAGGCCGAACACCTTGAGTTTAGCGGAAAACTCCCCCTTCTCAAACACAAGGGGAAATGAAAGAATCCGAAGAAGCCAAGTGACCTTCCCCCGGACAAGCCACTCTCCCTTCCTGCTTACGTACACCCGGTACCGGAAGGGAACAAAGAGAAGGATCAGAAGCAGGATCAGCACAAGACCCAGAAGCGCCGCCAGAACCAGTCCTACGATTTTCAGAATGAGTAACAATATATGCAACATCTAGCTCTCCTGTCTGCGCTCCCCGAAATATTCCCGCACCGGGAACCCCGAAGTCTCCCGGTAGATATCCTCCACCATCTGCCTTAAAAGTTCCAGGGCTTCCTCATAGCCTGAGGCAATTCCCACCACGAAAGGGTTTCTCCGGTAAAAGGCCGGTTGTTTCAAATGGGCGGCATGAAAAATCTCAAAGAGATTTTTCTCGTTGGCAGCCAGGGTAATAAAATAAATGCTGGCCATGCCGATCCCCCTGTTTGCCTTCCTTATAATCTTGTCCTTTTTTTTCGCTGTTTTTTCACTCAGATAAAGATTTTCTGCCCATCGCATGGCGTTTCTTCTCCTTATAGAGGAAGGGACTGACGCAAAACAAGCCCTACGGCTTCCTTTGCCACAGCCCCTAAAAGTATTTCTTATTTCCCCAGAGATTACTCTTCTTCAAATCCAGATATTCATTGTATGCCCGTTCCAGAATCTGCTTTTCGTTGGAAAATTTCAGCAGATGGTAAGCTTCATGAAATTTATAATAGCCCGAATCTACAAAATATTCCTCACGCTGCGGTTTGCTGTAGTAATTATCGGCCATCATCAGATACCAGTGGACATCCTTCTCCACCGTATCCTCCGGCACTGTAAAAGAATACTGGCTCTTTCCGATATATTTGATAATGGAAGCCTCTACGCCCGTCTCCTCCCGGACCTCTCTCACTGCCGTATCCTTATACTCTTCCCCTTGCTCCACGGTTCCCTTGGGCAGGACCCAGCCCTCGTACCGGTTCTTGTAATTCTTATACAGGAGAAGGATTTTCCCGCGAAATATTACCACACCGCCGCAACTGGTAGCCTCAATCATTGCCAAACCTCCCCGTTTTGGTGTGCCTTTCTATACTTGTCGATAGTATAACTCTTTTTAGAGAATTTGACAAGCCCCTACCGGCCGCTGTTCCAGGCCGCAAAAATCTTCCGGGCAATGGGAACCGAATACTCGCTGCTGGACCCCATCTCTTCCACCACTACGCATAGGGCGATATCCTTCTCCCCGGTATCGGAGAAACCTGCGAACCAGGCGTGGCTCTTGGTCTTATCACTGGAGTACTCTGCGGTTCCCGTCTTTCCCGCTACCGGAAAGCCCAGATCATTCAAGCCCCGTCCCGTTCCGGATACCACCACCTCCTCCATGTAAGTTTTAAGAGCCCCGGCTTCTTCTTCCGTCATCAGGTTTTTGTATACAGAAGGGCGGTAGGTTTTCACTCTCCCACCTGTATAACTCTCCACGCAGTCCAGGAAATAAGGCCGCATCAGCACTCCCTTATTGGCAATGCTGCTCACAATCATAGCCATATGAAGGGGGGAAACCATGGTCTTTCCCTGGCCGATAGCCGTCATCATCTGTTCCGGATCTTCGGCACCGCTCTCCATGGCAAAGGAGCTTTTGGAAGAGGGAATGGCTACAGGGAGATCGGTATTAAACAAAAGTCCCTCACAGGTGGTTTTGAAAGCCTCATTGTCCAGGGACAATCCTATGGATGCAAAGGCTCCGTTGCAGGATTTGGCGAAAGCTTCCCTCAGATCTTCTTCCCCGTGAACGGTCTTTCCGTAACAGCTGATGGTATAGTCCCCCTGGGTCAGTCCTCCCTGGCAGTTAAAGGTAAAATCCTCATAGTCCTTATTCTCCCGCATATATTCCAGCAGGGTAATGATTTTAAAGGTAGACCCCGGGGCGTAAAGTCCCTGGGAAGCCCGGTTATAGAGAACGCTTTCGCTCTCATCCCCTTTCGTCAGAAGCTCCCAGTCCTCTTCCATGCGGTTGGGATCGTAATCCGGCTTGGAGACCATGGCAAGGACCCTTCCCGTCTCCACCTCCAGCACTACCACCGCCCCTTTTTGATTCCCCAGAGCGTCGTAAGCCGCCTGCTGGAGATTGGCATCCAGGGTAGTTACCACATTATCACCGATATTTTTCTCATCCCGCAGCTCCCTGGAAATGCGCTCTCCGATAAAGGCATTGGAGGTGAGGAGGCTGAAATTAGCCAAAGATTCAATGCCGGTTCTTCCCATGGTGGAATAGCCCACTACATGGGCGAAAAGCCTTCCGAAAGGATACTCCCTAGTCTCTGTCCCATCCTCCGCTACTTTCGTCCGGGCCAGAACGGTTCCGTCCGAAGACAGAATATTCCCCCGCACCACCCGCTCCGCAAAGCTCTCCTGACGGGAATTGTAAGGATTGTTGATTACATCCGGACTTAACACCGCCTCAAAATAGACAAAATAACCGCTCATCAGCACGAACAGTCCCACAAAGAGGTAGGTAATCACCAGAAGCTCATGGTTTTTCTTTTGTTTTGCCGGGCTTTGCCTTTGCTTTTGCCTTTTGTTTCCGCTTTTTTTCAATCTTTAAATCCTCGTCTTCCTTCAAAAGATACATGCCCTGGATAATGGCGAATACGGCAATGGTAGACACCACGGAGCTTCCGCCATAGCTGATAAGGGGCAGGGTCACTCCCGTAGAGGGAACAAATTTAATGGCTCCCCCGATGGTGAGAAATACCTGGAAACCATAGAAAGTTCCCAGTCCCAGAGCCGCATACTTGTAAAAATTATTTTTAATCTGCATGGCAATATT
>CAJUMM010000138.1 GCA_910586955.1 uncultured Lachnospiraceae bacterium | reverse complement strand
ATGTGTGCCTGTCCGCGTTCAACGTTTTTCTTTACGCGCTTTTTTGTCACTTTCTTTGTAACTTTCGCCATTTTAAACTAACCTACTTTCTTCGTTTCTTTCATAGTTGCCAGGCTTGCTAAGAAAGCCTATTTCTTCTTGTTCGCTACCGTCCTCTTGGGACCTTTTCTTGTTCTTGCGTTGGTCTTGGTCTTCTGACCGCGTACCGGCAGGCCTTTACGATGCCGGATTCCGCGGTAGCATCCAATCTCCTGCAGACGCTTGATGTTCAGGGCGATCTCACGTCTCAATTCACCCTCTACCTGGTAGTCGGCGTCAATCACGGCGCTGATTCTCTTCACCTCGTCGTCCGTCAGATCCCTGACACGGGTATCCGGGTTTACTTTCGCAGCTTCAAGAATCTTGTTGGCGCTGGCACGGCCGATTCCGTACACATACGTCAAACCGATTTCCACGCGCTTTTCCCTTGGTAAGTCTACACCAGAAATACGAGCCATTTGATTATTCCTCCATAAAATAAAAATTGGGTTCGGGCGTTTTTTGATAGGTGCCCGCTGACACTTTCCTAAATGGGACGCGTCTCGCACGTCCAGCCGGATAAATACCCGGCCTTTCAGATACTCTGCCTACGCATTTCTCCGTTTTAAGCAATATCATTGTGAATAATCCTGGTCAAATATATTGTAAAAACATCAGTACCAAGTACAAGGAAGCACCATGTCCACTAAGCTCACCGCCTCGCTTCACTCGGCGTTCGCTAAGTGTCCAGGTGAACTTTCGTACTAACCTCAAAGCCGCGTGAACGCGTCTTTTCGCTAAGTACTCAATGCTCAGCCGCAACAATTCTTTTTGACAAGAAACTCACAGTTTGCAAAATTATCCCTGGCGCTGTTTGTGCTTCGGATTCTCGCAAATTACTCTGATACTACCTTTTCTTTTGATGATTTTGCACTTTTCGCAAATGGGCTTTACAGATGATCTTACCTTCATCGTAAAAATCCTCCTTTCACATCTTCCGTCTTCCCGGCTTTCGGAAACCTTCTGGGTCAGGAAAGCCCCCAAATGCCCGGAAAACAAGGCATTTCTTGTTCCCGGCCTCTCAAGAGAGCGTCAAAAAACAGGCGCAAAAACCCCTTAGAGACCATGCGTTTAATATTATAGCACCTAACATTTGGAAATGCAAGCATTTTTTTGAGATTTCGGGACAGACGGATCGAATCTGGAGCGCATTGAAAAAATTAGACACCTTCCCTCAATCCTACCAGGAACGGAAAGAAAGAATGCACACCGGATTTTCCCCATGTGCATCCTTTGTTTTGTATTTATGCAGAAGTTACAAAAGCCTTTCCACCGCTGCCCGCTCAATGGCCAGCCCTGCTTTATAGCGTTCGATAAAGGCGTCAAAGCCCGCCACATCTGCCGGATCCGGTTCTGCCTTTAACCCCGTCTCTTTGGCAAATACCCTCTCCTGAAGGTAGTCACTAAGGCTTTCCCCCTCCCTCCGGTTCTTCCTGTAGGCCGCCAGCAGCGCAATCCCCCAGGCGCCTCCCTCCCCGGCGGTTTCCATGACCGTCACCGGCACATTCATAGCCGCCGCCAGGATTCTTTGGCCTGGGCCCTTGGTCTTGAAGAAGCCTCCATGTCCCAGGATCTCTTCCACTTCCACTCCCTCTTCTTTAAACAAGATGTCCAGCCCCATCTTTAAGGCTCCCAGCCATAGCTGCCGCCTGCTATGGGCCGATGATGTTCGTCAATCAGCACCGCCTTGATGCGGGTGGAGCACAGCTCAATGCCCAGGACCGTCCGGCCCTTTAAAATCGCCTCTTTCCAATCACTTTTCATTTTCATCCACATCAATCAAAACCTTCATGGTGGTCTCCCGGTTGGCATCAATATACTCATAAGCCGCCTGAAAATCACGGAAGGCAAAATGCCTGCTCATCAAAGGCTCCAGCCGGATCTTCCCCTCCCGCACCAGACGGATAGCCTCCTCATAATCCTCATGCCGGTACATCATGGTAGTATTCAAATCCAGCTCATGATCATTCAGGACCGCCAGATCCACATGCGCCGTTTTTCCAAACACGGCAACCAGAATAATGGTGCTGCCCTTTCTGGCATACTTGATAGCCTGCCCCATGGTGGTATCATTCCCGGCGCAATCGTAAATCACATCTGCCCCGTCCTCTCCAAAAGCCTTCTTTAGCGCTTCCCCAAAATCCTGTCCTGCCGTATTTACACAGAAATCTGCTCCACACTCTTTAGCCAGGCCCAGACGGTAATCCGAGATATCGGTAATCAAAACGGCTTCCGCCCCTAAGGCTTTGCAAGCCTGGGCCATTAAAATTCCAATGGGCCCGCAGCCCAAGATTACTGCCTTCGCTCCCTTTAGCTCCGCAAAACGCCTGGCCCCATGAACCGCAACGGCCAAAGGTTCAATCATGGCACCCTGGCTGTATGTCATTTCCTCCGGCAAGGGCGTCACCTTTTCCTCATCCACCGCAAAATATTCACCGGCCACGCCTGTAGTCTGAAACCCCATTACTTTCAAGTTTTCGCAGACATTATACCTTCCGTGCCGGCAGGGATAACAATGCCCGCAAACCACCTGGGGCTCAATGGTAACCTTCTGTCCGATATAAAAATTTTTCACACCTTCCCCCAGCTCCGCAATACGGCCCGAGGTTTCATGCCCCTGGGTAACCGGGTAGGAGGTAAAGGGATGTGTTCCGTGATAAACATGGATATCGCTTCCGCAAATCCCGATTTTCATAATTTTAATAAGCACCTGGCCCTTTCCGGGCTTGGGCCTCTCCACTTCCCGGAAGGAAATCCTTCCGGGAGCCGTCATAATCTGCTGCTGCATCCTCCATTCCTCCTGTCTCAATTCCGCATCCAAGGATCTACAATGTATTTTCCTTTCGCCCGAAGCTTCGGATTCCCCAATACTTCTTCCAGTCCTTCCAGAGATACGGTTCCGGCCAGCATAGAAGTAACATCGATTTTCCCGGAGCAGATTAAATTCACTGCTCTTCCCATGGTATAGGGATTGATATAGGAAGCACATATGGCGGTTTCCTTCTCAAAAACAGAAAACGGTTTGACAGAAACCGTCTCTTCCGGCTTCGTAAGTCCGAACATCATCACCGTCCCTTTCTTCCCCACCAAATCCAGCGCCTGTTCAATGGTGGCAGGCAGGCCGCAGCACTCGATCACGGTCTGTATTCTCTCTGCCTCCCTCTCCTTCAATACTTTCTTTACATCCTCCTGAAAGGGATCGATGGTTAAATCTGCGCCAAGTTTCCTCCCCTGTTCCCGCTTCGCCTCCACCGGCTCCACCAGAATCACGGTTCCTGCCCCGGAAATTTTCGAAAGCTGCACCATCAAGAGGCCAATCATGCCCCCGCCTATAACCAGAACCGTATTTCCAGGCCGGATATGGCACATATCGATTCCATGAATACAGCAGGATACCGGCTCCGCCATAGCCGCTGCCGGAAAGGGAAGGTGTTCCGGAAGACGATAAGCCTGCTTGTAGTGTACTTTGCAGTACTCCGCAAAGCCGCCGTTGGTATTCGTTCCATAACCAATCATATTTTCACAGTAATGGGCCAGGCCTTCCTTACAGTAATAGCATTCATTGCAGGTATGATTGGGATCCACACACACATGGTCTCCCACAACAAGCCCTTTCACCTGCTCTCCTGCCTCCGCCACAATTCCGGCGAACTCATGGCCCAGCACGCAGGGCGGATGGGTTTCTGCCGCTCCCTTGTCCCCCTCATAGATATGTACATCCGTTCCGCAGACTCCGCAGGCCCTTACCTCCACCAGGATCTCCTCCGGCCCTACTGCCGGCTTTTCTATCTCTTCCACCCGCAGATGGTGTCTTCCATAAAAAACGCTGCCTCGCATACTTTTCCCCTCTATATTTATTGCTGTTTTAAGTGCTTCTCCAGGAACCGGACTATTATAGCCTTTGTCTCTTCCTGATAAAACTGTCCTTCCGCATGCTCTGCCCCTTCCACCAGATACAGATCCGACTCCACGCCCGCCTTCTTTAGCGCCTCATAAAGCTTCTCCCCCTGTTCATAAGGGACCTGACTGTCCAGCATGCCGTGAAAAATCAGAAAGGGCGGCGTTTTGTCCGTAATATAATCCCGGGGATCCAGGTACCGTTCCATATCCCTGGGAACAACCACCACCTCCGGATCCACTTCCACCTCTCTCACATTTATCGGCGGGTAAAAAGGTACGGCTGCCTGGACTGCGCTGCTCTTCTCTAAGTTTTCTCCCAAATCAAACTCCCTGGTCTCCCCGGAAGCCGCCACGGCGGCGGTAAAATATCCCCCTGCAGATTCCCCCATCACCCCAATTTTTCCGGCGTCATAGGCATACTCCTCCTCATGAGCCCGCAGCCACCGGATAGCTTCTTTAATATCAATGAGCTGCTGGGGCCAGGAATCCCTCTGGGCCGTGGTATACTCCACGCTGGCCACCGCAAATCCATGCTTGGCAAAATAGGCCAGCTCCGGCATCCACACATCCCGGTTCATCTCCGTGAACCCGCCGCCGCAGATCCACACAAGCAGCGGATATTTTGCTTTTTCATCATAGGGAAAAAACGTCCGGGGCATAAGCAGGGAAAGTTTCAGCGGGTAGGTAGCCGAACCGCACCAGTATTTTCTCTGAGCATACACGATTCCCGAGTTCAGGACCAGAAGCGGTTCCTTTTTCTCTATTTTAATAGAATGTTTCATATTCACGCCTCCTTCTCTTTGGCCTTTAACGCCTTCCTGACACTGTAAATTTTCTGAAATTCATCAAAGGCAACTGCACCAATCAAAATCAGCCCTTTCACAATATACTGGGCATAGGTACTCCAGCCTGCCAGCTGCATTCCGTTCTGAAGAATCTGTACAATAAAAACTCCAACTACGATTCCCCATATCTTTCCTTCCCCTCCCTGAAAGCTGACGCCTCCAATTACCGAGGCCGTGACACAGGTAAATTCCACTCCGTCCCCGAAGCTGGAGTTGACTGCATTGGCCTTAGCAATCATGTCCACCGCCGCAACCGCCCCGAGAACGCTGCAGATCACATACAGGGAAAACTGGACCAGATGCGTGGGAATCCCTGCCAGCCGG
>CAJUMM010000137.1 GCA_910586955.1 uncultured Lachnospiraceae bacterium | reverse complement strand
CCTGCGACCTCCTGGTCCCAAACCAGGCGCTCTAGCCAAGCTGAGCCACACCCCGAAGCTGTTCACCTCTGCGCTCTCTACGTAACGCAAGATATATTCTACTACAGGGAAAGCCGGATGTCAATCAAATTTTTACCGTTTCACATAATTCACCGTAAAGTGCGCCTCCCCCTGGCGATCCAGCTCCATTATCATATAGCTGGGCTTTCTGCCCTCCTGACGGGGAAAAGAAAGGCTGCCGGGATTCAGCACCGTAATGCCTCCGTCCTGCTCCAGAAACGGCCGGTGAGTATGGCCGAACATGACAATATCAAAGCCCCGGGCCCGGGCATCCTCCTTAATCATCTGGGCGCCCATGGTAATATAGTAATAATGGCCATGGGTGAGAAGCACCCGGTATTTCCCGATTAAGAACTCCTCCTCTCTGGGAAGATCACAGAAAAAATCATTGTTTCCCGCCACCATATGAACCGGGCACCCTGCCAGGGCACGGATATAATCCTCGCTGCCCTCCACATCCCCGCAGTGCACCAGCATATCAATGGGCTTCACATCCTCCAGCACGCTCTTTAGCATCCCATCTCTTCCGTGGGTATCGCTGACAATCAAAATCTTCATGGGTTCCTCTCCTCTTTTGCAGCTCCCAGGGCTTCCCGCAGCAGCTCCTTCATAGCCCGGAGAGCCTTGCCCCTGTGGCTCAGCTTATTTTTCATTTCCATGGAAAGCTCTGCGGTAGAACAGCCGTACTCCGGCAGATAAAAAATCGGATCATAGCCGAAGCCCCCCTCTCCCCGCTCCTCGTACCCTATGATTCCCTCAACGGTCCCACGGGTAGTCAAGACTCTTCCGTCCGGCAGGGCTGCCGCTATGACGCACACGAAGCGGGCGGTCCGCTTCTCGTTGGGAACCCCTTCCAGGCGGTCTATGAGGCTCTTATTCTTAATCCGGTAGGAGGTATCCTCCCCCAGATAGCGGGCGGAATAGATCCCCGGCTCCTTATTGAGATAATCCACTTCCAGGCCGGAGTCGTCCGCCAGAACAACAGCCCCGGAAAGTTCCATAACGGCCTTGGCCTTAATCACAGCATTTTCCTGGAAAGTAGAACCGTCTTCCTGTATATCCGCCTGAATACCCGCCTCCTTCATAGACAGGATCTCCAGCCCCAAATCCTTAAGGATCAGGCGGATTTCTTTCATCTTCCCTTCATTTCCCGTTGCAAAAATAATTCGTCTCTCCATATCTTTCACGGCTGCTCCTTTGCATAAACCTTCAGGCACAGGTTGCTGTTCTGCCCCTCTTCCACATTCTCCCAATTCTTCCCGTTGGGACTGATGTAACCTTCCCCATCTTCTAAGTCTACCTCCGACTTCAAATCCGCCGCTGCAAATTCCGCCGCAATGGGGTACAGCACTTCCGGCGTGGTAATCCGGACCGCCACCGCAAATTTTTGTCCCGGCCTCACCGTCACAGGCTCTTCCAGCTCTATAGTATAAAATCCGCTGTACTGGAGATACCCTCCCTGCAGGTAGGGCAGATCTTTCAGGGAATCCTCATCCCGGAAATCCGGGATCACCGCCAGCCGGTATTCCGTATCGCCTCCCGTGGCATAGAAACCCACCGCTTGAATCTCCTGGGTCCCTTCCGCCTCATAGACATTGGCAAAATAGCCCGTATCGGAATTATAGCCAATCTGCCCGGACCAGCCGCACAGGTCCGACTGGTAAACCGCATCATAATTGTCCGTATCGTCCACCCGGGTATAGGCCAGGTTATAAGTCCCGATGTTTGCGTCATAATAGGACACGTAAAAAATTCCTCCGTCCCCAAACTCTTTTCCCCAGCTGTTCTGGCAGATAAACGCACCGTCCCCCTCCACCGGAAGCTTGAAATTTTCCGCCGGATACCCGTCGTCCCAGCCGATGATCACAATATCGTGATTGGGAAGGGCATCCCCGGCGTAACAATAGCTGGCATGTTCCCGGCTGTAGAAAGCCGACTCCTGATTAGGATTGTCAAAATCCATATAGAGAGAACTTTCCACGCCGCTGTAGAGATAGATCGTCTCCTTGATAGCCTCATAATCCTTGTGATCCGGCATCCGCACGCTCTGCACATGTTTTACCGCAGAGAGTCCCTCCGGAGAAAAATTATCCCCGTAAGGATCGTCCTGCTCCAGGACAGGCCCCTGCCAGGCCGCCAGATAAGCCACCGCCATAATATAAGAACCTCCCTCTTCCGTAGAAAGAGAGTAGCTGTTGTTGTAATTTAAATGATCCCTGGAAAAATCCTTAAGTTCCTCCGGCATCAGCGCTGTCTCCAGAGCCGTCAGAGAGGCAAAGGCCCAGCAGGTGCCGTAAAATCCCTGATTCCGCACAGGCACCGCCCGTCCTTCCTCCCGGTAGTCGTAGAAGGAAGGTAATTCTACCTCCTCTTTCTCATGCCGGATAACCAGCTCTTCCAGCTTCCGCTCTGTCTCTTCCCCCAGAGACCGGGCAAAGAAAACCGCTTCCATCCCCGGGGAGGCCTTCTCCAGCATAAGACGCTGCCGGAATTTTGCTCCGGCCGCCGCACAGAACACGCCCAGAAACAGGAGGAAGACCGCCCTTTTCATTACTTTTCTCATAACCCCTGCTTTTGTCTCCTGGGAGGCTTCGGTCCCGGAAACTGATAAAAATAAGTCTTCAGCATTCCATTGTAAATCTTCCGGTTCTTATCCGCCTTCCGGCCGATATACCGCTCCGCCTCTTCATAACCGGAAATCAGGTAGCAGGACCAGCTGTCCAGACGCTTCATGGCCTCCCCGATTTCCCGGTAAAGCCCCGGAAGATTCTCCTTCTCTTCCAGACGCTCCCCATAGGGCGGATTTGTCAGCAAAAATCCGTATTTCTTCGGATGGTTCAATTCGCTCACGGGCCTTGCCTGAAAATGAATCAGATGATCCACCCCTGCTTCCCTGGCATTTTCCCTGGCAGAACGCACCTGGGATGCGTCAATGTCATAACCCTGAATATCCGTCTCAATCTCAAGTTTCTGCAAATCCCCGGCTTCCGTCACAGCCTCGTACCAGCATTTCCGGTTAATCAGGTTTGTCCATCCCTCCGCCGTAAAGGAACGGTTCATCCCCGGCGCTATCTGAGCCGCCATCATAGCCGCTTCAATGGGAAAGGTCCCGCAGCCGCAGAAAGGATCCACCAGAATCCGATCCCCCTTCCAGGGAGTGAGCATAATCAAAGCTGCAGCAAGGGTCTCCGTAATGGGCGCTTTGCTGGACAGCTTCCGGTACCCGCGCTTATGTAGGGAAATACCCGACGTATCAATTCCCACAGTCGCCTCGTCCTTGAGAAATGTAATACGGATCGGATATTCCGCTCCTTCTTCCGGAAACCAGTTAATCTTATACTGGATTTTCAGCCGCTCTACCACTGCCTTCTTCACAATAGACTGTATATCCGAAGGACTGAACAGGCGGCTTTTCACAGAAGCCGCTTTTGTCACCCAGAACCGCCCGTCCGCAGGTATATACCGCTCCCAAGGCAGATCTTTGATATTTTCAAACAACTCATCGAAGGTCTCTGCCCGGAATTTTCCTACTTTTAAGAGAATCCGCTCCGCTGTCCTGAGAAACACATTGGCATCGCAGACAGCCTGTGAGTCGCCTATGAACGTTACCTTGCCGTCCTCCACCAGGCTGACCTCATATCCCAGATCCTGTATCTCCCGCTTCAATACCGCCTCCAGGCCAAAATGGCAGGGCGCTATCAACTCAAATGTTTCCATCCTGTCTCCATTCCGTATCTTATATCCATACCATTTATCTTAATATGCCTTAGGCGCCCCTGTCAATCCGAAGTTATAACTTTCCAGGTTTCTTCCGTTGTACGCCTGGATTCCGCCGATCATGCTGATCACCCGATACCCCTTTGCACTCAAATCTTTTGCCGCCATCAGGCTGGCGCCGCCCCGCTCACAGTACAAAACCAAAGTCTGGCTTTTCAGGAAACGCACCCGGTTCTCCAGCTCCTCATAGGGAATACAGACCGCCCCCTTAATATGCTCTTTCCGGAAATCCCGGGGTTCCCTGAGATCAATAACCACATAGCCCTCCCGGAATAAATAAGCGTCTATTTCGCCTGGGGAAATTGTTTCAAAATCCATAGCCTCACCTTTTATTTTTTTATGCTATAAGATATGCCGTTATTCCCCAATCGTGTGAAAGACCCTTCTCAAAAACCGAAAAGCGGACCCCTGCCGGGATCCGCCTCGTCATGCTCTGCCGCTTAGTAATTGCAGTTCTCGCTGCCCTCATTCTTGCTGGAATTCTTCGCGCTCTTGGAAGTGGAGCTCTTGGAGCCGGAAGAATTTTTGCTGGAAGAATTGCTGTAGTTTTTGCTCTCGTTGCTTGCATTGCTGGTGTTGGTTGCGTTGTTCGCATTGTTTGCCATAATGGTTTCCTCCTAAACTTGAAATAAGTTTTACACTCTTATTATGGCAGAAAAAACGGGAATTATTTTTCCATTTTTTTCTATATATAAGCGAACTCCCTTTACTCCCTTACCGGCTGCCGGGGCCTCCGCCGAAAAAGATCCGGATGACCCACACAATCAAGAGCACCGGAATCACAACGGGAAGGACCCAGGAGAGAATCCCTCCCACAATGGTAAACACTACCACCAGGATCAGAATCAAAACCACAATCGTCAAAAGCCGCCCATACCAGGTATTTAAATTCAGGCTGTGGTACTTCCAGTCCCCGCCATCCTTTTGATTCTCTTCTTTGCGAAAGCTCCGCTCCCGCCGGGAAGGCTCCTGGGTATAGGCAGCACCGCCGTTTCCGTAATAACCCCCCTGGTTTCCCTGGGTGTCCACAATAGTCTTTGCAATCAGACGGGGATCCCCAAGGGAGTCCAAAACTTCCCTTTCACTCTTCCCACCTGCAATTTCCTGGGAAATATAAGAATCGTAATAATGTACATTGTCCTCCACCACGGAAGGAGGAACCTCTCCGCTCAGCACCGTCCGCAGGATACTGATAAATTCATTTCTATTCATGAAATCTCCTCTGTTTTTGTAACTTCCCGGTATATGGTATTGATTGTACGATCTTTCCGATTCCCTGTCAACCGGAACACAGCCAAAAAACGCAGGAACACCTGTTTCCAAGGTTTCCTGCGTTCTTCTTCCAACGTGGGCGAGAGGATTCGAACCCCCGACCTTTTGGTCCGTAGCCAAACGCTCTATCCAGCTG
>CAJUMM010000136.1 GCA_910586955.1 uncultured Lachnospiraceae bacterium | reverse complement strand
ATCCCGCTTAAAGATGTCCAACCTGGAGATTGCACCGGATGTGGACAAGATCGTTCCCATCACGGAGAGCTATAAACTGAGCAACCGGAAATTCCATCCGGACCCCACCACCATCCAGGTGGGCGGCGCCTCCATCGGGCCCGGGAATCTCACCCTTATGGCAGGCCCCTGCGCCATTGAATCGGAGGAACAGCTCCTGCTTATCGCCAAGTCTGTGAAAAAAGCGGGAGCCACCTTCCTGCGGGGCGGCGCCTACAAGCCCCGGACCTCCCCCTACTCTTTCCAGGGGCTTGAGGAAGAAGGACTGCGCTATATGAAGAAAGCCAAGGAAGAGACCGGGCTTGCCACTGTCTGCGAAGTCATCAGCGCAGAATCCCTGGATGCTGCAGTGAAATACGTGGACATGGTCCAGATCGGAGCCCGGAACATGCAGAATTTCCAGCTGCTCCGCCAGGTGGGACAGTCCGGCATTCCGGTTCTTTTAAAGCGGGGACTTTCCTCCACCATTGACGAATGGCTGAATGCGGCGGAATATATCATTGCAGAGGGCAATTCCAATGTGGTTTTGTGTGAGCGGGGCATCCGCACCTACGAGACTGCCACCCGGAACACCCTGGATATCAGCGCAGTTCCCGTTCTCAAGTCCAAAACCCATCTTCCGGTGATTGTAGATCCCAGCCACGCTTCCGGCGTGCGGGCCTACGTAGCGCCTCTGGCCAAGTGCGCCGTAGCCGCAGGGGCGGACGGCTTGATGATTGAAGTCCACAACAATCCTGCCTGTGCACTCTCCGACGGCCCCCAGTCCCTGACCTTTGCCCAGTTCGATGAGCTGGCCAGGGAGTTAAAGGCTTACGCCGCACTCTCGGGAAGGAGTTTTTAAGATGAACATAGAAACCGTAGGTTTTGTGGGGCTTGGACTTATTGGCGGCTCCATTGCCAAAGCTATCAAAGCTTTTCATCCGGAAATCCAGATTATGGCCTATATGCGCAGCACCGATACCTTAATCGACGCTGCCAACCAGGGAACGGTAGACATGGCCTGCACGGCGGTGGACGCCCAGTTCGCCGCCTGCGACTGCATTTTCCTCTGCGCTCCCGTGTCCACCAACGCCATGTATCTGGAACGGCTGAAACCCATTCTGAAGGAAGGGGCTGTTTTGACGGACGTGGGAAGCACCAAGACGGATATTCATGAGAAAGCCCTGTCCCTTCATCTGGAAAACTGCTTTATAGGCGGCCATCCTATGGCCGGCTCCGAGAAAACCGGCTATGCCAATGCCAAACCCCACCTGATTGAAAATGCCTACTATATCATCACCCCCGCCCCCCAGGTTCCTCCGGAGACCGTAGAAGATTTCGTGTCTTTTATCTCCTCCTTAAAGGCCCTGCCCCTGGTGATGGACTACCGGCAGCATGACTTTATCACGGCCTGCGTGAGCCACCTGCCCCACCTGATCGCCTCCTCCCTGGTAAATCTGGTGCGGGATCTGGACGGGGAAGAGAAGCTTATGAAACGGATCGCCGCAGGAGGCTTTAAAGATATTACCCGGATCGCCTCCTCCTCCCCGGAAATGTGGGAGCAGATCTGCCTGACTAACGCTGCCCCTATCACCCAGGTTCTGGAGTGCTATATCGGGGCCCTGGAGGCACTAAAAGAACAGCTTGGAAGCAGGGATTCCCAAAGCCTGCACCAATTTTTTGAAGATTCCCGGGATTACCGCAATTCCATACCGGACGCTTCCGCGGGCCCTATCAAAAAAATGTACGCCTTTTACTGCGACATGGTGGACGAAGCCGGAGGGATCGCCGTCCTCTCCACCATCCTGGCCTCCGGGGGGATCAGCCTGAAAAACATTGAGATTATCCATAACCGGGAATTTGAAGAAGCCGTCTTAAAAGTAGAGCTTTACGATGAACTTTCTTATAAGAAAGCAGTAGCGCTTCTGCGGAAATACCGCTACACCATATACGAACGCTGAGGAGGAACGTTGCATGAAATTCAGACCAGCTGCTGCGCCGCTTAAAGGAGAACTTCATGTCCCAGGAGATAAATCCATTTCCCACCGGGCCGTGATGTTTGGTTCCCTTGCCTCGGGCACTACCTGCATTGAAAATTTTCTCAAAGGAGCCGATTGCCTCTCCACCATTGACTGCTTCCGCAGGTTGGGAATCCGTATCGAAGAGAAGGCAGAGGAAATCTATATCTACGGTAATGGGCTTCACGGCCTGAAAGAGCCGAAAGAAATTTTAGACGCCGGGAACAGCGGAACCACCACCCGGCTGATTTCCGGCATCTTAAGCGGCCAGTCTTTTGAAACCACCCTCACCGGAGATGCCTCCATTCAGAAACGTCCCATGGGACGCATTATAGAACCCCTCTCCCAAATGGGAGCTTCTATAGAGAGCCTGTCCGGAAACGGCTGTGCCCCCCTGCGGATCCAGGGAAGGCCTCTCCGGGGAATTTCCTATACCTCTCCCGTAGCCTCCGCCCAGGTAAAATCTGCCGTCCTGCTGGCAGGCCTGTACGCCGATTCTCCCACCAGCGTAACGGAACCGTCCCTCTCCCGGGATCACTCCGAGCGGATGCTTCATTACTTCGGTGCGCAGATAGAAAGGAAAGGCACGAAAGCAGCCATTCTGCCCGGTTCCCGTCTGGAAGGGCGGAAAGTCATGGTGCCGGGAGATATCTCTTCCGCCGCCTACTTTATCGCCGCTGCCAGCATCGTTCCCGGCTCCCAGGTCCTGATCCGCAATGTGGGCGTCAACCCCACCCGGGCCGGTATTTTAAAAGTCTGTGAAAAAATGGGGGCGGATATCCAGATTTTCCCCTGCCGGGAAGACAGCGGAGAGCCTACCGCAGACCTTTTGATAAAAAGCGCACCCTTAAAGGGGTGCGTGATAGAGGGCAGTTTAATTCCCACCCTGATTGATGAACTTCCCATTCTGGCAGTTATGGCCTGCTTTGCCCAGGGCACCACGGTTATCCGGGATGCCGCAGAGCTGAAAGTCAAGGAATCCAACCGCATTGACGTAATGACGGAAAATCTCTTGGCCATGGGCGCTCACGTCACCCCTGCCGAGGACGGTATGATTCTGGAAGGAGGCTTCCCCCTCCATGGGGCCCTCATTGACAGCCATCTGGATCACCGCATTGCCATGTCCTTTGCCGTGGCCGCCCTCCAGGCGGAAGGCGAAACCGAAATCCGGGGGAGCCAATGCGTCCAGATTTCCTATCCGGGCTTTTATCAGGATCTCCAAAGGCTTCAGAACTGAAAGACTTATCCCTTTGCCTCAAAGGAAGCGGACGACAGGCGGACCGGATCCGGTTCTTCTTCTGCAAAACGGCCAAAGTTGTCATAGCCGGCTTTGGCCTTCGCATATTTAATACTTGTTTCCCTGGCCACCTCCCCATTTTCCCGGGAACCCTCTTCTGCACTTTCAGCCGCAGTCTCTCCGGCATCCTCCGCCTCTTCCGGCAGATTCTCATACCGGGGGCTTCCAGCAAAATCATCAATCAGTTCCTCAATCACGGAAATTTTCGTATCTTTAAACATCATATATTCCAGCTTTTTCTCCCAGGGAAGCATAAGATTGCTTTCCATAGAGCGCACGCTCAGGCTAATCTCCTCCAGGTAATCTTCCTTCAGCTGCCATACGGCCTCCCTGGACGCACAGTTCTCAAGCCTGTTTTCACAGAGCCGGACGTCCCGCTCCAGAGACTTTACCATATCATAAAATCCGGGCTGTGTCTGCCGCATTTCATTTAGTTCTGCTTCGCTGAAAGGTTTTCTGCTTCTAAGCCTCTGGTAAAAGTCCTCATACAATATTTTCTGTTCCTGGCTTACCCGGGCCTCGGATGCCTGTTCCAGCTGCTGTTGGATTTTTATATCTAAAATCTTCATATATTTTCTCCCTTTTCCAAATCATCTGGTTTTCAAACGCTCCAAGACCCAGAAGGTGACCGGCTTAAAAACAACATAAAGGCCATATCCCAGCACTCCGCCGATCATATTCGTAATCAGGTCTGTAATGTCCGAGGAGCGTTCAAAGAACGGCTGTAAGAGCTCGATACCCAAGCTCATCAAGAAGCAGAAAAACACTGTCATGCCGAATTTGGCCCTTCTGTCCCAGGTCAGAGGAAACAGAAAGCCGAAGGGCAGGGTCATGATAACATTCAAGACCACTTGCCTGAAAAAATCCCCTCTTCCCAAAGAAACGTCAATAAACGGCACCAGATTCATAGGCTGATAGGGATGGTTCAGCATGAATGGGATGGATGTGATCACCGGCATCATAGTGAAATAGAGCACGAACGAGAGATAGGCATACAGGAGCGTATTGACAACCAGGCTGTCTTTGCCCCGGGTCCTCCACTTCTTAAAAAAAACGAAAGCGTACAGGAAAACCAGCACTGTAAAATCTATGCAATATTTTATCAAGTACTTCATTACAACACCTCTTTCCACTTACCGCCCTATTCAAATCCCGATTTTACGCTCGGCAAATTTTGTGGGTGAATGGGGTTTTTGCTATTTTACCACACTTCCTGGGAAATGGTCAAACGGAAGTAAGCCTTCTCCTCTTCTCTTTGAAACCTATACAGTTCCCACAGGAACTGAAACGCATATAAAATCAGACATTCATCTGCTCTAAATATTTTACATCTACTTTTCTAGTCAGCCATACACCGTTTTCAGAAAGATAAAACTTAATTCCTTCTTGATACATCCATCCACTATGTATTTTCAAAATCACTGGCTTCCCATGCCGTTTCCCAACTTTATTTGCAGTTTTAATGTCTTTTGAAAGATGGACATATAAACGGCTCATTGGCTTCAACCCTTCTATCATAATATTTTTTATAAATCTATCTGCAGTTCCATGATATAAAAATTCTTCTAATGTTTCCATATCAATTTTACGTCCCGTACTATTTATACCATCAATAAGTTCATCCACATTCGCCCATCCATGCTCGTCTAAATTAATTTCTGCCGCTTCTGGTTTATGCCGCAATACAAGACTAATAAATACACTCAGCTTATCTAACTTTCTCATATATCCTCCAAACAAAAATACTTATTACTGATAATAACAGAATTTTCACACCGGTTCCTTATAAAAAGACAGCAGGCAAAACGCCCACTGTCTTTGATGCGTCAACTCATTTCACAAATTGAAATTTCAGATTTAGATTTTTATGCTAAGATACTTACAACAATAGCAAGGGCACAAATTAAAAATACTCCCACACCAAATACGACTATCACTTTTTTAACCTTTTTATCTCCTTTAACAACCGTATCTATTCTATCAGCAAATAA
>CAJUMM010000135.1 GCA_910586955.1 uncultured Lachnospiraceae bacterium | reverse complement strand
CTTATCTATCACATCAAAAATATCGGACATCAGGGTTCCCGGAATGCAGATATTCAAGATTCCGCTTAACCCCTGCATCTGGACGCTCAGCATAATAATCACTACAGCTTCGTCCACGCTGATTCCCTGGAACATGCTGGGGTTTTCCTCCAGCCGGTCAAATTCCACGTCCAGCTTTAAATGGGTGGCCCAGACATCCTTGTTGATATTCAGGAAATACTTGATAATCCTCTGATACAAAGCAACCTCAATATCCGTATAAATGTACGAAGAGGGGACCTGATCCGTACCCATTCCGCCCGTCATCCGGTCAATCATGGAAATCATAATCTCCGGGGCGATGTGGACCAGCATGGGCACCTTCTGCATCTCCCCCTGGAGCGTCACACGGGCGATGGTCATCACATCCGTGTCGCTCAAGGCATTGCCGAATTCGTAATACCGCTGTTCCTCCACGCCTACCACTTCCACCTCACTGGTCACTTTGAAAAGTCCGTTGATCTGGGAGGAAGCAATCCTGGCGAAGTTGTCGTAGATATTCTGAAGCATCTTCAGCTTATCCTTGGTATACTTCTTGGGACTGTAGAAATCATATTTTTTATATTTTACCTGAGGCTCTTCTTCTTTCTTTTCCTCGGCCCCGCCGCCGTTCTGCATAGAGTTCAGCAGCGCATCAATCTGGCTTTGTGATAATACCTCTGCCATAGCTTTCCCGCCTTTACTTATTCTGAAGCTTCATAAATCTCACTGTAATACTCCTCCAGGCTCTGGACTACCGCATCATCCTTTGTCACAAGGATCTCCACACGCCTGTTCTTGGCCCGCTCCTCCGCCGTGGCAAAACCTGCCACCGGACGATGCTGGCCGTAACCGATGGATGTAATCTTCACAGCATCTATCTTCCCATTCATCTGGATATAGGCCGCCACCCGGGCTGCACGCTCGCTGGAAAGCACACGGTCACTGACAGGGTCGTTGGGGACGTCGGGAAGGGCCTGGGAGGTATGTCCCAGCACCTGCACCTCTCCGATGGTACTGCTCACATCGTTCAGGGCTCCCACGAAGGCACTTAAAATCTGCCTTCCTTCCTCTTTCAGCACCGCACTGTTCCCGTCAAAGAATATATTATCACGGAAATTAATAAATGTATAGCCTTCTCCTTGATGAAGTTCCACATCTCCTTCCAGACCGTTCTGCTCCACGGCCTCCATCAGGAGATAATACAGATCTTCAAAGTCCTCGATCTCCTCCAGAGGAACGTCCGTCCCGCCGGGGACCTCCATGCCGTCCTCATTTTGATCCTGTTCGATGACGATCTGGGAAACCTTTTCCGCATTGGGGTTAAAGCTCTTCACCACCAGTTCCCACTTCATGGCATCTACGGTGGACATGGAGTAGAGAAGTACAAAAAAGCACAAGAGCAGCGTAACCATGTCGCCGTAAGTGTCCATCCAGCTTGCGCCTTCCTCGGCACTTTTTTTCTTTCTTGCCATATTATCACCTTATCCCTATTTCTTGGACTTCTTCTCTTTCTTCTTGCCGCCACCGCCGCCTTCTCCGCCGCCGTCGCCGCCGTCACGGAGCTTAGCCTGGGTCTTCTGATCCAGATTGGAAACCAGCTTCTCCCGGAGGAGTTTGGGATTATCCCCCGCCTGGATGGACATAATGCCTTCCATCATAATGGTGCGGTACTGCATCTCCTCGTCATTGCGGATGCGGAGCTTCTTGGCAATAGGGGAAAAAATCAGGTTTGCAAAAATACAGCCGTAAAAGGTGGTAACCAGGGCGATGGACATATCGGCTCCCAGGGAACTGGCTCCGCCGGAATCCATATCCATACTTTTCAGCATGTTTACCAGACCTACCAGAGTACCAATCATACCGAAGGCCGGCGCATAACCGGAAGCCTTCTCGTAAATGGCTACCCCTGCATCATGCCGATCCGCCATGGAATCCAGCTCGTTCTGCATCCTGGCCCGGATCTCATCTTCATCTGTGGCATCCACCACCAGCATCAGGCCTCCCTTAAAGAAGGGATCCTCGATCTCGTTGGCCTTCTCTTCCAGGGAAAGGAGACCGTTCTGCCTGGCCAGCTGGGCCAGCTCCACCATCTGATCAATCAGAGCCCCGTAATTGTAGCGGTTTCCCTGAAGCAGAATCTTAAAATGGCTTCCCATTTTTTTAAGCTGGTTAAAGGGAAAGCTTGCGATTACCGCTGCAACCGTGCCGCCCAGGGTCAGAGCCAAACTCTGGGGATCCCAGAAGTTTCCCAGATTCTGAAATTTAATTCCCCAGACAATCAGGGCTGCACCTGCTAAGATTCCAATAACTGTTGACAAATCCATAAGTCTCTCACCTCTTACATTCTGATACTTTATCTATGGGGAACGAAGTTTTTTACTGCTCCGTTGTATTCCACGCATTTTTGTATAATTTCTTCCGCCGATTCCGCCACCACGTAGTACCTGCCGTTCATCATGAGGATCTTCGACTCCGGAATCAGCTCAATACACTCGATCTGGGCCTCATTGATTACAATCTTCCCCTTGTTTAACTTCGTCAGCATTATCATATTCAGATCCTCTTCCTCCTCTTTGCATGGTTTTACCCCGCGGCCCTTAGGGCCGTAGGGTAAAACCCAATCCAAATTAACGCTTCATATTTACAAGCTCCTGGAGCATCTCGTCGGTAACGGTGATGATCTTGGAGTTGGCCTGGAATCCTCTCTGGGTGGTAATCATATTGGAAAACTCATTGGCCAAGTCCACATTGGGCATCTCCAGGTATTTGCTGCGGATGGTTCCCACATTGCCCCCGGGCTGGTGGGAGGTCACGCCGCCGCAGTTATCACCGATACTGAAATAGTACCCTGTATCCTTAACCAGGCCGTTGGGGTTCTCCACGGCAATCAAGGCCAGCTGGCCTAAGGTGATGGTCTCGCCCCGGTCGTTCACGCCGGTGACAATGCCTCTGGCGTCGATGCTGTGGCTGTTCAGGACGTTACGATCCCGCTCCTCTCCGGTTGCAGGATTAGGAGCCTGCCAATCTACGGTAATACGCAACGGAGTCAGCGGTCCGTCAGTCAAAACATTAGCGGTACCCTTTTTCGGATCGTCAGATTTATTACCATTTTCATCATAGTAAATGATTCTACCTTGATCGTCAACTTCTACCGGATACCCATACACATAATTTCCCGCATTATCCACCAGATACCCATTATTATCAATGGTAAAAATACCTACACGGGAAAGATAGCATCCGGATCCCTTGATGCCGGCCTCCGTGGCATCAATAGTACCGCCCTGCACCATAGGTCCCACCAAAAACAACCCCGTACCGTCGATCATACAGTCCAGATCGTTGTCCGTGGGAGAGGGAGCTCCCGTGGTGTACTGGAAGCTGATGGATCCCATAACGGAACCGTAGCCCACCTGGGAGGGATTCTTTCCTCCGTAGGTATTGGCCTCTCCCGTTCCGCCGGAGCTCTGGATGGAAGTGGTATAGATAGAATCCTGGAAGTTAAAGCTGTAGGCCTTGTAACCCCAGGTATTTACGTTTGCAATGTTGTTACCGATTACGTCCATTTTCTGCTGATGAGCCTTCAGTCCAGACACACCAGCAAACATTGATTTAACCATTTGCCATATCGTCCTTTCAAAGTGATATTGTGCTGTCTCTCCCTCCGGGTCTTCTGCCCGGAGGGAAAACCTCCATAAATGGTCCGGCTTATAAGAGTACAGCGCTGTCAATATTGGTAAAAATATTCTGTTTCATTTCCTGACTTGTCATGGTAGTTACCACTACATTGTTGGGGACATTTACAATAAAAGCTCCCTGCTGTCCGATAACCACTACATCCTTGGCTCCCTTCTCCCGGGCCTTGCCCACTGCCTGGTTCAGATCCTTTAAGAAGCTGTCTGTCACTTCTATGCCTCTCTGTTCCACACGGGCCGCCGCATGTTTGGAAAACCGTACCTGGCTTCCATCGCTTAAGGCGTTCTTCAGAAGCGCTCCAAATCCGCCTTCCGCCTTCCCTATGCCGGCAGGATGCTGTTCATGCTCCAGGCGAAGCTGCTGGATGCTGACAGTCTGGCTGATAGTTCCTATCCTCTCCATAGGCCCCCCTTCCTGCAAAATACCGGCTAGACTGCAGGAGTCTCGGTTTCTGTCTTATCGCCTTCCCCGGTGCCTTCATCCTTCCCGGTCTCGTCTCCGCCTTCTTCCTCCTTCTGGGGAAGCTTGCCCATAGACATAATCTGGCTTAAGTTATACTCTTTGCCGTTGATGTAGAGATAAGGATTGCTTCCTGTAAGGGAAAGACCTTCTACTACGCCGGTAGTGGTTCCTACCAAATCTCCGTTCTTATCCACGTCCGCTACCGTAATCTCTCTTCCCAGAAGAGTGGTTGCGTAAGTGGAAAGGGAAATCTGGGCCATGTTGCTCATAGCGGTGTTGACGATGGTTGACATGCCGTCCATGGCACTCATGGTAGCCATCTGGGTCAGCTGGCCCATCATCTCGCTGTTGCTCATGGGATTGCTCATATCCTGATAGCGGAGCTGTGCTGCCAGAAGCTTCCAGAAATCATCCATGGAAAGCATACTGTTATTGGGCTGGGCATCTTTACGCACATAAGTGTTTGCCGCCGTGCTCTGCTGAGTACTGTTTACCTCTGATACGGGCATTCGCTTTCACTCCTTTCTTACATTTCATTCTTAAATCAGTCCCAGGCGAAGCTGCTGCAGGAAATCATTTCCTTCGTTCTCCCGGTCTTTCTTGTTCTGCCTGCCGGACTCCTCACCGGACTGCTGTCCCTGGTTTCCGCCGTTCCCCTGCTTTTGCTGCTCCAGGTACCCGGCTTCCTTGTCTTCCACTACGATGGTGGTGGGACTTCCCAGATTCTCCTCCATAATGGCGCCGATCTCTCTGGCGTTTTTCGCCATCAGCTCCATGGTCTTAGGCTCCGTGCAGACGATGGATACGGTGGTAGCTTCTTTTCCGAAGGCAACCCGGATCATGATTTTCCCCAGGTCATAGGGTTCCAGCTGTACTTCAAATTCCTTCCGGCCTTCCGCTGTCCTCACAAGAAGCTGATCCAGGATTTTCTCCGGGATCTCTTCCGGCTGCTGTACACGGATATAATCCTTGGGAATCTCGTTCCTCACAGGTGCCTGTTCCACGGGGCGGGTTTCCGGCTGCCGGCTTGTAACCGCCTGCTCTGCTCCTGCCTCCGGCTTCTTATCCGTCACGGACACCTCTTTCGTAGCCTGCTTCACCGGCTTCTCCAGAGAAGTCTTCGCCTCCGGTTTCTCTTCTTTCCTGTCCGCCGGCAGTACCGCCTCTTTCGTCTCTCCCTTGGATTCATTCAGGACCTCTCCTGCATCCTCCTTAGGAAGCTCCCCTATGGGCTGCCGCAGGTTTGTC
>CAJUMM010000134.1 GCA_910586955.1 uncultured Lachnospiraceae bacterium | reverse complement strand
GAATAAGCCCAAGGATTCCGATGTTACACTCCATATAGCAGGCCAGCCGTGGTTTACCGGCCAGTTGGGTGTTCATAATAAAAATGTGGCGGTCAAGATCCAGGAACGAGTGGAGAAAGTATAGACAGCCCAACCAGAACCTTTGAAAAGGAATATGAAAGAGAAAGAGGTATAAAAGATGGCAAAGATTATGTTAGTGGATGATGCGGCATTTATGAGGATGATGGTGAAGGACGCTCTCACCAAGGCAGGTTACACGGATCTGGTGGAGGCCCAGGACGGAGCGGACGCAGTGGAGAAGTTCAATGCGGAGAAACCGGATCTGGTATTTATGGATATCACCATGCCCAATATGGACGGCCTGGAGGCCTTGAAAACTATTAAGGCAGCCCATCCGGACGCAAATATTGTGATGTGCTCCGCCATGGGCCAGGAGGCTATGGTAATTGAGGCGATCAAGTCGGGAGCCAAGGACTTTATTGTAAAGCCCTTTAAACCGGATCGGATTCTTGCAACCGCAGAGAAAATTCTTTCCTAGGAGGAGCATATGTCATTTTTAAGTGCATTCAATATCTGTGCGTCTGGTTTGACTGCACAGCGGAAGCGTTTGGACGTTGCTTCTGAAAATCTTTCGAACTCGGAGACTACGAGAACGGAATCCGGCGGGCCTTATCGGAGAAAGATGGTGGTCCTGCAGGAGATACAGGGAGACGGCCCGTCTTTCCGTTCCCATCTGGCCCGGGCATCCAGGCTGCAGCAGGGCGGCAACGCAGGCGGTGTGCGGGTGGCGGCTATTGTGGAGGATCAAAGAGATCTGATACCGGTTTACAATCCGGAGCATCCCGATGCGGACGAGGACGGTTACGTCCAGATGCCCAATGTGGATTTGGTCAAGGAGACCATTGACGGAATGTCTGCAACCAGATCTTACGAGGCCAATATTACTGCATTTAATGCAATTAAATTGATGGCACAGAAAGCACTGGATATTGGAAAATAAGATTGTGGATGCAGCCTGCGGGCCTGGAATTCACAAAAGGAGTGAATGGAAACTATGAGTTCGGAAGTTTTAAGCGCATTGGAAATTGATGCGGTCGGTGAAATACTTAATATCAGCTTAGGCTCCTCCGCAACGGCTATCTCAAATCTCCTGGACACCCGGGTAGACATCACCACTCCGGTGGTAACAGTGGTTACAAAAGAAGAATTTGAGATGAGCCGGATTGAGCCGGCAGTGGGCGTGGAGATTACTTATATTGAAGGCCTGGAGGGAAGCAATGTCATGCTTCTGAAACGCCACGATGTGAAGGTGATCGTGGAGATGATGATGGGCTTTGAGATTCCGGAAGATCAGTTTGTGCTGGATGAGATTAATATCAGCGCAGTCTGCGAAGTGATGAATCAGATGATGGGCGCTTCGGCTACGGCTCTTTCGGAGTTTTTCGGGAAAGTGGTCAATATTTCCACACCGGTTTCCTTTGAATTGAAGGATGAGCAGGAATTTATTGAGAAATACTTTACAGATGACAGCCCCTGGGTGGTTATCTCTTTCGTGCTGAAGATTGCGGATAAGCTGGAGAGCGAGTTCTTTAATGTAATGCCTATTGATCTGGCCAAGAGCCTGGTGAGAGGGTTCCTGCCGGAAGACTACGATGCGGCCCCTGCCCCTGCTCCGGCCCCTGTAAAGGAGGCAGCTCCCGCCCCTGCGCCGGCGGCTTCTTCGGGAGGTGTATTATCCCAGGAGGAGATTGAGCGTCTTTTAAGCGGCGGAGGCCCCCAGGAGGAAGCGGCTCCTGCGCCTGCTCCGGCACCTGCGGCGTCTTCCAATAAAGTCATGTCCCAGGAAGAGATTGAGCGTCTCTTAAGCGGCGGAAGCCTCCAGGAGGAAGCGGCCCCCGGGCCTGCTCCGGTACAGGCAGCGCCTGCGGCACAGCCTGCTCCGGCTCCCCAGCCTGTACAGGCGGCGGCTCCCATGCAGCCCCAGATGAGTAGTGCTGCAAGCTCCGAGATGGCACAGATGATGCAGATGCAGATGCAGATGATGCAGCAGATGATGCAGCAGATGATGGCGAACCAGCAGGCGCAAGCCCAGCCCAAAGAGCCCCGCCAGCCTAAGACTATCCATACCCAGGCTCCTGCCCAGCCCAATCTTAAGCAGGATGCGGTTCTGGAGGGAGAGCAGGAAGAGAATATGGAACTCATCATGGGCGTGCCCCTGGAGATTTCCGTGGAGATAGGAAGAACCCAGAAGCTGGTGAAGGATATTCTGGAGTTCAGCAAGGGCTCTCTCATTGTGCTGGATAAACTGGCAGGCGAGCAGGTGGATCTCTATGTAAACGGACGCTGTATTGCCAAAGGCGATGTGGTGGTAGTGGAAGATAATTTCGGTATCCGCCTGACAGAGATCTTAAAGCCCAATATTTTGAGCTTGGAGTAGAAAGGACAGAAGTTTTATGCCGGGATATTTAACCGCAATCGGTACTTTTTTGATGGCGGCAGCTATTATCTACCTAAGCTACCTGTGCAGCAAATATCTGGGAAAGGGATTGGCGAAAAAAAGCCGGTCCAGATATATGCGCATGGTAGATCAGATGGTGGTGGGGCAGAACCGTACCCTGGCCATTGTCCAGGTGGGCGATCGGTATCTGCTTCTTGGTGCAGGCCAGGAGCAGGTGCAGACCCTGGCAGAGCTTTCCGAGGAGGATCTGATTCCCCTACAGGGAGGCGAGGGAGAGCCTGCCGTGGATTTTGGGCAGCTTTTTACCAGGCTGTCCCGGAAAAAGGACGGCAGTGACAGAGAACAGAGGTAAGATATGGAAACAGACACGCTTGTGAATGACTCTCTTGTGAATATCAATGGTGAGCAGGTCCCTACCCTGGAAATCCTGCTGATGCTGACCATAGTTTCCCTGCTGCCTTCTCTTCTGATTATGACCACCTCTTTTATGAGGACCATTATCATGCTTTCTTTTCTGAGAAATGCCATGGGAGTCCAGCAGAGCCCTCCGAATATGGTGCTGACGGGAATTGCCCTGTTTTTGACTTTGTTTATTATGAGCCCGGTCATTGAGGAGATCAATGTGACCGCCTATCAGCCCTACCGGAATCAAGAGATTACCCAGGAAGAGGCCTGGACCAGGGCCCAGGTTCCCATGAAGAATTTTATGCTGAGAAATACGGAGGAGGATGCCTTAAACCTGTTTATGGATATCGGCAATGTGGAGGCTGTGGAAAACGAAGCGGACCTTCCCCTCACCGTAGTGATTCCCTCTTTTATGACCACGGAATTAAAACGGGCCTTTATGTCAGGTTTCCTGCTGTATATCCCGTTTCTTCTGATAGATATTATTGTTTCCAGTACCCTGATGTCTATGGGTATGGTAATGCTTCCGCCGGCCATGATTTCCCTGCCGTTTAAACTGCTTCTTTTTGTGACGGTAGACGGCTGGCAGCTGATGTTCTCCACCATTGTGAGAGGTTTTAACTGACAGAAAGGCAGGATGCTATGACAAACGGCCAGGTTTCCGATTTGATGTATGAGGTTTTCGTAATGGCTATCCAGCTGGCTGGGCCGCCCCTTCTTTTGAGTATGCTCATCGGGATTTTGATTTCCATTATCCAGGCGGCTACACAGATTCATGAACAGACTCTGACTTTTGTGCCCAAGCTTTTGGTAATCGGAGTGGTTCTGGTGTTTACGGGAAGCGGGATGCTTGCCAACCTCCAGGATTTCACCATACGGATCTTCCAGATCATACAGGCCGGATAACCGGACAGAGGAGCCAGGAAGATGTTGTTTTGGAATGATACCGCCCAGGTAATGCTCTTTTCCTTGATTGCCATGCGGATGACGGGATTTATCTTTATGAATCCCATTCTTGGAAGAAAAAATATTCCCAACAATGTGAAGCTGGGGATGACCTTTGTAATTACCCTTCTGGTCTATGGTGCTTCGGAAGGGACGGTGGAGGAGACGGCTTCCTCTTTTATTTATGGGTTTCTTCTGCTGAAGGAATTTCTGGTGGGCTATGTGCTGGGCTATGTAATGTCCCTGTTCTTTTTCGTCATCACCCACGCGGGAAGCCTGATGGATTTTCAGATTGGCCTTTCCATGGCCATGGTTTATGACCCGGGGACCAATGCGCAGATTGCCTTATCTGGAACCTTGTACCAGATTTTCTATACCTTGCTTTTTTTTGCAGTGAACGGCCACTTGGTGATGATGAAGATTCTTCTCACATCAGGAACCCTGGTCCCCTACGGGGAGGTGGCTTTCACACAAGGGCTTGCCCTGGCTATACTGGATATGTTTAAGGAGTGCATGGTTCTGGCCGTGCAGTTTTCCTTTCCCATTATTGCCGTAGAGTTCCTGGTGCAGATTGCAGTGGGAATTATGATGAAGATGGCTCCCCAGGTGAATGTGTTTGTGATTAACATCCAGATCAAGCTTGCCATCGGTTTTTTTATGCTGATGGTCATGGTTTCACCTATGAAGGCCTGGCTGGAGGATTTGATGCACCAGATGCTTCAGACTATGGGAGACATTCTGACACTTTTGTGACAAAGGAAGTGATGGATCCGTGGCAGGTGAAAAGACAGAAAAAGCCACACCAAAAAAGCGAAGAGACCAACGAAAAGAAGGTAATGTTTTCTTCAGCAAGGATATCATCACGGTGGTTTCCCTGCTGGGAAGTTTTTTCTGTCTCCAGCTTTTGTTTCCCATGATTTACCGGACAGTCCGGGACTGTATGATTCAGTTTATTGAATATGCAGGCACCTGTTCGGAACTGGGACAGAGCGATCTGAGAAACTTAAGTTTCCAGGCCGCAGTGGTAGTGGTGAAGGGAGCCCTTCCCCTTCTGTTGATTGCCTGCGTGCTGGCAATCTTGTCCACAGGGGTCCAGACAAAGTTTTTGTTTGCGTCCAAAGCGTTTCAGCCCAAGCTTAGCAATCTCAATCCTTTAAGCGGCATTAAGAAGCTCTTTTCTTTTAAGAATGTAGTGGAGCTGTTAAAAGGGATTGTAAAGATTATCCTGCTGGGCGTGATACTTTACAATATATTAAAAGGTGAAATCTTTCAGCTAATCCGGACTTTACATATGGATGTGGCTGTCTCCACCATCTATGTGCTGAAAAAAATCATGACCCTGGTTCTCCAGGTGAGCATGTATTTTGCGGCTGTGGCGGCAGTTGACTATTTTTACCAGTGGTGGTCTTACGAAAAAAGGCTTAAAATGTCTAAGGACGAGGTAAAGGAAGAGTACAAACAGCTGGAAGGAAATCCCGAGATCAAGGGAAAAATCAAAGAGATGCAGCGTCAGAGGGCCAGAGCCCGTATGATGCAGGCGGTTCCCACGGCGGATGTGATTATCCGGAATCCTACCCATTATGCAGTAGCCCTGCGGTATGATCCGGAGAAAGATAACGCCCCCCGCCTGGTGGCCAAGGGACAGGATGAACTGGCCCTGCGGATTGTGAAAATCGCTGAGGAGAATGATGTGACGGTGATTGAGAATAAGCCTCTGGCAAGAGGAATCTATGCGGTTACGCCGCTGGATGCCGAGATACCGGGCGAGTACTACGGCGTAGTAGCCGAGATCCTGGTACAGGTATACCGGCTGAAAAATAAACAAGTGGTGTAAATCATGAAAAACGTGAAAAAATTTCTCTATAGTGCGGTTTCGCTGGCTGTTGTAGCCATCGTACTGCTTTTGAT
>CAJUMM010000133.1 GCA_910586955.1 uncultured Lachnospiraceae bacterium | reverse complement strand
ATCACTGCGGCTTCCCAGCAAAAATACCCGGTCCTCCAGACAATTCTGCTGAATATAGGTGCATATTTTTTCCTGATTTCCTCCTCCGGCTAACACAAGCACGGCATCCCTGTCAAGCTCTACTGCCTTTTTAAAAACCTCCAACAGAAACGGATGATTCTTGGGAGGAGTAAAATTTCCCACGTGCATGATTACATACTTTCCCTCCCACCCCTGTTGTCTCCGTACCTGAAGCCTGATGGCTTCCTTATAGTAAAAAGCCGATGCCTGAATGGAATTGGGCCATATGCGCACCCGGCCGCTGTCATAAAGCTTGTTCCCGTACAGCCACCGGCCCGCTTTTTCCGAAACCGCAAAATAGTAATTCGCATATTTTCTCGTAGGTATTTTGATCACATTCTTTATATAATGTTCCAATGTCATTTTACGGACGGCCGTCCTGGAATGGGCGATTCTTGCAGGAACGCCTGCCAGAAAGGCGCCTTTGCAAAAGACGCTGCACCAGGCGTTCTGGTGGGCATGGACAATCCGGTACTCCGGATGCTCCTGAAGAAATCTCTTAAAATAGCCCACATACCAAAACATATTTTTCACCGTAAGAGGCGGATTATAGTAGACTTTGCCTCCAAGAGCGCCTATTTCCTTATCATAGCTTCCCTCATCCAATCGATAGGAAAATACGTCAATCCTGACGCGCCGGGAGTCAATCGCCCGCATAATGTCCATCAGCCTGTTTTCCAGACCGCCCGGTTTCATCTGGCTCACAACCGCCAATACATGCACCGGTTTCTTCTCCGAAAGCTCTTCTATTTCCCCCAGATAGGTTTCCACCACGATGCTGCGGTCAAATTCTCTCTTAATTTTCTCTCTCCCTGCGTCCCCCATGGCTTTCTTCTTTTCATAGGGTAAATTGATAAACCTCTTTAAAGCTACCACAAGGGCTTCCGTGCTCTTTGCCCGGAATCCAATTCCCGACACGCCCTCTTCGAAAATTTCCCTGCATCCCGGAATATCCGTGGCAATCACCGGCCGTCCCGTGGAAGCCGCCTCCAGAAGTACATTTGACATTCCTTCATGGTAGGAGGCATGAAGCACTGCGTGGCTTTCCTTGATAAGCGGGTGTACATCTTTCTTCTGCCCCACATACTCCACAAAGCCTGCCTCCTGGGCCTCCGTCACCTTCTTCTCGTAGTTCTCCTCAAAGCTGCCTGCCAGCAGAAAGCGGACTTTCGGGTATTCTCCCTTGATAATCCGGGCCGCCGACAGGATCTCATCGATCCCCTTATCTCTCATCAGGCGGCCAATGGTTGCAAATACCAGCTCTTTCGTGTCTGCCGGATAGGCCTCATAGCAATGCTGTGTTGTGTTTACTCCCGAGCCCGGAAGTACCTCATAATTCCCTTTCACTATGTTATGATTCAGGAAAAAATCCCTGTTCTCCACATTCTGGAAAAACACTTTGCGGGCCTTTTTTAAGCCCATTCCATACAGGAAAAGTGTTATTCTGCCAAGAAGCCCTCCGCTTTCCACTGCGGTTCCCAGGCCGGTTACATTGGCAATGTAAGGCACCCGGTACCACCCGCATGCGATTCCTCCATATACGTTAGGCTTAACCGTATAAGTTAAAACGAGTCCCGGCTTTATCCTGTTTATCAGCCTGCAATAATGCCCCAGGAGCTTTAAATCCTGTACCGGATTGGTGCCTCTTCGCTTTAGCCTGATATTTTCCAAAATTTCACATCCGGCTGCCTGTATCTCTCCGGTAAACTCACCTTCAGGCACGGAAACAGAAACCTGATGTTGTTTCACCAGTTCCTCCAGCAGTTCCCGCCGGAATTTAAAAAGGCCAATGTCACTGTTGGCAAGTATCAGTATCTTCATTTTTTCTTCTTCGCCGGCGTCCCCACATAAACTCCGGCCTCCCTGATATTTTGGACGACTGCCGCGCCTGCGCCAATCATACAGCCTTGGCATATTTCAAGATTGTTGCTGACACTTGCCCCAATACCTATCCATGTTCCCTTTCCAACCGTCACATTTCCGGCCAGCTTCGCTCCCACGGATATGTGGACAAAATCTCCAATCTGATTATCATGCTCCACAACTGCGGAAGAGTTGATAATACAATGCTCCCCGATACTTGCACAGGAATTGATTACCGCATTTGCCATCACTGCCGTGCCTGCCCCAATGCGGACCTGAATATCCGAAATGACGGCTGAAGGGTGTACTGCCGTGTACCAGGAAACGCCTTCTAATTCTTTCACAATTTTTTCCCGGATCCGGGCGTCTCCTATGGCAACAATAAAGTCAGCTTCCAAATGCTCCTTATATTCCGCAACCGTGCCTATAACCGGAAATCCGAAAAAGATCTTGGGAAGCGCCCTGTTATCATCCAGGAAGCCAAGCACCTGATCTCCGGATTTCCGGACAATATCGGCAATCACCTTTCCATGCCCGCTTGCCCCGATAATGATCACTTTTCTATCCATTTACCTGTTCCTCCGGGGATGTTCCCATAAACTCTTCCATAGTCACGGAGGTACCCGAGGAAATCCCCTCCCGTCTTGCCACAACTCTCACCGTGTCCAGCAAGATCTTCATATCGACCCAAAAGGAAAGGTGATCCACATACCACACATCCATATCAAATTTCTCCTCCCAGGACAACGCATTGCGCCCGTGAACCTGGGCATACCCGGTCAGGCCCGGTTTTACTTCATGCCTTCTGTGCTGGTGAGCGTTATAGCGGTCCAAATACCGGGACAGCAGAGGCCTGGGGCCTACAAAAGACATTTTTCCAAGGAATATCAGCCATATCTCCGGAAGTTCATCCATGCTTAAGCTTCTGAGCGTGCGCCCAAAAGCGGTTAACCGTTCCTCATCTGGCAGAAGCTCTCCGGCTTTATCCCGCCGATCCGTCATGGTGCGGAATTTATAGAGATTAAATAAAGCCTCATTCTTTCCCGGACGGGGCTGTTTAAATAACACCGGGCTTCCCAGCTTGATTCGTACCAAGACGGCGATAAGCAAATACAGCCACCAAAAGAGCAACAGAAACAGCAATGAGCCCCCAATATCTAAAAAGCGCTTTCCATACGTTTCGTATATCCCGGCTTTATGCTGGCTTTTCATCCCATACGCCCTTTCTAAAAGCACCCCTTTATAATCTCCATGACCGCATCCTGCACGGCCGCTTCCATCTTAATATCGCTGGGAAGGCACAAGCCCCTTTGAAAAATATCTTTGCCCACGTCTTTTCCATCCAGGCTGATAAAATCCCGCTCCGCATAGACCGGCTGAAGGTGCATGGGCTTCCAGATGGGCCTGGATTCCACATTCTTTTCCTCCAAAGCCTTTCTTATCCTTTCCGGCGTTACCTTCCCGCTCTCCATAACCTCCGGCTCCAGGGTAATACAGCTCAGCCAGAAATTCGGCTCGGAACATGTGAGGTAGGGGTTCATTTGAACCGGAAATCCTTCCAATCCTCTTTTATATCTCATGTAAATTTCTTTTTTTCTTCTGCGGTGTTCCTCCAGGTGCAGCATCTGGCCCCGGCCGATGCCGGCCACAATGTTGCTCATGCGGTAGTTATAGCCGATCTCCGAATGCTGGTACCAGGGAGCCTTGTCCCTGGCCTGGGTAGCCCAAAAACGGGCTTTCTCCACTGCCTCCCTATCCTGGGACAGCAGCATCCCGCCCCCGGATGTGGTGATAATTTTATTCCCGTTAAAAGAAATACAGTTATATTTTCCAAAGGTTCCCGTCTGTTTCCCCTTATACGTTGCCGACAAGCTTTCCGCCGCATCCTCGATAAGCGTCACGCCATATTCCTGGCACAAGTCCTGCATTTCATCCAGCTTCCCGGGCGTTCCGTACAGATTGGCAGCGATAACCGCTTTTACCCTTTTCCCGTACTTTTGCAGAGCCTTTTTCAGGGCCCGGGGATCCATGTTCCAGGTCTCCCCTTCCGAATCAACAAAAACCGGAATGCCGTTCTCGTAAGAAACCGGATTTACCGTGGCTGCAAAAGTCAGATCCGAACATAAAACCACATCTCCCGGCTTTATTCCCGCTAATTTTAATGCCAGATGCAGCGCAGCCGTTCCGCTTGTCAATGCCGCCCCGTAGCCTGCTCCCAGATAGGCGGCCACTTCCTGTTCCAGCTCATCCACATTTTTCCCCAGGGGCGCTACCCAGTTTGTATCAAAGGCTTCCTGTACAAATTTTTGTTCTTCCCCGTGCATTGTGGGAGAAGAAAGCCAGACTTTTTCTTTCAATTTTTCCATAGGAATCCTCGTTTCAGCTTTTCGCCACAATCTCCAGCCCCGCATACATTTCCCGAAGCTCTTCTTTCAGTCCGCTGCCGCCGGGCAGGGACAAGCGCGCCAGGCGCTTATGCCGGTCTATTTTCCGGATCAGCCCTTCCCTTCCCCGCAAGGGGCCTTCCGTCACACAGGTTTGGCCGTTCCTGATATAGCCTCTCGACATGCTAAGATGATGGGAACTGCCGCATATTCCACGAAAGAACTGCTCCTCTTCCCGGTGCACCGGAATCAGGTAATTTTTCTCACGGAAAACCCTTACAAAATCCTCATACTCCGCCAGTTCTTCCAGAAGCTGTTCCCCATGTTCACTCTCCAGAAAAAGGTAATGGGGAAACATGGGCTGCTGCTCCAGATGCCAGGCTCCCTCATACCGGCGCATTCTGTCATAGGTTAGAAAAAATATATCCTTCAGCGCTTTCCCACTTACATGCTGCCTGCAGGAACGCATCATATCCTCTTCCCGGTGGCTGGGGCAATACATGACGTACCAGATAGGGATCGCTCCTTTCTAAAATTTGTTTTCCAAAAAGCAAAAATTTTCGTAGAGTAGAATCCTCTACGAAAATAATTGAAAACAGCAGATAATTATTGTAATTATTTGGAAATATAAAACCATGGAAATCTTCTATTTTATTTCACTTGAAAGGATAATTTGTAAAAAATAAGAAAAAAATTACTTTTCCTCAAAAAAAGAACCGGGATACAAAGATTATGATTGAAAATATAAAAGAATGTGGGTATAATAACAAAAGAAACTTGGAGAAAATTTATCTATGATTTACGTAGAGGATTCTACTCTGCGAAAACAAATTGCTTTTTTACCCCATTGCAGATTGCAGAATTTCAAAAACAAGGGCCGTCGGAAAAATTGACGGCCCCTTTACTATTAAGGCTGCGACACCCCCAATTTCTGTGCCGCTGCAGCCACAGTTACAGTTATAGTGGTTTTCTTCTATTTCTACCGCCCAATCAGCACCTTCTTCCCGCAAAACGCAAAACCGTACTTTCTAATCCGCTCTCTTTCTATGCCCTTTTCCTCCAGAACCGCCTCATAGTTCTGCTCATTAATCTGCTTCAAGGCCGCCTGCACCGTATCGGAAAGATCCTTTTCCTCCTCGTCGTCCTGCACCTTAAACTCCAGAATCATAGCATCATCCTGAGACTTTTTCGGCTCCAGCATCACGTCATACCGGCCAAAGCCGCTTTCCCGGTTGGAGGTCAACACATAGCGATCCCCAAGCTCCACCATCAGCCCCAGCACGAAGCCATGGTAAAACCGCTCCGGCTCTGCTCCGGAAGGGCGCTTTCCCGTATCGAAATAGCTAAAAGTTGCCAGAGCCACCCGGTTCATATAGGCATTCATAGACTTTACGTCATCCTGCAGTAATGC
>CAJUMM010000132.1 GCA_910586955.1 uncultured Lachnospiraceae bacterium | reverse complement strand
ACTTATTTTTTATGGATTTGGGATGGTTTCTTCCCGGTACCGGGAAGGACTCATCCCTTTCTTCTTCCGGAACAGCCGGGAAAAATAAAGGGTATCTTCGTATCCTACGGAGAGGGAGATAATGGACACGGCCAGATCCGTTTCCCGTAGCAGGACGCAGGCCTTTTCCATCCGGAGATCCAGCAGGTATTCCTGGGGGGAGGCTCCGGTAGCGGATTTAAAAAGCCGGTGCAGATAGGAGCGGTTCAGTCCCAGGGAGTCCGCCAGGGATTGGATGGAGATGCTCTGTGGGTAATTGGATTCCATGTATTTTAAGACTTCCTCTACATAGCCGATTTGTTTTTCCCGGGGAGAAAGCTGTTCCCTGGGAAATTTGCTTGCCAGCAGAAAGAGATATTCGTAGAGAATACTGTTCATCATCAGCTCCCGGTTGGCGGGAAGATGGCTGGCCTCAAACATTTTTTCGTGACAGAGGCGGATCCGGTCGTCTTTTCCGTAGTGGAACACCGGGGAGGACAAAAGGGAAGTCCGCTCCAGATAGCTTTTGATTTTTACCCCCTGAAAACCTACCCAGGTGTAAGTCCAGGGATTTTTTTTATCTGCCTCATAATAGATCAATTCGTCCGGCCGGATGAGAAAAGCATCTCCCGCTTCGAGACGGTAGACGGTTCCATTCAGGCGGTAATAGCCCCGGCCGCTTAAAACGTAGTGGATGAGATAGCCGCTTCGAAGAGCCGGGCCGTAGCTATGTCCGGGTTTACAGGTTTCGTATCCGCAGGTGTAGACGAAGGCATCCAGGTTCTTAAAGAAGTCATTGGTAAATACAAATTCTTTCATAGGCCTCCTTTCCGGCCAGAGTTCCCGATTGGTCACAAAGATACATGATTTTGCAACATTTGTCCATGTAATTCATATTTTACCGTAGTATAGTTATTTATGCAAGGACAGAATCCGCAAAGAAAAGAAAGGAGGTAAAAAGTGAGTATTCAATACGAGGAAGAGCAGAACATTTTCCATCTGAAGGCCGGAGGGATGAGCTATGCCATGCAGGTGGTGCGGGGAAAGTATTTGGCACATTTGTACTGGGGAAGGGGAATTAGGTCTTATGAGGGGAGCCGTTCCCTGATCCAAAAGGAGCGGGTGCTGGAGGCAAATCCAGAATCAGGGGACAAATCTTTCTCTCTTGGCACCCTTCCCCAGGAATATCCCCAGTATGGAAATGGGGATTTCCGCAGCTGTGCTTTCTGTGTGCGAGATGAAGCCGGAAGCAGGATAAGCAGTCTTTCCTATCAGGGATACAAGATAGAAAAGGGAAAGCCGGGCCTGCCCGGTCTTCCGGCATCCTTCGGAAAAGAGCCGGAAGCGGAGACCCTGCGGATTCATCTGCGGGACGAGGCAGCAGGACTTGACGTTTTTCTGCTTTACAGTGTATTTGAAAAAGAAAATGTCATTGCCCGGAGCGTATGCTTTGAGAACCGTTCCCAAAAAGAACTTATGCTGGAGAAAATGATGAGCATGTCCCTGGATATCCGGGAAAGTGATTTCGATGTGCTGACCCTTTACGGGGCTCACAACAATGAGCGGAATCCGGATCGCAGGCCTTTAAAGAGCGGGACCATACAGATTGAAAGCCTGCGGGGCGTCAGTTCTCCCCAGCAGTCCCCTTTTATGGCTCTTCTGCGGAAGGGGACCAAGGAGGATCAGGGAGAAGTATTTGCAGCCAATTTTGTTTACAGCGGGAATTTCCAGGCTTTGGCCCAGGCGGATTCTTTTGGAAACACCAGGTTCCAGATGGGCATGAATCCCTGGAACGGGGAATGGCTTTTGGAGCCGGGGGAAAGCTTTTGGACGCCGGAAGTGCTTCTGGTTTACTCGGATAAGGGCTTAAACGGAATGTCCCATACATTCCACCGGTTTATCCGGAATCATCTGATCCGCAGTCCTTATGGGAAGCAGGAGCGGCCCATTCTGATTAACAGCTGGGAGGCGGCATACTTTGATTTTACGGAGGAGAAGCTGCTGGCTCTGGCCGGGAAGGCGAAAGAGGCAGGGATAGAGCTTTTTGTGCTGGACGACGGCTGGTTTGGAAAGCGCAATGACGAGAGCTGTTCTCTGGGAGACTGGTACGAAAACCGGGAGAAGCTTCCCTTAGGCCTGCATTCCCTTGAGCAGAAGATTCACAGCATGGGCATGCAATTCGGTCTCTGGGTAGAGCCGGAGATGATTTCCGAGGACAGCGATCTCTACCGGGCGCACCCGGACTATGTGCTGCACACGGAAGGGCGTCCCTATACCTACGGCCGCAGGCAGCTGGTGTTGGATCTGTCCAGACAGGAAGTCTGCAATTATGTTCTGGATGCCATGGAGAAGGTCTTATCCCTGGCAGGCATTGATTATATCAAATGGGATATGAACCGCCATCTCACAGATGTGGGAAGCGCATTTCTGCCTTCCAAACGGCAGGGGGAAGTCTTTCACCGCTATGTGCTGGGATTGTACTGGATTCTGGAGCGGCTGACAGCGAACCATCCGGAGGTACTTTTTGAGAGCTGTTCCAGCGGAGGCGGGCGGTTTGACGCAGGAATGCTGTATTATATGCCTCAGACCTGGTGCAGCGACAACACGGATCCCGTCTGCCGGATAGGGATTCAGTATGCCACCTCCCTGATATATCCCCCCGTAGCCATGGGAGCCCATGTGAGCGCTTCCCCCAGCCATCAGACGGGGCGGATTTCGCCGCTGTCCACCAGGGGTAATGTAGCCATGAGCGCCAATTTCGGCTACGAGCTGGATCTGACGAAATGCACGGAAGGGGAGCTTTTAGAGATTTCGGAACAGGTGCGCTTTTACAAGGAAATCCGCAATACGGTGCAGAAAGGAGCTTTTTACCGGCTGGAAAATCCTTTTGAAGGAAATACGGCCGCCTGGGAGTTTGTATCGGAGGACGGCAGGGAAGTGCTGGCTTTCCGGTTCACAGTCCTTTGCCGGCCCAATGCCCCGGTGGAGATCTTAAAACTTCAAGGTCTGGATGAGGAAGCCCGGTACCAAAATGCTAAGACCGGGGAGATTTACGGAGGAGACGAGCTAATGTACAGCGGAATCAGCATTCCTCCGGAAGAAGGAGATTACAGGAGCGGATGCTTCCGCTTTTGGAGGGTATAAAACAGCAGCCGTTCCGCTAGCCGGCAGGGCGGATGCGGAACTGGAATAAGAAAGGGGAGTTTAAAAGTGGACGAGAAAAAAAGACAGCGGTATCTTGCAATTTCTAAAAAACTTGCGGAGCTGGTAGGCGGCGAAGACAATATCCAGGGCGTGGCCCACTGTGCCACCAGGCTTCGTATCGTGCTGGAGGACAATGACAAGGCGGATTTGAAGGCCATTGAGGATCTGGACCTGGCCAAGGGCGTGTTTGTGGCGGGAGACCAGCTGCAGATTATCTTCGGTGCAGGCCTGGTAAATGATGTCTACGAAGTGTTTACCCAGTATACCGGAAAGCAGAATATGAGCTTAAGCGATTTAAAGACGGAAGCCAACAAGAAAATGAATCCCATTCAGCGGGTGATTAAGGCTTTGTCCGATGTTTTTATTGACATTATGCCGGGTATTCTGGCAGCAGCCCTTCTCACAGGTCTCTCCGGAGTTCTGGCCAATATGGATGCCGTACAGGGAAATGAAACCTTATTTGGAATTACGAGACTTATTAATATTTCCTCCGGAGCTATCTTCGGCTTCCTGCCTCTGGCTGTGGCCTACAGCGCCTGCAAGCGCTTCGGGGGAAGGCCTATTCTGGGTATTGTGATGGGATGTATCATGCTGTCCCCCAGCCTGGCGGATGCCTATGCGGCGGCCCAGGGGACAGTGGAAGTAACTACCCTGCATCTCTTCGGACTGGGGGTGGACCTGGTGGGTTTCCAGGGCGGCATTATCGTTGCCCTCCTTATGGGTGTGGTGACGGCGAAGCTGGATCTTTTCTTTGAGAAGAAGGTTCCCGAGGTTATCCGCCTGCTGGTATCCCCTCTTCTCACTACTCTGGTGGGAGCATTGCTGCTCTTTACGGCCATCGGGCCTCTGGGCAGGGGACTGGCTTCCGTTATCACCGGCGGCCTGGTATGGATGACCCAGAATCTGGGGGTGTTCGGCTATGCCCTCTTCTCCGGCCTCCAGCAGCTGGTTGTTATCACCGGACTTCATCATATTTTCGGAGCCATTGAAGCCCAGCTTCTGGCAGATACGGGGCGGAATATCTTAAATCCTTTGATGTCCGTAGCTATGACTGCCCAGGGCGGAGCTGTACTGGGTTATCTGATGAAAAACCGCAGGGATGCCAAGACACAGGAGCTCTGTATTCCCAGCTTTATCTCCGTGCTCTTCGGAATTACGGAGCCGGCCCTTTTCGGTGTAAATGTCCGCTTTAAATATCCTCTTATTGGCGGCTGTATCGGAGGCGCTATAGGCGGCGCATTTGTTTACTTTACGAATCTGGCAGCCCTGGGATTCGGAACTACGGTAGTTCCCGGTATTGCCTTGGCGGATCCGGCAGGAAATGGTTATGTAAACTATGTAATCGCCCATGTGGCTGCCCTGGCGGCGGGCTTTGTACTGACCCTGATAGTAAGCGCTTTTCACTGTGCCCATATGGAAGAATTTAATCTGATAGAGGATATCCCCGCGGCGCAGGTGCTCTTTGACAGCGGGGTTCCCCTGGTGCAGCTTCCCTGCTGGGGCGTGGCGGAGCATTTTTCTGTCAGCAGGCCGGAACTGGAGAGATATCTGGCGGGAAAGAATCCTCTTGCGGATTATCTGGCTTCCTATGCCATCGATTCCGTAGAGCAGTGGGCCCATGGGCCTGTATGGACCAAAGCCATCTGGGACATGACGGCGGCAGCCTGGCTTATGAATGACGGACAGCGGTTTATGAAGGAGCGGATTACAAGCTGTCCAAGGATTGACGGAAAGGGCAGATACTGTTTTGACAGAGGGCGTCCTTCCATGAAATACGTATACCGGATCGAGCGGGATGCCCTGATGACAGATTTGATAGAAAAGCTTCTGGAGGCCTGAGGGCAGTTTCCGTTTCCGGGTAAGGCAGAATGAAAGAGAGAAAGAGGATAGGGTATGAAAAAAGGAGCATTGGTATTCCAGACGGATTTCGGGACCCAGGACGGGGCGGTAAGCGCTATGTATGGCGTTGCCTACGGGGTGTCGCCGGATTTAAAGATTTATGATTTGACTCATGGGATTGAGCCTTATAACACCTGGGAGGCCAGCTACCGCCTGATTCAGACGGTGAGCTATTGGCCGGAGGGAACGGTGTTTGTGTCCGTGGTGGATCCGGGAGTGGGTTCTACCAGAAGGAGTATCGTAGCCAAGACAAAGACCGGGCAGTATGTGGTGACGCCGGACAACGGCACCCTGACTTTTGTGAAGTGCAATCCGGGGATTGAAGCGGCCAGGATGATAGATGAGACGGTGAACCGCCGTCTGGGTTCCGAGGAATCTTATACTTTTCACGGACGGGATGTCTATGCCTTTACCGGTGCGAAGCTGGCGGCGGGAACCATCACCTTTGAGCAGGTGGGGCAGGAGATTGACCCGGAGAGCATCCAGGAGCTTCCCACCATTCCGGCCAGAGAGACGGAGGACGGCGGTGTGGCGGGAACCATTGACGTGCTGGATGTGCGGTTCGGAAGCCTGTGGAGCAACATTCCCATGGAGCTTTTTAAAACTCTTGGGATTGCCTTCGGAGAACGGGTGGAGGTACAGATCTCCAACGATACCCGGACCCTCT
>CAJUMM010000131.1 GCA_910586955.1 uncultured Lachnospiraceae bacterium | reverse complement strand
GACGCTCTTCCAATCTAATACAAATAGTTATTATAAGTTGTACTTATGCTTTCTGCACAAAAACCATTTCCCCGGCAGACTGCCGGAAAGGAGCGCTTATGACCCAGAACCTTTCCCTGTACCGCATTTTCTATGCCGCCGCCCTGGCGGGAAATATTTCCAAGGCCGCCGATGACCTTTACTTAAGCCAGCCTGCGGTGAGCCAGTCTATCCGGAAGCTGGAGCAGTCTCTTAAAACGGAGCTCTTCCTCCGCAATTCCCGGGGCGTACAGCTTACCCAGGAGGGTGAAGTGCTCTTCTCCCATGTGAAGTCCGCCTTCCAGTCCCTGGAATACGGGGAAAATGAACTGAAGCTTCGCCGGGAGCTGGGGGTGGGACAGCTGCGCATCGGCGTCAGTTCTACCCTGTGCAAATACCTCCTCCTGCCTTATCTGAAAGATTTTATCAAAGGCCATCCTCATGTGCGGCTGGCCATCGCCTGCCAGTCTACCAACCACACCCTCCAGATGCTGGAGGAGGGAGAGCTGGATTTGGGCCTGGTGGGAAAGCCGGAACAGCTTAAAGGCATGGAATTTCACCCGGTCTGCCAGATTCAGGATACCTTTGCAGCCTCCGGGGAATATCTGGAAAACCTTTCCTGTCTTCTGAAGGAAACCGCCTCCCTTTCTGTTTCCTTCCCCGGATCTGCCCTTTTCCTCACCAAAGGAACTTTGATGATGCTGGACAAAGAAAATCTAACCCGCCGGTATCTGGAGGGCTATTTCCAAAAAGAGAATCTGCTCCCGGAGCACATTCTGGAAGCCACCTCTATGGATCTTCTCATTGACTTTGCCAAAATCGGCCTGGGGATCGCCTGTGTGATCCGGGAATTTGTGGAAGATGAGTTAAGGGAGCAGAGCCTGATAGAACTGCCCTCTCCCTTCCCCATTGCTCCCCGGGATATCGGCTTCGTCTTTTCCCCCAGGCAGGAGCATCCCGAACTGTGCCAGAAGCTCATAGATCCGGAATCAGGGGGCAGGCCTCCTTATTAAAATCCCTTCTCCTTAAGCTCTGCCACAATCTGCACATAAGCCTCTGTCACGTCAAAGCCCTTGTAATCCTGGCGTTTCAGATCAATCATATCCCCATGGGAAATGCCCCGCACCCTTTCATTCCGGAAAACTCCACGGAACTCCCCCCACCGGGCAGACTCCGTGCTGACCAGACCATCGTTTTCCCCCTCCAGAGGCCGTATCATACAAAAGGGAACGGCAAGGAGCAGATGGCTCCAGGGATATTTCATCCGGGAAGCGTAGCTCTGGTAATAAACCCGGGGATCATCCGGCGTCTCTGCATTAAACCGGGCACTCTCTTCTGTAGAAAACTGGCGGGTAGACGTATAGAAATCCGGACTGCGATCCCCGAACCTGGAAAAGGTCCGGTCAAAACACCCGGCCACAAAACGGTACAGGCCCTCCGGCAGCTGGCAGGCGTAGTCTACAAAGCGGCAGCCCCGGTGCGGCGTGCTCATGGTAGTGAGAGAAGCCACATAAGGGGCCATTCCCAGGCGGGTAATGGCATAGCGGGCATCCAGTCCCCCTTTGGAATGGGCAATGATATTGACTTTTGAGGCTCCGGTCTCCTTTACCATCTGCAGAATCCGGGTGCGGATATCCTCCCCGTTATGTACAATCGTTCCAAGGGCTTCCTGGTTTCCGTAATAAATCACGGCGCCGTTTTTCATCAGTTCCCGGGGAATCCTGCCCCAGTAATTGAAATACCGCAGATCCCGGAAACCGATGCCGTGGACCATCAGCAGCGGATAACGGGTCTTGCAGATCTGTGTGTCCGACCGCAGCCTGCTCCTTAATACCTTCTCCCGCTCAAAATCATACTCCTCGTAAACCAGGCGGCAGGCATAGAGAAGCACTGCCAGATTCACCAGAGGAATCCACATGGTAAACAGCATCAGAAGCCTCCTTGCGATGCTCAAACGCCTGGAGGTAAAAAAAATCCGCAGGGTTCCGGCCGCCAGCAGGGAAAAAATCCCGCAGACAGCCAGTACCCCGCCGGCAATCCGAAGTCCGGGGCTTAAGGTTTCCGCCGCCGTCCCGGAAACATAAACCTTAAAAAAAACGGGAATCTGCACCGCCATGCCATAGAGGCCGCAGTAAATAAGCCTCCTTCCCCCCAGCATCATGCGGACGCGAAAACCCGTCTTCGCTTTATCAAAGACGGGCAGAAACAGAAGCCATAGAAACAGAAACAACATGCCCCCCGCCGGGAGGCTTAAAAGCAGAACGGGAATCACCCCTAAAACTTGGGCCTCCCTGGAACGCTCATACAGAAGGGCCAGAACCAAAATGCCGTTCAGCATACAGGGAACTGCCAGGGCCAGAAACAAACGCCCGAAAAATTTCTTCATCCGAACCACTCACCTTTTTCCCCGGTCTCCGGAAGCCCTCTTTTTGCGCTGGATATCAAAAATACTCTGCATAATCTTCTCCCGATCCGCCTCATTAATCTCGATAAACTGGCAGCCGTAGACAAATCCGGACTCTTCCTTGTCCGTAACACGCAGAATCTGGCAGAGCAGCAGGGAGACATCCCGCTCCGGCATCAGCTGCACTTTCAAAAGAAATTTGTCCCCCACATGGCACTCATATTCCGTACTTACACAGGCTCCGCCTACGCTGATATTCAAGAGCCTTGCCGGTTCCTCTCCAAAGCTTATTTTCCCCACCGGGGAAATGCTGGCCTCCAAATCCGTGTCCAGGCGGAAAAAAGCCCGATCGTTTCCAATCTTGACAAATACCAGATCTTCCACCTTCCAGACCAGGTTTTCTTCCGGCGTAATAGCCCCCTCCAAATAAACCGCCTTAGCATCTTTATCGCTGTAACCCCGGATTTTTACATTGGTAGTCTCCGTCTTCCGGAACACATCCCCGTCGGAATATTGGTATAGGCGGGCCGTACCCTCCCGGATTTCCTGCATCTTAGCCACAAAGAGCAGACGTTCCTCCACCGTCATCACTTCCACCCGCATCCCGGAATACTGGCTAAGTTCCCCAGGGTCCTTTTCATGCTCCTTTACAGGCTCCGCCTTTTCCTTCTTTCCCCAAAAGCCAAACAATCCCATACTATTTCTCCCGCCACTGCACCATTTTCTCATTGGACCATACCACCTGGTTCCTGCCGAAACGCTTGGCATCGTACAGCATGGTATCCGCAAGCTGCAGATAGGTCCGGTATTCGTCTCCAAACTTCGGAATCACCGTAACGCCTCCGATACTCACCGTCACATACCGGAAGTCCCAATTTTTGTGTTCGATATGTAAATCTTCAATGGACCTTCGCACTTTCTTCAGATGTTCAAATACTTCCGAAGCCGGGCTGCCCAAAACTATGGCCACAAACTCTTCCCCTCCGTACCGGGCAAAAAAGTCTGTGTTGCGCCTAAGATAGCCGGATACCGTCTGGGCCACGGCCGCTATGACCTTATCTCCTGCCGGATGGCCATAATGGTCGTTATACAGTTTAAACTTATCAATATCAAACATGCAGACGGAAAAAGGAACTTTCAGCCGGATGGCGTCCTGCCACTTGATAATGCTCTGCTGATCGTAATACCTCCTGTTGGCCGCTCCGGTCAGCTCGTCGTAAAGAGCCTCCTGTTCAATCTTCGCCCGGTACTGGTAAAGTTTGATATGAGTATGTACCCTGGCCCTCACAATGGGCGCATGAAAGGGCTTGGCGATATAATCCACGGCCCCTAAGGTCAGTCCCCGCTCCTCGTTCTGGATATCGGAAAGACTGGTGATCAGGATCACTGGAATATGCCGGGTTACAAGCTCCTCCTGGAGGGTTTTCAGCAGGGTGAAACCATCCATATCCGGCATCACCACATCGGAAAGAATCAGGGAAAACGTCTCAGACCTAACACATTGAAGGCCCGCCTGGGCCGTATTAGCCACGGTTATATCGTATTCGTCTTTTAATATGGATTCTAAAAGATTTGCCTGTACGGGACTGTCATCGATAATAAGTATCTTTTCCATACATATCCTCCTAAAACTGTATTTATCTGCACCTAAAGACAGTTGATTCCTATACTAAGATATCACAATCAGGAAGAATTAACAACCTTTGTTTTTCATTCTCTCTTCCAACTTCTTCACCACCGAGGGAAACCGCTGCAAATCCGTGTGGGGAACGGCCCGGGCCGCCGCCATCCGGTGGATAAAATCTTCTACGGCCCCAAACTGCACGTATTCCATCCGCTCCAGAATCTCTGCTGCCTTCTCCCGGGCGGAGCGTTCAAGGAGCATTTTCCTGGCTCCCAGAAGAGAGGTGTTTCCCGGGGAAATGATTTTTTCCCGGTCTATATCCGGGTACATGCCGATGGTAACGCCGGACTCCTTGTCAATATGGGTCCCGAAGGCTCCGGCCACATAGAACCTGCCCACTTCCTCCATGGAAAGCCCAATCAGGCCCATCATATACTCCACCATGGTCATAGCCGCCGCCTTGGTTTTCAAAAACTCGTCTACATCGCTCTGGTAAAAATAAAGACCGGGGGCATACTCCACCGCCATTCCCTCCGGCGTCTTCACGGCAGGAGGCGCATCCTCCCCGATCCGTCCCCGGATATCCATCCATCCGTTTAAAAACAGCTCTGAGAGCAAATCTACAATGCCGGAGCCGCAGATTCCTTCCGCCTGCCCTTCTCCAATCACATGGACACGGAGCTGTCCTTCACTGGCAGAAACCCGGTCCACGGCTCCCTTGGAAGCCCGCATTCCCGTATGCACCACGCCGCCCTCCAAAGCCGGCCCCGCTGCCCCCGCTCCTGCCAGCAGGAAATCCTTATTTCCCACAATCAGCTCCCCGTTGGTTCCCACATCCAGGAAAACGCAGATCTCCTCCCGGTCCGGAATCCCTGTAGCTATCATGCCGCTTACAATATCCCCGCCCAGATAATTTGCAAGAGCCGGATAGCAGTAGACAAAGCCCTTGAAGGGAAGCCCCAGCTCCTCTCCCCTGCACACGTCGGGAGCCAGGGTCTCAACTGCATAGGGAGACTGAAACACCCCGAAGGCATCCAGGCCCAGAAGGAAATGAATCATGGTGGTGTTTCCCGACAGAATCATGGAAGCACAGGAGAAAGCGTCTGCTCCAGTCTTTTCACTGAGATGCTCCATCAGCTCCCTTAAGCCCTCCGCTGCCGCCTTCTGAAGCTCAACCCTATGCTCCGGCCGATCCTTGGTGTAAAAAATCCGGGTAAGGATATCTTCCCCGAAAGCAATCTGGGGATTAAAGGTGCTCTCCCTTCCCCGGACTTCCCCGGTATTCATATCCACCAGCTCCATAAGTATGGTGGTGCTGCCCAAATCCACGCAGAGGCCGTAATGCTCTTTCGCGGTATCCCCGGCCTCCAGGCGCAAAAGCTCCCACACGTCCCCGTCAAAACCCAGAACGGCGGTCACTTCCCAGCCCTGCTGTTTCAGAATCTCTCCGGCCTCCCCAAGAACGGCCGGCCGGATCCGGACAGGCTCTCTTCTTCCCTCAGAAAAAGAGGCGCTCCCGGAAAGTCCCTTAAGAATCCGCTCCTGGAGGGAAGCCGGATCCTCCGGTGAGGGCGGTTCCAGCCGTAAAAACACTTTCTTGCTCCATCCTTCTGTCATCTTCCTTCTCCCGTCAGAAAAGGGGCATCCCAAAAGCTGTCTTTTGAAATACCCCTGTTTTTATGTTTCTGCCAATGCCTTTTAGTTATCCAGCAGTTTGTCTTCACCGTTCCAGCTGTACAGCTTGCGGATCTCTTTGCCGATCTTCTCAGCAGGATGCTCCGCCGCCAGCTTTCTCATAGCCTTAAAGTGAGCCTGTCCGCCTGCAGGAGACATATCCAGCAGGAACTCCTTGGCAAAGGAACCGTCCTGGATATCCTTTAAAATCTTCTTCATGGTCTTCTTTGTCTCTTCCGTAATCAGTTTCGGGCCGGTCACGTAGTCGCCGTACTCTGCCGTATTGGAAATGGAGTAGCGCATTCCCTCAAATCCGGACTGGTAAAAGATCGGAAGAGCGTCGTGTAGGGAAAGAGTGTAGATCT
>CAJUMM010000130.1 GCA_910586955.1 uncultured Lachnospiraceae bacterium | reverse complement strand
GGCGGCTTGCGTCTGCCTGATAGGGGGAGCCGTGCTCCGGATGGAGAACCTTGGGCTTTTATCCTCTGCCAGAGAGGAGGCGCCCCGGATTTCCATGGCGGATATGGGAACCATGATCGCCCGCTGGGAGGCAAGGCCGGAGGAAGAGCAGGAGCTTCTTGAGAGTTCCGGGAAAAGCTACGAAGAGATCTATGAGACACTGTCCCAGTGCTGGCAGGAAGCATATAAAATGAGCCGGGATGAGGCGGAGAGGTATGACGCAGGGGAAACTGCATTTGCAGAGGATTTGAAGGCTGAGGCATCCCTTGCAGGCCAGGACAGTATAAGGAACAGCAGCAGGAAAGAGGCTTTCGGCAGGACCAATGTGCAGGTGGAAACCGTGGCGGAGGGAGACCGGATTCAGAACGACGGAAGATACCTCTATCAGATTGCAGAGCGGAAAAGAGATGCGGAAGAAGGCGGGGAGGAAATATGGAGCAGGGGGATTCAGATCCTGGATACGAAAGACGGCCTTCGGGAGACGGCCTATCTAAATGATTTTGAGAGCGTGGAGGAGTTCTATGTATGGGAAAACCTTCTGATAACCATAGAAAATAAATATTATGATCCCGTGGGCGCGGTTCCCTTGGAACAGAAAAGCAGGGAAGCGGCTTATGATCTGGCTTGCGGGCCCAAGCAGTACCACGAGATCCGCATTTATGATATCCAGGATCGGGAGAAGCCGGAGAAGCTTAAGACATTTACCCTCCAGGGAAGCTACGAGTCCTCCCGGATCTCGGAAGGGTACTTTTACGGAATCAGCCGGTTCACGGCTGCTCCTGGAGAGGGGGAGCAGGATTATGACGCCTATATTCCTGCTTTGGACGGGAAATGGATGGAGGCGGAAAAGATTTACTGCCCGCCGGAGCAAACAGGGGACAGCTTCCTGGTTCTGGTGTCTATAGATTTGAAAAATCCCTATGATTTTGCTGATACCCGGGCAATTCTTATGGGCAGCGGAACCTATTATGTAAGCGAGAAAAACATTTATCTGGCCAGTTATCGTTCTGTCTATGAAAATCCGGATCCCCAGGAGGGAAAGGCAGCGGACCGGACGGAGCTTTTGCGCTTTTCCTACTTAAAAGGACGGTTTTACGGCCAGGCCAGGGGAGAGGTTCCCGGAAGGCTGGACAGCAGTTTCTCCATGGATGAATACGAGGGAAATCTCCGCCTTGTAACCACGGTGCAGGAGTATGAGGCAAAGAAAGTTACGGATGATCGGACCGGGGAGGAGTTAGGGTATGATTACGGGCAGGCCAGGGAGAGCAACAGCCTGTATATTCTGGGGAAAAATCTGCTCCTCAAGGGAAAGATAGAAGGGCTGGCAGAGAATGAAAGCATCTATTCCGCCCGGTTCCTGGGAGATATTGGATACTTTGTTACCTTTCGCCAGACAGATCCCCTCTTTGCAGTGGATCTTTCCAATCCGGAGGAGCCAAAGGTCTTGGGAGAGCTGAAGGTCAGCGGCTTTTCCGATTATCTCCACGGTTATGGGGAGAACCGGCTTTTGGGCATCGGCATGGAGGCGGACGAGGCCACGGGACAGCAGCAGGGCATGAAACTTTCTATGTTTGATCTGGCAGATCCCCAAAATGTGAAAGAAGAGACCCGCTTTCTTCTGGAAAATTATAACTACAGCGAGGCTCTTTACAATCACCGGGAAGTCCTTATAGATGTATCGGAAAATATTATCGGCTTTTCCGCAGACGGCAGTGATTATGGTGAATATTGGAGACGGTACCTGGTGTTTTCCTACGAAAACGGGGAGTTTGTGAAAAAAATGGAGCTGGATATGGAAGGAGAAGACGGAGGTTATCTCCGGGGACGGGCTACCTTTATCGGGGATACCCTCTATCTCCTAAGGGGAGACGGGCATGTCCGGGCCTACAGCCGGGAAAGCGGAGCTCTTTTGGAGGAAATATAGAAGACAGATAAAAACACGGATTGCGGGTCAGCGGTTTATCCGCCTGTCCGCAATCCGTCCTGGGTGCCTGCTATCTTGCCGGCATCTGAAAACCTGCAAGTGCTTTATTTAAGAAATCATTGAAGGGCTTCATTGCTTGGAAAACTTCTATCATTTGGGGAAGGAAGGTTTCCATATCCAAGAAAGCGCTGTCTTCTACCGGGTATTCCAGATACCAGCTTTTGTATTTCAGGAATTCGGCCTGGGGATGTTCCTTGTCATATCCGGCAGGGACATTTTTTAAAGCGGTTCCCTGCAGGGTAAAATATTTCCGGAATTCTTGGGCATGGATGATTTCTTCCCACTGGCCGGGATGTGCTGCAATGTAATCCCGCACCATGGCGGTAGCGTCCTTAAACATGTCCGCAAACAGCCCGCCTCCCAGGAAGGAGCCGTTTCCGGGTTTTAGCATCAGATAGTATCCCACGGGAACGGGGAGTTTTCCCATGGGCCCAATGTGGGCCCGGAAAGCCGGGTTGTAAGGGGATTTATCCCGGCTGAAACGGGTGTCCCGGACCAGCTTAAAGGTAAGGTCCTTGGGCACCAGGTGTAAAATATCCTCATCCTTTTTCCCCAGTTCAAGAATCAGTTCCTGTAACAACGCTTCAAATTCTGCGTTGGCTTCCTTGTACTCTGCCTTGTGCAGATGATACCATTCCCGGTTGTTGTTTTCGCTTAATTCCTGTAAATAATGAAAAATTGGTTTTGTATTCATATGTAGGTTCTCCTATTCCGGTTTTGATTCCAGTTCCGCATCCGCCCTCCCAAGGCCCCCTGCCTAGAAGAATTTCCAGCCGCTTAGGGTCTGCAAATCCTTCTGGGCCTTGTCCGGGCTTCTGCTGATTCCAGTTCCGCATCCGCCCTCCCAAGGCCCCTGCCTAGAAGAATTTCCAGCCGCTTAGCGTCTGCAAATCCTTCTGGGCCTTGTCCGGGCTTCTGCTGATTCTGGTTATGATTTTTTGACTACGGATAAAGAGGCCGATTTCAAAAAGTCTTTGATGAATTGTGACATCTGCTCCGGAGCCCCGTAGATTTTGAGAAACGCAAAATGCTGGGCCAGATCGTCGATTTCTTCCATAGCATCTTTTACCTCCAGCATGGTCTTTTGGGGGATGGGGCCGGCGGTTGTGTAATCCAGGCGGGCAGGGTCAATTCTGTGGTTTTGAATGGCGTAATTTACCCGGTCCCGGCACCTGCAGGAGCCCTTTCCGTATTCGCCGCAGTAGGCACTTAGAAAATCCGCCATTTTTTTGCGGATCCGGGAAAGGCGTTTGCGGTACGCTTCCGGTGAGATTTCTAAAATCCCGCCGGCTATGCGGCTATCCAGCTGGAACATGGTTCCCAGTATAAAGATACAGCGGCTTTCCGTGTCCAGACATTGCAGCATAACATTTGTACAGGACATTTTCAGTTCTTCTGCCAGAATTTCTGTTTCCACATTCTGTGTCAAATCCGGGATGTTATGGATGTCCCCATTTTCGATATCATTTCCGTAATATTCAAAGCTTAAGGGACGCTGGGCGAACATGTGCTTCTTGTAATTTTTCAGATGATTCACCGCAATGTGGAATACCCAGGTGGAAAAGGAACTTTCTTTCCGGAACGAAGACAGATGTGTGATGATTTTCAGAAGAATATCCTGTGCAGCGTCTTCCGCGTCCGCAAAGGTGCCCAGCATTCTCAGCGACAGATTAAATACGGTATCCTGTACGCTAAGAAGCAGTGTTTCCAGAGATTCTGAGTCTCCATCCAGGGCTTTTTCAATTAAAGCCAGATATTTTTCATTTGTGCTTTCCATGTAATTACCTCCTCTATAGAGTTAGACAATGCAGCGGGGCTTGTGTGACAGGAAAAACCGCTTTTTTGTTTATTATAGAGAAAGTGTGAAAGAAAGCCAATAGAAGATAGAGAAAAATTCTGCATTTACCCAATCTTCAAATAATTCCGCATACTCTTTAAAGCATTCTTCTCCAGCCGGCTCACCTGGGCCTGGGAGATTCCGATCTCTTCCGCCACCTCCATTTGGGTCTTTCCCTCAAAAAAGCGGAGATTGATGATGTAATTCTCACGCTCCGGCAGCTTCTTCATGGCTTCGCTCAGGGAGAGCTCCTCCACCCAGAGCTCCTCCCGGTTTTTCTTGTCGCTGATCTGATCCATGACATAGAGGGTGTCCCCCCCTTCCGTATACACCGGGTCGTAAAGACTTACCGGACTCTGGATGGCGTCCAGGGCAAAGACGATATCCTCCCCGGAAATGCCGATTTCCTCCGCAATCTCGCTGATGGTGGGTTCCTTGGCATTTTTCCGGGTGAGGCCCTCCCTGGCGTAGATGGCCTTGTAGGCCGTGTCCCTTAAGGACCGGCTTACCCGGATGGAATTGTTGTCCCGCAGATACCTCCGGATCTCCCCAATGATCATGGGAACCGCATAGGTGGAAAATTTCACTCCCAGATTGCTGTCGAAATTGTCGATGGCCTTCATCAGGCCGATGCAGCCGATCTGAAAGAGATCGTCTACATTCTCATTGCTGGCGGAGAAGCGTTTGATGACGCTTAAAACCAGTCTTAAGTTTCCCTTGATGTAAAGCTCCCTCGCTTCCTTGTCTCCCTGTGAAATCCGTTCCCACAGCGCCTCCTTTTCCTCCGGTTTCAGGAGGGGAAGCTTTGCCGTGTTTACGCCGCATATTTCAACCTTGTTCAGTGCCATATTTCTTACATCCTTTATTTTGAGTTCCGCAGCAGCTGTTGTTATTAACAAGATTTCCCGATGGATTTTTTCTATACGCAGCTTGGGAAAAATAAAAAAAATAATGGGCCTTGACAAGGAAGAAACAGTTGTAAAGCCCCGGATTTTGGTATATAATGAGTACCATTGGCGGGCAGGCCCGTCCTTTGATTTCTACAGAGAAAACAGGAGAAAAATAAAATGAGCAAGGTTCGAACAAGATTTGCACCCAGCCCCACCGGAAGGATGCACGTGGGGAATTTGAGAACGGCCCTCTACGCCTATCTCATCGCCAAGCACGAGGGCGGAGATTTCCTGCTCCGCATCGAGGATACGGATCAGGAGCGCCTGGTGGATGGAGCGGTGGATATTATTTACCGGACTCTTGAGAAAGCCGGTTTGAGGCACGACGAGGGGCCGGATAAAGACGGAGGCGTCGGTCCTTATGTCCAGAGTGAGCGCCAGGCTTCGGGGATTTACCTTCAGTATGCGAAAGAGCTTATTGAGAAGGGGGAGGCCTATTATTGTTTCTGCGATAAAGAACGCCTGGACTCCCTGCGGACGGAAGTGGCGGGAAAAGAGATTGTGATTTATGACAAGCACTGTCTTTCCCTGAGCAAGGAGGAAGTGGAGGAGAAGCTGGCGAAAGGGATCCCCTATGTGATCCGCCAGAACAATCCCACTACGGGGACAACGACCTTCCATGACGATATTTACGGGGATATTTCCGTGGAGAATGCAGAGCTGGACGACATGATCCTTATTAAGTCCGACGGCTATCCCACCTACAATTTTGCCAATGTGGTGGACGATCACCTGATGGGAATTACCCATGTGGTACGGGGAAATGAATATCTGTCTTCCTCCCCCAAATATAACCGTCTCTATGAGGCTTTCGGCTGGGAGGTTCCCGTCTATGTCCACTGTCCCCTTATTACGGACGAGGAGCACAAGAAGCTTTCCAAACGCTGCGGCCATTCCTCTTTTGAGGATCTGCTGGAGCAGGGGTTCCTGCCGGAGGCGGTGATCAATTTCGTGGCCCTTCTGGGGTGGAGTCCTGAGGAGGACCGGGAGATTTACAGCTTAGAGGAGCTTATACGGGTATTTGACTACCGGCATATGAGCAAAGCCCCTTCGGTGTTTGACTATACCAAGCTGAAATGGATGAATGGGGAATATATCAAGGCTATGGATTTTGATGCCTTCTATGAGATGGCTCTTCCCTGGCTTAGGAAAACCATTACCAGAGATTGTGATTTCCGGAAACTTGCGGAGATGGTGAAAACCCGGATTGAAGTCTTCCCGGATATTCCCGCCCTGGTGGATTTCCTGGAGGAGCTGCCGGAGTATGATACGGCCATGTAC
>CAJUMM010000129.1 GCA_910586955.1 uncultured Lachnospiraceae bacterium | reverse complement strand
TGCAGCGTCTGGCTTTCCCGGCATTCTGCTCATCGGGAAGAAGGGCGGGAATCAGCTCCAGGGCATGTTCCAGATGATACCCGCTGGAAAGAACCATGGCAACTACGGAAGCAAAACGCTGGGCAGCCTGTTTTTCCGTCAGGCGGCGCACCGGAGGGCAGACTCTTCCTGCCAGTCCCAGCAAATGGGCCCGGTCTCCCAGCCGCCAGGCAAGGTAGAGAGCCAGGGCTGCGGCCAAAAGGAGGGCTACCACCGCCAATACAATCCGTCCCAGAAGGACACCTCCTGACAAAAAGGCGCCTGTCATACCGGACAGCTCTGTTCCAAGGCTTTGGAACACCTGGGCAAATACAGGAAGAATCCGGATCACAAGGATTCCGATTACCACTGCCATCATAACCGTGAGCACCAGGGGATATACCACAGCCCTGCGCACGGAGAGCCGGATTTTATCTTCCCGTTCATAGTAAGTTCCCAAGTTTTCCAGCACTTCATCCAGCTTTCCGGCCATCTCGCCCACCTCTATCATATGGCACATATAGTCCGGAAACGCCTCCGACTGCTTCACCCCTTCGTAAAGGCTTCCCCCCTCCCGCACCTTGTTATAGATGCCTTCAAAGACCGGGCCGAACTCGGTCTTCTCATAATTCCGGTACACAGCCTCCATGCCGTCGTACAGGGGAATCCCTGACTTGAGAATCATAGCCGCCTGCTGGCAGAACAGGGATATCTCAATGACCGGCAGTTCCTTCTTCTGTCTTTTCACCCTCTTTGTACCTCCCTCTAGTATTCCCGTTCCTGGGTATAATCCGTCTCCGTGTGTCCGGATTCCGGCCCGAAAGTGGGATCCTTCCACACCCATTTCCCATCTATGTACACTTGGTTCCAGGCATGATAAATATTTTCCGGCTGCACATTTCCAATCACCAGGCGGACCGGAATATTCTGGGCCCGGAGCATGGCCGCAAAAAGGGCGGAATAATCAAAGCAGATTCCCTTTTTTACGGTAAGGATCTCTTCCAAATCAGGAATATACCCTTTTTCTACCGTCTCCGCCTTCTCATAGTCATAGGAAAGCAGCTTCACGACATAATCGTAAATCCGTTCCACCTTTTCTTCATCCCCGGTCAAATCCCCGCACAGGTCATAGGAAAGCAGAACCGCTTTCTTTTCGCTGGTGTACCACACATACTGACTGGGAAACACAAAGACCCGGTCCGTATCCGGCATGTCCACGAGAATCTGCGTAAAAAAAAGCTGGCTGTAGGTGGTTCCCTCCACATTTTCAAATACTTTTACATCGTAAAGACCGTTTCCCATCTGGAGGGGGAAAACTTCGTAATTCCCCTCCCGGTTCAGATCATAGTTATACTTCTCTTCTTCCAGGCTGATCTGTACTTTCAGTCTGGACTGGGCGCCTTCGCATTTCACCATAAGATAGCCATCCTCCGTATGGCTGGCATCTACGGTCACGCCTTCCTCCTCAAACACCACTGTCCCGGAGGCCTCAGGGGTACAGATAGAAATTTCCCCCGTATACACGGATCCGGGCTCAATCTCTTTCCAGTCCTCTTTAAGATTCACCACGGAAGGCCCGGAAGATTGGGAATACTTCGAATCCTCCCCGCTTCCTTCGCTGCTTTCCGTTTTCCCACAGCCGGACAAGAGACAGACAACGGCCAAAAGCGCTATCTCTTTTCTCAAACCCATGCCTTTCCTCCTGTCTTTCCGGAATATATATTCCCTGCAGTCTCCACTTGGATGATACGCCGAAACAGGCCGCTCCCTGTAGGGAATGGCCTGTAACCGGACATAAAAACCCACTATTTCACTATAACATGGGGAGTGGAAAAAGTCCACAGGATTTTCAGCTGTTTAAAAGCCTTAAAAGACGGCCGGCTTATAGGGAACAATCGTAACCTCTCCTGTGAGACCATAGTTTTGCGGCTGGGCGCCGTCTCCAAATATAGGCGCATATTCCCCAATCGCATTAACCGCATTGTTCAAGGTGGTTGCCAGTTTAATGGTAATTGTATTATCACCGTTCTTCAAAATATCTTCCAGGTCATAAGACTGTACCAGCTGATCCAAACGCCGGATTTTAGTCCCGTTAACCTCTATTTCAACAATGTTGTCAATGGTTTCACCGATTTCCAGGAAAGCACGGGTATCTTCATCCCAGCCGTCAAGGGGAACATGAATGGTATAGACGCCGATTCCGGAAACATGCTCCAGGCCTTCCAGTTCCAGCCATCCTTTCAGCGTTGTAGAAACCGGCTTAAGGACAGTTTTCTTCCTATGGTTCCCGGAAGTAATTCCTTCCTCCTCATCATCCTCCGTCCAGCTTTCCACCGTAAGTTCCCACAATTCGTCTTGCAGCTCGATTTCCTCTGGCAGGCCCTCTTCTCCATTCACAATGACAAGCTCTTCCCTGCAGTTTTCTCCCTGGAACGTGCCTTCCTCCGCTACAGCGATGACTGCCGCTTCATTTTTTTCTAAATCCAGGGTGATATGGATGCCATTTCCGGTCTTCTCATACTCTGCGACGGATATAATTTCGCCGGTCCAGGCATCCAGCAGGAAGGGGCTTCCGTTTCCAGTCAGGGTCATTTCCAGGGAAACGGCTTCTTCGCCTGCATTGTTAAAGAAGTAATAGTCAGCTTCTTCACTGCTTCTTCGCACGTGATAAACCGATGCGGCATTTTCATAAACTGCATCTGCCTCAATGCCGTCCCCAGCCATCTGGGCAAGCACCTGTGCATCCTCTTTTATCCATTTTACGGAATCCTGGGACAGCATTTCTTCTACAATATCCTGAAGCTTTTCATTCTGTGCCTCATGTTCCTCATAAGTGGGGACTGTTGACGGTATTTCTCCTATTATGTAAATGGGCAGCCCTTCTTCTGCATAAGACAGGATTCTTTCTGCTGTTTCTACCATCATTTCCCTCTGGTTTCCAATCAACAGCGCTTTATAAGAAATTCCCTCTGACGCCAGAACGCTGTTTTCCACCTCCGCACCAGACTCTTCCAGTAATGCCGGACTCACTACATCATAGGTAAAGCCGGCTTCCGAAAGATACTCACAGTCATAATAGGGCCCGTTAATCACATCTTTGATATCTCCGTAAACGGCCAGATCTACTTTTGCGTTTCCTTCCAGCAGTACGGTCTGGACCCGGCTGATGTAATCTGTATAAATGTCCATGTATTCCCAGCTGGGGACATGGGAATTCCAGTGATCTGCAAATAAATCGTTAAAGGGATCAAATCCCGGCCAGGGAATCACCGTATCCGGATCCCAAGAGTCCGCTCCCTGGTAGTCCTCATAAGGAAATCCGTGCAGGATCACCCTGTTTACTCCTGCAGAGGCAATTTTATTAAATATAATCAAAAGCTCATCCCAGTTCATGGCAAATCCACTGCCCATGACCGCTCCGTATTCCGCCGACACATACTTTTTCCCGGTCATATGGGAGGCAGCAGCCACCGAACGGAACGCATTATAATTGTCTTCGCCGTATTCCAGGCTTTCCCCCTCCGGCACATCGGTATAGATGTAAGAACGGGAGGTATCTACAGTCTCGCCATATGACTGCGTTTTATAGGCAAATCCAACTTTCCGGCACCAGTCTCCCAAAGCCTTAATATGATTTTCCACATACAGGTCGCTGGTGGTCTGCTCAAAATCCTTAACGAACAGTGCGTCAGACTCCGGCTGATTTGTGGCAAACGAATAGATCCCGCTCAAACTCCCGCCTCCCTGCACATCGGAGTTTACACTGCCGTACAGAAGGGGAAGATAGGCATTCATAGAATAGCCTCTCATCCTCTCGAACGCTTCCTGCATCTTCGGCGTCCACAGGAGCGTGTGCATTAGTTCCAGGGAGTCTTCAAAAAATTCCGGATTGTTTTCTTCTATGTAGCTGCGGATTTCTTCATCCGAGAGAAACTGTGCATCCCAGTAATCCGTCAGAGCCTCCACGCCGGCAGTGCTTAAATGATCGATACAATAGGACTGGGGGGAGGACGCGATCATGCCAATGGAATTGCGGTTCCCTACCTGTCCGGTTCCTCTCTGCCAGAACCCAAATAAAAAATATTCTCCGTCCTCCGGCGCCGTAAAGCTTACAGAGGGTTCTTCCGTATCCATATCCGTTACATCTGTCGTAATATCTTTCATCGACTCTATATCCAGTTCATAATTATTTACGGTTTTTTCCGTTTTTCCGAAAATACTGAAGGATTCTACCGTTGTTTCCTCAAAAGTATTAATTTTTGCCACCGTGACTGCTTTCAATTCCTCTTTTGTAACGGACTCCTCTGCAGAAGCGTCCGGTTTCGGCACTGCTCCTTCGTAAGTTTCACCTGCCTGCAGCCTGGCAATTCCAAAATTCAGTTCTTTTTCTGCCGCCTCATCATCCGGTGTAATCAGCGGAGACATGGAGGGCCACATAGGGCCTGTGGTAAGATTTATTTTTACTCCCTGTTTTTCCCCCTCATCAAAGGCCCATTTCAACACATCTTTCCATTTTTCAGTATCCCAGCCGTACTTTTCGCTGACGGTAAACCTTCCGTCCACAGACAGCGGAAAATATACAAGCTCTACATTTTTAAACCCTTCTTCCGAAAGAAGCCGGATTTCCCGCCGGATTTCTTCTTCCGTAACGGCTGCTCCCGGAAGCCACCATCTCGTTGAAATCGTATCTTCTGCTTCCGGTGACGCAAAGCGTGATGCAAAATCACGTTCCGTTCTTTCTTCCTCCTGGGAATCTTCTTGTGCCGCGGCAGCCTCCTCCTTGGCCGGACTGCCCGGAATCTCCTTTTCTTTGGTCCTGCATGCGCCGATACAGACTGTGATTGCAATCACTGCAAGCAAAACCGCCATCCATGTTTTTTTCTTAAAACCTTGCTCTTTCATTCCCTGACCTCCTTCTTGGTTCGACATTTATCTGATAAGACAATCATAGGCTTCCCCAAAAAGAGATAACAGGTAATTTACCATGATATTTCTTGTAAAAAATTGCGTTTTCCTTTATAATACATCTAACAGAAAATTTACTTGTACCCGGAAGAGGAATGAAACATGAATGGGATTGAAGAATATCTGCCTAAGGCACTGGAAATGGAAGCCGCTTTTTTGAAAAGCCGGAATCCAAATGAAATTTATTCTTTTTCTAAAGATATGAGCCGTTCGGATGAAGCGGTAATCGTTCCTTCGGAAATTATGTTCCGGAATCAGGAAAAAATACTAATCAAAGCTCCGGTTTCTCCCTATCTGTTGAAAAAATTCGGTATTCCTCTTTCTTTTCCGCCGGCGTTTCCTGCTCCGCAGAACCGGAAACCCTTTTTTCACCGTCACGATTTTTTCGAATTTAACTATGTTTATCGTGGAAGAGTCGAAAACCGCATAGAATCGGAGATCATTTTCCAGGAAACCGGCCAGTTTATTTTAATGAATCCTTATGCTGCCCACCGTGCCGCAATCGCAGAGCCGGATACCGTTTATTTTAATATCCTGGTAAACCGTGTCTGGGCGGAGGAGATTTTTTCCGTTCTGCTTTCTTTCCATGAGAAAATTTTTAATTTCTTTCTGGATTCTGTATACGGATTAAATCATATATCCCCATATATTATTTTTGAAAATACGCCTGAAATCAATCTGCAGATTTGCGAATTAATCAAAGAATATTACGAAGATGCTCCTTACAGCCAGCAAATGCTCTTTTCCAAATTGTTTGAGCTGTTTATCCTGCTGTCACGCCAATCAAATTCCGCCTCTCAAAAAAGGTCCCTGGAATTTGTAGAGAGCCGTATATCAACCGAACTTTTTTCCTATCTCAAACTCAACTATGCAAATGTAACCCTTCCCCAGGCAGCAGAACATTTCGGCTATACCGCCACATATCTCTCCCGGCTGATAAAAAAACAGACCGGAAAATATTTTTCGGAAATTATCCAGGAATACAAACTAAAAAGCGCCTGCAATTATCTGGCCGCTTCCCGTTTAAGCACAGAAAAAATAGCCGAAATCGTGGGTTATAACGATGCCAGCTATTTTTCCAAAGTTTTTCAGAAAAAAATGGGAATGACGCCTTCGGCCTATCGCTCTTCCAAAACC
>CAJUMM010000128.1 GCA_910586955.1 uncultured Lachnospiraceae bacterium | reverse complement strand
ATTGTATCCAAGGAGATTCTGGAACAGGCTTTGAACCGCTACACGGGAACGGTGCTGTACGTGTCCCATGACCGATACTTTATCAACACCACGGCTACCCGGATCCTGGATCTGACAGGAAAAACCCTGGTCAACTACATCGGAAATTATGATTACTATCTGGAAAAAAGGGACCTTCTGACTCCTGCTCCCGCCAAAGTCCCTTCTCCCGGGCCGGAAAACGCTTCCCACCGGAAACTGGACTGGAAGCAGCAGAAAGAAGAACAGGCCAAGGCCAGGAAACGGGAAAATGACCTGAAAAAGACGGAAGAAGAAATCTTCTCCCTGGAAACCCGGGATCAGGAAATTGACGGGCTTCTCACCCTGGAGGAAGTGTACACGGACGTATCCCGCTGCATGGAGCTTCACCGGGAAAAGGAAACCATTGCAGAGCGCCTTGGCACCCTCTATGAACAATGGGAAGCGCTGGCTCAGTAACCACTGCCCAGCGCTTTCTCAAATTCCTCTATATTATCTACCGTCACATAATAGCCGAATCCCTGGCTCTCCAGTTTCTCGTCCCGCACATCACGGAAGATACGGTCAATCATCTGATCCCCCACTTCCGGCCGGAAGTGGCTGTTCTCAAAATAATTCTCCTTATCGGTTGTAATATCGTTGATACCGCTGAAATTATAGTAATCCACCTGCCCGGCCAGCCAGCCCAGGAAAATATCGTATCCGTAGAGCTGGGACTCCTCGTAGGTCTTATAGTACATGGGATTGGTAAACAGAATCAGCCGGATCCCGTATTCCTCACAAAGTTCGTAAATCCTCCGGATATCCACCACGGCACTCCCCAGAAAATCATCGTAATAATTTTCCCAGTAGGGAATGTCCATTCCCGCTCCCCAGTAGCCGGTGCGGCTGATGCAGCCATTCCGGTAATATCGTTCCACATACTCCGGATCCTCCGGTTCGTATTTCAGGCTTACATCCAGAGAGAGCAGCACTCCCTTGAAGCTGAAATAGTTGGCGTAGAAAGCCAGCTTATTCTTCCTGGGATAGGGAATCCGGTAAAACTGGTTCTCATGGAGAGACGGATCCACGAAGCAGGAAATATTGTCTATCCCCACCATTACCGTCTTGGGAATAATGCCCTTGTCAATCAGTTCCCTTAAGTTTTCCAGATGTTCCCTGGGAAGTCCCTCGGAATAGGACATGTTGTACCACTTTCCCTCCGGGATCCGATCCACGTTGATGAAGCTTGTCCGGGAAGAGCCGAACAAGAAGGAGTCAAACTTGTCCGGATTGTGAAGCACATATTCCATTTTAATATAATTGCTGTTGGGCTCCACCCCGTTATCCCGGATTTTCCGCCAGTGGAACACATTGTAGGGATCCACCGCTATGGGAATGGCAATCTCCAGAATCACGATAAAGAGAATAAAAGGAGCCATTTTCCGCAAAAATTTTTTCATTGCATTCTCCGTTTAGAACTGAAAGTAAACAAACTCGTACTCTCCTGGCTGGCGGCTGTAAAGCACCATAAAAAGCAGAAGAAAATATATTCCATACCGGACAGGCTTTTGGTACTTTCCCATCCAGGTCCAGAAACCGGTGCGCAGCTCCACAAAATCGTGGAAAAGCAAAGCCAGAATACAGGCCCCGCAGATCAGAAGCGTCTGCATATTGGAGGACTGGGCCACCCCGGCCATCCGGTAGGCCTGGTATCCGTCCAGGAAATAGCGGACCGGATCAGAAATGCCGTCAAAGATATGGCTCAGCACATACCCTGCGTCGGAGAGGCTGTTGGCACGGAAAAAAATCCAGGCAAAACACACGAAAAGAAAGGTTAAAAGGACACGGCCCCAGGAATGCCTTTTCCCTTTCGGCGGAAACCTGCGATCCCACTCCTTTTCCACTGCCTGTCCTGCGCCGTGGATCAGTCCCCAGATCACATAGGTCCAGTTGGCCCCGTGCCAGAGGCCGCTTAGCAGAAAGGTTACAATGAGATTCAAGCGGGTGCGCCAGGTGCCTCTTCGGTTTCCCCCCAAAGGAATGTACACATAATCCCGGAACCAGGTAGACAGGGAAATGTGCCATCTGCTCCAGAAATCCCGGATGGAAGCCGCAAAATAAGGACTTTTAAAATTTGTCATAAGATCAATATCCAGAAGCTTGGCCACACCCAGGGCGATATCCGAATACCCGGAAAAGTCGCAGTAAATCTGGAAGGTAAACAGCCCCGTGGCCATCAGGAGAGGCAGTCCCGTGTAATGCCCTGCATCGTTGTAAATCACATCCACATAGGGGGCGACGGTATCCGCAATGGCCACCTTCTTAAAAAATCCCCAGGCGATCATCTTGGCTCCATATATGGCTTTCTCACAGTCAAAGGAATGCTCCTTCTCAATCTGAGGCAGGAGATTCCGGGTCCGTTCAATGGGTCCTGCCACCAGCTGGGGGAAGAAGGCAATAAAAGTGGCATACTTGCCGAAATGGCGGCAGGCTTTGGCCTCTCCCCGGTACACGTCAATCACATAGCTCAGGGTCTGGAAGGTATAGAAAGAAATTCCCACCGGGAGCAGGAGATTCAGTGTCACTTCGTGTACGGGAATGGCGAATTTCTCCAGGAAACTCCTCAGGGAACTGCTTAAAAAATTAAAATATTTAAAGAAAAACAGGACCCCCAGGCTGATAACCAGAGCCGCAGCCATATAAAATTTTTTCTTTTTCCTGCTTTCTGTTCTCTCCATGAGAAGCGCAGTCCCGTAGGAAACCACCGTGGTTAGAAGAATCAGGGCCACGTATTTCACATTCCAGCTCATATAAAAATAATAGCTGGACACCAGCAGGATGATCCAGCGGCGCTTGGCCGGGATCACCCAGTAGGCGGCAAAGACCACAGGCAGGAACACATAAAATGCGTTGGAGTTAAACAGCATGCAGAAGTTCCTCTAAAGTCTTCCGGATCTCCCGGATAAAATCTTCACTGGAAAGTACCGTCGGATCCGGCAGGGTGGTGATCAATGCCAGATCTTTCGTCATCTTCCCGGATTCAATGGTTTTCAGGGAAGCCTCCTCAAGCTTGCCTGCAAAATGAGCCAGCTCTTCATTGCCGTCCAGCTCTCCCCGCTTCTTTAAGGCTCCGGACCAGGCAAAAATGGTGGCTATGGAATTGGTAGAGGTCTCCTCCCCCTTCAAATATTTATAATAGTGGCGCTGTACCGTCCCGTGGGCCGCCTCGTACTCAAAGTAGCCCTTAGGAGATACCAGAACGGAGGTCATCATAGCCAGAGACCCGAAGGCCGTAGCGATGAGATCGCTCATCACATCCCCGTCGTAATTCTTGCAGGCCCAGATATAGCCCCCCTCGGATTTCACCACACGGGCCACTGCGTCGTCAATGAGGGTGTAGAAATAGGTAAGGCCCAGCCGCTCAAATTCTTCCTGATACTCCTTCTCATAGATTTCCTGGAAGGTATCTTTGAAAAAGTGATCGTATTTTTTGGAAATGGTATCCTTGGTGGCAAACCACAAATCCTGCTTCTGGGAAACGGCGTAGGAAAAGCAGCTTCTGGCAAAGCTCTCTATGGAGCTCTCCAGATTGTGCATGCCCTGGGCCACGCCTCCCTCCCGGAACTCATGGACCGTCTCCCGGATCTCTTTCCCGTCTTCCCCGGTAAACACCAGCTCGCATTTCCCGGGACCGGGAATCCGCATCTCACTGGCCTTATACACATCCCCATAGGCATGGCGGGCCACCGTAATAGGCTTCTTCCAGGTCTTCACATAGGGTTCAATGCCCTTTACAATAATGGGAACCCGGAACACTGTTCCGTCCAGAATGGCCCGGATGGTCCCGTTAGGGCTCTTCCACATCTCTTTTAAGCCGTACTCCTCCACCCGGGCCGCGTTGGGGGTAATGGTGGCACACTTCACAGCCACCCCATATTTCTTGGTGGCCTCAGCCGATTCCACCGTTACCCGGTCGTCGGTGGCATTCCGGTTTTCAAGCCCCAGATCATAATATTCCGTATTCAGATCCACAAACGGCAGCAGAAGCTCCTCCTTAATGAGCTTCCAGAGAATCCGGGTCATCTCATCCCCGTCCATCTCTACCAGCGGCGTCTGCATCTTGATTTTTTCCATCTTCTGTCCTCCTCAGATCTAACGGCCCGAAAGCCGATTCTGTTCCCTATTATAGTCCATCCCGTCCGCCTTCGCAAGCCGTTGGACCAAAAAGTTCACTGAAACCTCCCCAAAAGCTGAAAGCTGTCGTAGAGGTTTAAGGCCCCATAGCCCCAGGAGCGGTTGGGATACAGCTCCCCTGGATTCCGCCTGGCTCCCCGGATAAAAAGCTGTTTAATCTCCTGGGTTCCCATGGTAGGCCGGTTTCCCCTCACCACGCCCCACTCCAGCAGAAGGGCCGCAGCCCCTGCGGCAATGGCCGCAGCCGCACTGGTTCCCGTCACGGTGGTAAACCGGTCCCCCGGCTCGAAAGCGGAAACCTTCACCCCCGGAGCCGCAATATCCGGCTTGATACGCCCCTTTCTGGTATATCCCCGGCTGGATGCAATGTAAATGCTGTCATTCTGTACCTGATACCCCGCCACGGTAATGGGACCTTCCGCGTTGGCCGGGGAGGTCAGCGTAATATCCGGATTGGAATTGGGAAACAAGGTCCCGGGGGAGATAAAGCCTGTCACCGGAAGCCAGATGTTGTAGATTCCATGAATGACCCTGGTTCCATAGACCCGCAGCCTCCAGATCCCGGGGGAAGGGGCAAACATCCGGATCCTTATCATCTCATCCCCGCTGCTGGGATCCAGGGATTGAAAATCAATATACACCACCGTCCGCTCAAAGAGGAAATCATACTGCCTGCTTCCCAGCTCGGAACTGATCCGGGGAATTTCTTCCCCGGCCGGAGAGATCAGGGAGATGGAGAGGAGATCCGGCGTAGTGCTCCAAAGCTCCATCATCAGCCCGTATTCCTCCTCCGCCACCCGAAGCTCCACCTCCTGATAGGACTGGCCCTGCATCAGGTTTCCGTAGAAATGATGGCCTTGGTTTGCCTCGTTGCCCCCTGCTACCAGGATACAGCGCTGTGAGCGGCCGGATGCCATATTCAAAATAGAAGACAGGGGCGAATTTCCCTCGTGGCCTCCCCGGTTGCTTCCCAAAGCGACGCAGATGACCAAAGGCTTCTCCTCCCGGAAGGCCAGATCGCTTAAATAGCGGACTCCCATCATAATGTCATTCTCCTGATAGGCGTCCGCCTCCGGGCGCACCATATAATAGCGTTTCAGATAGTCTTTGGCAGGCTTTAATTTCACCACAGCCAGCTCCGCCATAGGCGCTGCCCCCGACCATCCCCGATCCTCGTCAAAGCTGCCTGCCGCAATACTGGCAAGCTGGGTGCCATGGCCGGATTCATCCCGGACCGGGACTGCCGAGAAGGGATCTTCCAAACTCAAAGCCCTGTCGATCTCCTCCCGGGTATAAATGCTTCCATAGCTGATATCCTGGGGAAGACGGCCGCTCTGATCCGTCTGGTCCCAGATCTCCAAAATCCGGCTGCTTCCATCCATATTCCGGAAGCACCGGTTGGTATAATCGATCCCCGTGTCGATAATACCCACAATCACGCCCTCACCCTGGAGCTTCAAAACGGAATTTTCCAGCAGGCGGATAATCCCGCTCTCCTCCAGGTTCTCGTTTTCCAACAAGGTATATAAGGAGGGGAATACTTCATAATTGTACTGGAACTGGTTGCGCTCCAGAATTTGGGAATCCACATAAAATACTGCGTAAAAGGTATTGATTACCTGGATACAGTATTCGGGATACTGCTTTTCCAGATCTACCACACTCTGGTTTACCCTCCAGATAAAATCCACATAATCCTCCGACACAATCTTTTCCCTGCAGTTTTCGGCCATGCAGCACCTCGCAATACTCTTTCTACAGGTTATGCGTTTTCCCGGTTTTCATTCCCGGCTGCGGTTCTTTAAAAGTTCCGGCAGGTAAATCATCCCCCAGCCCTGCTGGTTTCTGGGCAGCCCTAAGTCCCGGCAGGAAGATCGCAGCCGGAGCTTTACCTCTTTATTGGTCAGCTCCGGCTCTTTTCCCAGAAGAAGCGCCAGACACCCGGTAACTACCGGCGTAGCCATGGATGTTCCCGATTTGGTTACATAGGCTTTGGCTCCCCGCTTCTGCCAGCCGGCATTGCAGGACACCAGATAGGAACCGGGAGCCGTTACGTCCGGCTTGCAGATGCAGGCCGTAGTAGGTCCCCGGCCGGAATAATTGGCTTTCTGGCCTCCCATCACCTGCACTACCCGGTTGTCGTCCGAACATCCCACCGT
>CAJUMM010000127.1 GCA_910586955.1 uncultured Lachnospiraceae bacterium | reverse complement strand
TTAGAAAATAGTTTCTTCAAAGAAGCGTTTGAGCAAATTGGGCGAAAGTTAACATTAAAAACTATTGGAAAAGCTGTGCCTGTCGTTTCGGGTGTTTTGGGTGCATTGATTGATACAGCACAGATGAAAAAAGTGCTTGAGTATTCCGATATTTTCTATCACAAAAGATTTATTTTAGAAAAGGAAGATAGAGCATATCGCTTGTTTGAAAATAATAATCTTGCAATAGATACTGAAATTGTTAGTGATGAGCATTAAATAGCAAAGCCAGCCGAGCCAGTCAACGGTCAAGATGAACGGCGCTTTCAGCGCCGCCGTTGACAGCCTCGTCCGTCTTTGCTGATGGGTAATCAAGACGGGAAAGCACTAAAATGGCTTTCCCGCCCATTTCAACTTTGAGAAAAGAACGGCCCCTAAAAATAAATGAGTGTGGCCACACATATAGTCACAATGTCCAGAGGTTTGGTACATTTTGTCCCATAGGCTGGGGACGGTGGACGAGGGACGGGGGCTTTCATATACGCCCTGTCTGCTGCTGAAACCAGCCCTTTGTTTCCGGCTTCCCAGCCCCAAACAAAGCCCTGTTTTCCTGCCGCTTCAAATGCCCTTGCCCTCCCCGGCGGCAACGGCATTTTCACGGCAACGCCGACAGAGCGTATAACACACTACACTTTGCTTCGCAAAGTCGTGTGCCAAATGGGGCGCTGCCCCCTTTGGATACCCCCACAACAAACAGGCGCTATGCCCCTTGCCGGGAGCATAGCGCCGTTTGTTGTCAGCAGCCCGTTTCACGGTCTGCGTGTAGTTCCTTGTAAACTGACCTAAGGTATATGATAGATATCCGTCAGCCTCTGCGTGAGGCTGTGAGTTGAAACTTCATAGCGCCGATTTGTATGGTTGCTATGATACGTCAGCCTCTGCGTGAGGCTGTGAGTTGAAACGTGTCTCGGGCCGATAGGGATGAGAAGGGGAATGTGGTCAGCCTCTGCGTGAGGCTGTGAGTTGAAACGTAATAATTTAAAATACATAAAACAGAAAAACCTTGTCAGCCTCTGCGTGAGGCTGTGAGTTGAAACGATGTGGAAACGGAAAAATACGTTGCACCGATTGTCAGCCTCTGCGTGAGGCTGTGAGTTGAAACACCTTGGCATTGACACGGACAGGGAGAACATCGGCCGTCAGCCTCTGCGTGAGGCTGTGAGTTGAAACAATCTTAACGTTAAACATACTACGAACCTCACCAGTCAGCCTCTGCGTGAGGCTGTGAGTTGAAACATGTTGCTCCGGAACTACCAAGTACACCATATCCGTCAGCCTCTGCGTGAGGCTGTGAGTTGAAACGACCCCAAAAACACGGAGCTGCTGGCGCAAAAGCAGGTCAGCCTCTTCGAGAGGCTGTGAGTTGAAACGATAAGGAGTTAAGGAGGATAGGGAAGTGAAAATGTCAGCCTCTGCGAGAGGCTGTGAGTTGAAACTGGTCAGCGGAAGCGTGTAGCAGTTGCAGGGCCTGTCAGCCTCTGTATGCTGCTGTGCCCTAATGTTCGGAGCCATTGTGCTGGCGCAGATTCCCCAGAAAAAAAGTTGACTTCTTGGACTGCTGACAAATCCCCGGCTTTTTCAATCTTACAAAAATGTAAGACAGTCCCTCAAAATTGTAAGCTAAATCGATGGAACGGCCAGCCTTCCTTTGGTATCCTGATATCAGAAAATAAATAACCAAACTCGAAAAGAAAAGGGGATATTAAAATGAAAAGTATGTTAATAGCAGGATTGGCAATGGCAGCAATTATTGCAGTACAGATGATTTTATCATTTGCATTTAGCTATCAGGCTGGAGAGCTGTTTTCGAAAGTGGCGGTATCGGCCCTGTTCTACTGGTCGGTGCTCCGGCTGGTGAGAAGAAGAACCGAGAGATCAAAATAAAAGGGAAGGCAATTCCTGAAAAATAACAGCGGCGGAAAAATAAAACCGCAGGAAAAGGATACATCCGGAGCGCATAGAAGCCAGTCTGTGCGCTCTTTTGGTTGAATTTTCCCTTTCAATCCATTATAATAAATAGGAATCCGCCGCAATAGCGTCTGGTTCGGACAGGAGAGAAACAAAACATGACAAAAATACTGTTTATATCCCTGGGTTGTGATAAAAATCTGGTGGATTCCGAGCGGATGCTGGGATATCTGGAGGGAAAAGGCTACGGGTTTACGGAGGATGAGAGGGAAGCGGACGTAATTATAGTCAATACCTGCTGCTTTATCAACGACGCCAAGGAGGAGAGCATCGAAACCATCCTGGAGATGGCCCGGTACCGCCGGGAGGGGAAGTGCCGGGCGCTGATTGTAGCCGGATGCCTGGCCCAGCGGTATCAGAAAGAAATCCAGGAAGAGATTGAAGAAGTGGACGCCGTTCTGGGGACCACCACTTACGATACCATTGCGGAGACGGTGGAGCATGTGCTGGGAGGCCAAAGAGAGATGACGTTTCGGGATATTGATCGCCTGGTACCTTCCGGAGGAAAACGGATTCTCACCACAGGCGGACATTACGCTTACTTGAAAATTGCTGAGGGCTGTGACAAGCACTGTACTTACTGTATCATTCCAAAGGTGCGGGGGCGTTTCCGCAGCGTTCCTATGGAGGAGCTTTTAAAGGAAGCCCGGGAACTGGCGGACCAGGGGGTGAAAGAGCTGATTCTGGTAGCCCAGGAGACAACCCTTTACGGTGTGGATCTGTATGGGGAAAAATGCCTGCCCAAGCTTTTGAAAGAACTCTGCCGGATTTCCGGACTTTGCTGGATCCGGGTGCAGTACTGTTATCCCGAGGAGATAACGGAGGAATTGATTCAGGTTATGAAGGAAGAGACGAAAATCTGCCATTACCTGGATCTTCCCATTCAGCATGCTTCGGACAACATCTTAAAGCGTATGGGAAGAAAGACCAGCCAGGCGGATTTGAGAGGAATCATCGGGCGGCTCCGGGAGGAGATTCCAGATATCTGTCTGCGCACTACTTTAATCACCGGTTTTCCGGGAGAGACAGAGGAAGACCATGAGGAGCTGATGGCTTTCGTGGACGAGTGTGAGTTTGACCGCCTGGGTGTCTTTACCTATTCGGCGGAGGAGGATACGCCTGCGGCCGGGATGACGGAACAGGTGGAGGAGGAAGTCAAGAAAGAGCGGCAGGCTCAGATTATGGAGCTGCAGCAGGAGATTGCCTTTGAGAAGGCGGAGGAAATGAAGGGGCGGGAGCTGGTGGTTTTCATTGAAGGCCAGGTGGCGGATGAGAACGCCTATGTAGCCCGGACTTATAAGGATGCCCCCGGCGTGGACGGATACCTTTTTATCAATACGGAAGAGATGCTGATGAGCGGGGATTTTGCCAGGGTCCGTGTAACCGGAGCCGTGGAATATGATTTGATAGGAGAGCTGATGCCATGAATCTGCCAAATAAACTGACGGTGCTGCGGGTTGTGATGATTCCGTTTTTTGTTGTTTTTATGCTGACGGATATAGGGGGTGCTTACGGGAACTATATTTCCCTGGCCTTGTTTGTGCTGGCAAGCCTTACGGATCTGCTGGACGGAAAGATTGCCAGAAAATACAATCTGGTGACAAATTTCGGGAAGTTTATGGATCCCCTGGCAGATAAGCTTCTGGTCTGCTCGGCCATGATCTGCCTGGTAGAGCTTAAACGCCTGGATGCCTGGATTGTGATTGTAATTATCGCCCGGGAATTTATTATCAGCGGTTTCCGGCTGATTGCCTCGGATAATGGAGTGGTAATTGCGGCAAGCTATTGGGGAAAGTTTAAAACCACCTTTCAGATGCTGATGATCATTCTCTTGATTCTGAATCTGGGGGGCGTGTTTGAAACCATAGAAACCATTGTTACCTGGACGGCCCTGATTTTGACGGTTGTTTCCCTGGTGGATTACCTGATCAAAAACAAGGGCGTACTGCTGGAAGGAGATATTTAACATGACGGTAGAATTGATTTCGGTGGGAACGGAGCTTCTGCTTGGAAACATTGTAAATACCAATGCGGCCTTTCTCTCGGAGAAATGTGCCCAGCTTGGCCTTTCCCTCTATTACCAGACGGTGGTAGGGGACAATCCGGAGCGCCTGGAGGAGACTTTAAGGACGGCTTTGGGGCGATCGGATGTGGTGATTCTGGGGGGCGGTTTAGGGCCTACCCAGGACGATCTCACCAAAGAAACGGCGGCCAAAGTCCTGGGGAAAGAGCTGGTGGAGGATCCCCATACCAGAGAGCGGATTCAGGAATTTTTTGATGTGCGTTCCATTGGGGAAATTCCGGACAACAACTGGAAACAGGCCCTGGTTCCTAAGGGCGCCATTGTGGTAGACAATGACAACGGAACGGCGCCGGGAATTATTATAGAGGAGAATGGGAAAATTGTAATTTTGCTTCCCGGTCCTCCTGGTGAGATGATCCCCATGTTCCACAAAGACATTTTTCCCTATCTCAATCAGAAACAGCCGGAGATCATTGTCTCGGAGATGGTGAAAATCTGCGGCATTGGTGAGAGCAAGGCGGAGACCATGATAGCGGATTTAATCCAATCCCAGTCCAATCCCACCATCGCTACCTATGCCAAAGTGGGAGAAGTGCATCTGCGCCTGACGGCCAAAGCCCAGGATGAGGCGGCGGCCAGGAAGCTGATGAAGCCGGTGATCCGGGAGCTGAAAGTCCGGTTTGGAGGGCATATCTATACCACGGATGAGCAGACTACCCTGGAGGAGGCGGTGGTCCAGCTTCTGAAAGAGCAGCAGATCTCCCTGACTACGGTGGAGTCCTGCACCGGAGGATTGTTTACGGGACGCCTGGTGAATGTGCAGGGGGCCTCGGAGGTGCTCAAACAGGGCTTTATCACCTATTCCAATAAGGCGAAAAGAAAGCTTATCGGCGTGAAGAAGCTGACCCTGAAAGAATTTGGGGCGGTCAGTGAGAAGACAGCCAAGGAAATGGCCAAGGGAGCCATTCTGACCACCGGGTCCGATGCGGCGGTGGCCATTACGGGAATTGCCGGTCCTGACGGGGGAACCAAGGAGAAACCGGTGGGGCTTGTGTATATTGCCGTTTCCGTCAAGGGAAATCTACGGGTGGAGGAGTATCGTTTTACCGGGAACCGGGCCAAGATTCGGGAGAGCGCCGTGGTGGCGGCATTGACCCTGCTCCGGACGGGAATCCTGGAGACTATCAAGTTTTAGGAAAAAGCGTCCTGTAAGCCGGACGGGGAAAGAGGAGAAGGGGATGTCTGAGGTAAAAACCATACGGATCAAATATTTTACGGACAAAATTGAGAGACTTACCTATATCGGAGGAAAATCAGACTGGATCGATCTGCGTTCGGCGGAGGAGATCCGGATGAAAGCCGGAGAATTCCGGCTGATTCCTCTGGGGGTTGCCATGGAACTGCCAAAGGGCTACGAAGCCCACGTGGTTCCCCGCAGCAGTACATTTAAAAACTTCGGAATCATCCAGACCAACCACACAGGCATTATCGATGAGAGCTACTGCGGAGACAACGATCAGTGGTTTATGGCCGCTTATGCTCTGCGGGATTCGGAGATACATGTGAATGACCGCATCTGCCAGTTCCGGATTGTGGAGCATCAGCCAAAGCTCCGGTTTGAGGAGACGGATACTCTTGGAAATGCGGACCGGGGAGGCCATGGGAGTACGGGGAGGGTGTGAGACGTGCAGATAATAACCTTTGCAGCGATTGATATCGGCTCCTACGAGGTAGGAATGAAAATCATGGAGCTGTCGCCAAAAAACGGAATCCGGGAGATTGATTATGTTCGCCACGGTATTGAGCTGGGCAAGGATGCCTACCGGAGAGGCAAGATCGGAAATGAAATGCTGGAGGAGCTCTGCCAGGTTCTTATAGATTTTACCCGGATTATGAAGGAATACCAGGTGGATGACTACCGTGCCTGTGCCACCAGTGCCATCCGGGAAACTTCCAACTGCCTGCTGATCCTGGATAAAATCCGGGTGCGCACTGGGCTTGAGGTGGAGGTCTTAAGTAACTCCGAGCAGCGTTTCCTTGGGTATAAATCCATTGCATCCAATGAGGAATCTTTCCAGAAGATTATCCAGAAGGGAACGGCTATTGTGGATGTGGGAGGAGGGAGTATCCAGATCTCCCTTTTTGACAAGGACGCCCTGGTGTCCACCCAGAATCTCAGGGTGGGAACCCTGCGGATCCGGGAACGGCTGGCAGATGTGGAGAGCCGCACCACCCATTTTGCGGATATCATTGAAGAAATGATCAACAATGAGTTAAAGAGCTACAAACGCCTGTACTTAAAGGACCGGGAAATCAAACACATGATTCTGGTGGGTGATTATCTCTAGATCGGAAGAGCGTCGTGTAGGGAAAGAGTGTAGATCTCGGTGGTCG
>CAJUMM010000126.1 GCA_910586955.1 uncultured Lachnospiraceae bacterium | reverse complement strand
GCCTTGGGCTCTGCCGTTTCTTCCGTTGGAAGAGCTCCGATTTCCAAAAGCTGCTCCTGGTTCTCCGTCTGCTCCTGGACACCTGTGTCCTTCGGAACAATCTGGAAAAGAAGTGCTGCCTGGGCCTGTTCCAAAGCGGCATTATCTTCCGGTGAAACAGTCTCTTCCGGTTTCTCCGGCTTCTCCTGTGTCTTGTCTGTCTCCGGCTTTTTCTGCGCATCCTTGGTGTCGTCCGTCTTCTTGGTATCCGAAGTCTCTTTCCTGCCGGACTCCTCCCCGGACTTGCTGTCCAAAAGCTTCTGGAATCCGTCATCGGTCTTCCCGGCCTGCCGGGTCCCGGAGGCCTTCACCGAAGCGGCCATAGCGGCCAGATCCATGCCTTTTACGGCTGCTGCATTTCCCATTGTCTTTTCCCTCCTTTCTCTCTTTAAGATATGTATCGTAATCTGCTCCGGTTAAGCAGTATTACGCGCTTTCTCTACCGCACTCTTGTTGGACACAAACTCGTCGATGAAATGCTCCTCTTCCTTCTGCACTTCCTTGTCATACTGAGCCAGCTTCTTCTCCTTGAGCTTGGTTATGGAGGCCGTCTCCTTCCTGGCCTCAATAACTTCCTCCCGCTTCTTCTCTTCCCGGATGCGGATTTCAGCCAGCCGCATCTTTTCCCTCTCGATTTTCTTTCTGAGGCTTGTGAGGAAACGGTCATAGGTCTGCATATCGTTGATGCTGATGCCGGCGGCCTTTTTCCGGTCCAGCTCCTCCATACAGGATTGCTGTTCCTCTTCCAGAAGGGCAATTCCCCTCTCACATTCCACAATCTCTGCCATAATCCTGGCATGTTCTGCCTGCAGGTTCTCCAGCACCTGTTCTTTGTAACTCAAAACCGTGTCCAATGCAAAATAAAATTTTTTCATAATCCTCTTTTTCCTGCCTTATCTCAGGATATTCCGCATGGTCTTGATGTCATCTTCCAGTGAAAAACTGTCCTCAATCCGCTGCATCAGAAAGGCATTGACCGCATCAATCTTGGAAACCGCGTCGTCCAGCCTGGGGTTGGTCCCCGCCTTGTAGGCTCCGATGGATATTAAATCCTCATTCTTGCTGTAAACGCTCAAAATATTGCGCATCTGGGCTGCCAGATTCTGATGATCTTTTTCTGCAATCTCCGTCATCAGACGGGAGATGCTGGCATTCACATCGATAGCAGGAAAGTGGTTCTCATTGGCCAGCTTCCTGGACAGTACGATGTGGCCGTCCAGGATACCCCGGACCGTGTCAGCGATGGGCTCGTTGGTATCGTCGCCCTCCACCAGAACCGTGTAGATTCCCGTAATGGAACCTCTCTCAAATTTCCCGCTGCGCTCCAAAAGCTTGGGAAACTCCGCATAGATGGAGGGGGTGTAGCCTCTTGCCACCGGCGGCTCTCCGGTAGCAAGCCCGATCTCCCTCTGGGCCATGGCAAAACGGGTGAGGGAATCCATCATCAGAAGGACATCCTTGCCCTGATCCTTGAAGTACTCGGCAATGGTGGTGGCCACCAAGGGACACTTCATACGGAGCATAGCCGGCTGGTCGGAAGTTGCCACTACCAGAATGGAACGCTTTAAGCCCTCCGGCCCTAAATCTTTCTCTATAAACTCCCGGACCTCCCGGCCCCGCTCGCCTACCAGAGCTATGACGTTGATATCCGCTTTGACATTTCTTGCAATCATACCCAGCAGGGTACTCTTTCCTACACCGCTGCCGGCGAAAATCCCGATTCTCTGGCCTTTCCCCACGGTGTTGAGCCCGTCGATGGCCTTGATGCCAAACTCCAGGGTGTCCGTGATAGGAGGACGGGTCAGAGGATTGATGTAGGGATTCTCCACATAATAGTGCTGCTGGGACTGAAAGGGTCCCAATTCGTCCATGGGATTTCCCAGGGCGTCGATGATGCGTCCCCTTAGAAATTCCCCTACGGGGATCTTCAGGCGATTCCGGGTATTTCTCACGAAACTGCCTGCGGAAATGCCGCTCATGTTCTCGTAGGCCATCAGCTGGCAGCGCCCGTCCCGGAAGCCCACAACCTCCACCGGAATCTGTCTCTTCTTGTCCTCGTTGTAAATCATGGCAATATCGCCAATGCTGGCCCGGTTGCCGGAGGCTTCCATGGACATGCCTACAATATTTTCAATTTTCCCTATGTAGCTGACGGTCTCCGTATTCATGATCCGCGCCGGTAATTCCGTAAACATGTCTTCCACCTTTCGTCAGACACGGGCATTGTTCAGGATGTCTTTGATATTTTCAAGCTGTGTGCTTACGCTGGCGTCTATGATCTCCTCCGGAAGCTCAATGATGCAGATGCCCTCCTCCTCATTGTCCATGGCGACGATCTTGACATTGTCCGACAGATGGGACAGGGCGTTCAAAAATTCCACGTCGGTATTCATGGTAATTTTGGCATCGCACTTGTTGATATAGATCTTCGCCCACTCCGTCTTTTTCAATTTATCGGTAGCCGCTATAATCATCCGGTGTATGACATTTTCACTGGACTTTAAGCTGGTATGAATGACTTTCTCTGCAATGGCCAGGACAACCTTTTTCAGATCATCCAGATATTTCTCCATTACCTCGTCTTTTTCCCGGCGGATGCTGTCCATAAAGTCTGCGGCATTTTTCTGAAAGTTCTCTACCTCCTGCTCATAGAGGGCCCGGGAGTCTGTTCTTCCCTGCTCCAGGCCGGCAGCATAGCCTTCCTCCCGGCCTGCTTCCCGGGCTTCCTGCCGGAGTACTTCTGCCTCCCGGCGGGTCTTTGCAAGAATTTCTTCCGCCTCCTGGCGGGCCTGGGCCAATATCTCACTTGCCCGTTCCTGCTCCTCCCGGAGGCGTCTCTCCTCCTCCGCCTGCCTGGCGGCCTCTGCTTCCGCTGCTGCCGCAGCCGCAGCTTCCTCTTCGGCTGTATCTGTCTCCTCCCCGGGCTCCTCCTCCATGGCGAAGTCCGAAAAGAACTGGTAAAGCTGTACGGTGTCAATGACCTTTTTGTCTTTTACAACCTTAGACAATAATCTCATCCTTTCCGCCCTTGACGATAAACAGTTCACCAGCCGCCTCTAACCTGCGGATAACGCCCACAATTCTCTGCTGGGCTTCCTCCACATCCTTCCGGCGCACATTGACCGTAATCTCCAGGTCGGACTGGACGCTCTCTGCCATACGCCCGGACATGTTGGCAAATACAAGCTGTCTGACGTTTTCGTCGCTGCCTTTGAGGGCATATACCAAATCTTTGACATCGCATTCCCGGATAAATCTCTGGATGGAACGGTTGTCAAGGGTAAGGATATCTTCGAATACAAACATTTTCTTGCGGATGGTCTCGGTAAGCTCTGCATCTTTCTTGCCCAGCTCGTCGAAGATGAACTTTTCGTTGCTGCGATCCATATGGTTCATAACGTCCGCAATATAATCAATACCGCCGATGGTGGTGTAGTCGGCCGTAACCACATTCTCAAAGCGTTTGCGCAGCTGGGTCTCCACAAGCTTCACTGCCTCCGGGGAAACGCTGTCCAGGCGCGCGATACACTCTACTACCTGAAGGCCGATATCCTGGGGCAGGTCCCCAATGACTCCCGCCGCCTGCTCCGCATCTGCATAAGACAGCACCAGGGCAATGATCTGGGGCCTCTCATGAGCAAGGAAGGAGTAGAGATTCTTGGGGCTGGACTTGCGGATAAACTCGAAGGGACGCACCTTCAGGGACTTGGTAACCCGCTCCAGAAGCTGGCTGGCCGTGGACTCCCCAAATGCCTTCTCCAGGACGGTTCTTGCATATTCTATGCCTCCGTCCGTAACCACCTTCTGGGTGAGGCAGGTCTTATAAAACTCATCCAAAATTCCCAGGGTTTCATCTGCTTCAAAATGACGCAGCTTCGCCACCTCAATAGTCAGCTTCTCAATGTCATCCTCCCCAAGGTGCTTGTAGAGCGTAGAGGCTTTATCCGCTCCCAGGGAGACAATGACTGCCGCCGCTTTTTGTTCTGAGGAAATTGCATCTAAATCAACACTCATTGCTCATTGCCACCCCCATTCAGCCAATTCTTCAGAAGCTGTGCCGCAATTTCAGGATTCTCCTCCGTAAACTCACGGATATTCTGCTTCAGCTCCATGCCTTTGTCATTCTGCAGGTTGATAATTTCAGGATTGAAGGATGGCAGCTGTTCTGCCAGGGCCGCCGCTTCCGCAGCCAGAGCCTCTTCCTCTTCCTTCTTCTTTTTCTTCTTCTTTTTGGAGGACAGCACCAGAAGCACCACTGCAACAATGAGCAGTACCAGTACCACCGCCAGCACAATAAAGAATATGGGGCTGGAAACCATCTTGGCAAAGGTTCCCTTTTCATCCTCCGGCTCCGTATCGTCGAAGGACTCATAGAAGGGTCCGCTTACCACGGAAATCTTGCTCACCCAGTCGGTCTCCGCAATGCCCGCCGCATTTCCCACCAAGGACCTGAGGTCATCGATGGTCAGGCTGCCGTAGCTCTCTCCGTTGATAGCCACGGACACGGACAAATCTTCCAGTGCCCCCGGCGTCACCTGTCCCTGTTCCTTAATCTGGTTTACCAGGAAGTCCCGATCCCAGGTACGGGCTCCGTACCCTTCCACATCCTCATCGTCGCCCCCTGTATTATATTCCGGAACGCTTGTATCTGCGTTAGATTCAGCCCCTGCCACGCCGCCGGCCACTGCATCCTTCTCTCCCGAGATCTCTACGGTTCCCTGTTCATGGGAAATAATCCCTGTCTTGTCGTTGGGATCAATCTTTTCCGGCGTATTGTATGTAATGGTCTCCCGGAGAAGGGTTTCCATATTAATCTGGGCTTTGGTGGAAACCCGGACATTGCCCTCCCCGTAAAAGGGAGTCAGGACATGAAGCACCTTGGTGGTGATTTGCCCCTCGATAATCCTTGCAATCTCCTCCGTATCCTGGCTGGTGAGGCTCTTGTTGTCTTCCTCGCTGGTAGATACGTCGTTTCCGTTTCCGTCAAAGACGGCCACATTTTCCGCCTCCAGCCCCGGCACCCCGGAAGCCACCAGGCGCTGTACAGCCAAAGCCATTTCTATACTAGGAGAGCCGCCGTCAGCCATGGTCACAACCGCACTGGCCGTACTCTGCTGGACATTCTCGTCGCTTAAGACGTATTTCCGCTCCTCTCCCAGGGCAATGGTTACATGGGCATCCCGCACTCCGTCAAAGAGCATGATGGTAGCAGCAATCCGGTTCTGCAGATCGTAAACCGCATAACGCTTCTTATCGGAGTCCGTAGTCATAAGGCCTGCATTCTCCGTAAATACCTGATAACCGAAGCCGTTCTTGGGATAGCCTTCCAGAGCCAGGTTCGCCCTGGTCTGATCCAGCACATTGGAGGGAACCAGAATCTCCCCGTTCTTTGTATATTGGTAATCAATCTGTGATTCCTGCAATTTTCCTATAATCTGCTGCGCCTCTTCCGTTCCAAGGTTGGAAAAGAGGACCTCGTATCCCCGGTCCCTGTTCAGCAGCAAAGCGACAACAATAGCAAAGACCACCAGCCCGGCAGCTCCTGCCAGGATGATTTTCTTCATTTTGCTGTCCAGCTTAGAAACAACCGCCTTTAATTGCGCAAGTCTTTCCTTCATGGCCGTTTCTTTTCCCTTCTATGTAAAAATTCTTTTTCGCCTTACATGGACATTGTAATCAAAGAATTGTACGCTTCCAAGGCTTTATTCCGAAGCTGAATCAGCATATCCACGGACAGCTGCAGCTGGGCCCCCGCAATGGGAACCGTATGGGGATCATCAATCTGCCCCGTAGCCAGAAGATATTTCTGCTTCTCATAATTATCTTCCAGATCCCGGACCTCTCCGATCATATCCTGGAAAATACCCTGGAAAAGGGAAATCCCGTCCTGTCCTGAAATTTTCTGTGCCTGTTCTCCCACGCCGCCTGCAGCGCCGATGGCCTGTATCCCGGTCATGGGGGTGATAAATAGATCTTCCATATCAAACAAACTCCTTCCGTCTCCTCATTCACCTGTGCTCCTACTGGCCTTTGATCACAGAGCGCAGCCTGGAAAAATCGCTGTTAATAGCATTCAGCACATACTGGTACTGAAGCTGGGCCCTTGCCATCTCTACTTCCTCCGCATCTGCATTTACGTTGTTCTCATCCAGACGAGCGGAGCTGTCCTTTTCATTTACTGTATAGTAGGAATTTTCTATGATACTGCGGGTCTGGGCGGGAGTTGCCGACGCTCTCGCCAATTTCAGGCGCTTCTGATAAGCCTCTTCAAAGGTTACGTACTTAGACTTGTAACCCGGCGTGTCCACATTTGTCAGATTCTGGGAAATCACAACCTGCTTTGCCCACAAGAATTCCAGTGATTTCTGAGACATGGAAATTGAATTTCCAAACATATAATTCATGGTCAGTCTTCCCTTCTTGTATACAAGTTCATTTTTTAAACC
>CAJUMM010000125.1 GCA_910586955.1 uncultured Lachnospiraceae bacterium | reverse complement strand
ATTTCCGGTGGCCGGACAGACACATGGTGCGGACAGGAATGCCCACCTCATACATGGTCTTTACCAGCTCCAGCCGTTCCTCTTTCGTCCACTCCAGGCGGGCCAGCTTTTCATCCGTTTCATCGATGCTGATCTCCACGAAATCATAGCCGGCCTCCTTGGCCGCCGTAAGTTTCTCCTTCCAGGTCAGATCTTTGGGCATGGCTTTCTCATATAAACCGATTGTATAAGCACTCATTTCAGCATCCTTCCCGCCCTACAGGCTTTCGATCTCATAGAAAGCAATCTCGTCAATCTCCCGGTTGGTGGACACCAGGCCCACTTTGCCGTCTTTTGGGTACACCCGCACATTAGCCGGTCCCACGTCGCTGTCCAGGACTTCCATCACATAGCCGCTTCCGTCATAAGTACACGCCAGCAGATCCCTGCGTCCTTTCCGGTGGCCGATAATAGCCGTACCCTTCCCATAGATTTCCGCTCCCCAAATGCCGTGGGCAAATTCATAAGATTCCTCAAAGGTATGAATACAGGTATATGCTCCCTCCACCTTCTTATAAATCTTAACCGTATCTCCATGGAAGGGGGTCATCACCAGCATCTCCAGCTCCCCGTCCCCGTCAAAGTCCGCAAAGGTCATATCGCTGGCTGCATCTTCCGTAAGGGTCTCCACACTCCAGCTCCCGCCCCGTGCCAAAGGAGGCGTCACCTTGAAAATCCCGTTGTCCGCAGCCACAGCCGCCCAGACACCGTCCGCCTCTTCTACCCGGCAGTACCCGTGGTTTTTCAGAAGGCCTTCCTTCAGCGCCGTCAGTTTCAGGGGATGCTCCCCGTCCACGCCGCTTAAATCTTCCGGAAGCTCTCCCACCCAGATTTTTCCCGGGCTGCTCCAGTCATCTTTCTCTTCATGGCCGGACTTCAACGTACAGGCAATGAGATAGTTCACACCGCCGGCTGTCAGTACATCAAAGCGGTGTACAAAAGGAAGCTCCGCCATAGTCCGGATCTCCCAGTCGTCTTTCCCTTTGGGGGAGGCCAGGACAATCTTTGCCTCCTTGGAATCATTGGGGGAATAAAACTTATGAGTTGCAAGAAACTCCCCGTTGCTTCCCGGGACCTGCACCATAGTCATGGTTCCTCCAGGTCCTTCCCAGACGGTCTCCTCCAGATTCCCGTCCAGATCAAACATGAGACATTTATTTACCTTCTCCGCCGCAACCAACAGATGTTCCCTGCCATTGTAGGACAGGGGACAGATGGAGTAGCATTTCTCAAGCTCATGTGTCCTGATTTTGTTAATTTTCATCGTGATCTCCTAATCTACCTGATGCACCCAGGCGCCTCTCTCCCGGAATTCCCGGACCAGCTGCATGGGCGCATCCTTATCCGTGATGATATTGGCAATCAGCTCCGGCGGACAGGAAACGAAGCTGCTCCTCTTTCCGAATTTGGAACAGTCCGCTAAGATATAAGACGCCTTGCTGACCCGCTCAAACATCATCTGATTCAGATTTACCTCATTAAGAAGCTCTGTTGTCATTCCGGTATCCGGACAGAGTCCGCCGCACCCCATAAAGCTCTTTCTGGCAGTCACCTGTGTCAGGTTATTCATGGCAAAATCTCCTACCATTGCTCCCTTCACATAGCGGAGTTCTCCGCCGAGCAGTACTACCGTAGCCTGGGACGGGTTCTTTTCATTGATAATATTCCCGTTATTTGTTATAATCGTTACATTTCTGCTGGTAATGTACTTTACCATAGCCAGAGCCGTCGAACTGGTATTGATGAAAATGCTGTCCCCATCTTCTACCAGGCTCGCTGCATATCTGGCGATTTTCTCCTTCCGGAAAAGCCTCGGATTCTCCCCATTGCCCTCTCCCACCTGATTATTGTTCCGGGCGCCTCCGTAAAAGCGCTCCAACAGTCTGTGATCCTCCAGAAACTGGAGATCCCTCCGAATGGTCAAGGGAGATACCTGAAATTTCTCCGCCAGGTGATTCACCGTCACATCGCCGTTTTCGCGAACGATTTCCAACACTTTCTCTCTCCGGCTGTTTACAATCGAACGACTCATCTTCATGGTTTTCCCCTCCTCGCCACAAAGTTTTCCAAGCCGCAGACAGCAAAAAGAACGCTCTGCGCTCTTTCACTGTCACGAATACAAGGGTTATTTCCCGGATCCCTTTGGATCCGGGAAATAACCCCCGCTGTTTTCAGCCGCTTAATCCAGAGGAACGCCGGATTCTTTTAACTTTTCCTCCATCTCCGCCTGAGACATTACATTCTTCAGGCCTATAACTGTAGTTCCCTTTTTCTCCGCGTCCTTAAACATGGAAATGAAATTCAGCGGACAGAACACTACGTCAAACTGGCTCGCAGCACTCTTGCCCTCAGATAAGGAACAGTGGTGCAGCTTCCCTACTTTAATCCCCAAAGACTTTATGACTTTCTCCGTAGTCATCTTCATCATCAGACTTGTCCCTGCGCCGTTTGCACAGCAAACTAAAATGTTCAGCATCTTTTCTTTTCCTCCAATATCATAAATTATAATAACGGTTTCATCAGCCCTTCTTAGCCTTCAGCTCTTTGTATGCCTCGTAGTCTTCCGTCATCAGGAAATAACCTTCTTTGTCTTTCCTGTACTGTATCTGCGGAATCGCCAGAAGTACAACAACCACAAGCGCAAGACCGACATAGCTTAAATACTTCATCACAACCGTAAACACCGGCCATACAACCGCCCAGTCCCACATACCTAAGTATCCGCCGTAGGCTGCCATTCCGACCCAGCTGGCGATAATTGCGGAGCCAAATACCTGGCACAGTCCGGAGATGAAAGGCAAGATAATTGCTGCCTTAAGACCGCCCTTATTATTAGCATACACCGCAATCGTCGCGTTGTCAAAGAATACCGGAACAAATCCTGCAATTACAAGCACGGGGCTCTTCAGAAGAATCAAAGCGCCGATTGCCAGGAACTGCCCCACCGCACCTGCCAGGAAACCGATAGGAACGGCATTGGGGGAGCCAAAGCCATAAGATACCGCACAGTCAACACCCGGTACGGATCCAGGAAGCAGCTTATTGGCAATACCCTGGAAGGAATTGGTCAGCTCGGTTACGAAAGTCCGGACGCCAAGCTGCAGAATCGCCAGGTATACGGCAAAGTTCAGACAGGTGGTCAGGATGTAGAACAAAAAGCTCGCCTTCTCTCCCAGGAAACCGGCCTCTACCAGGTAATCCCGGCCCAGAAGCAGTAAAATGGCACCAAAGAACAGAATCATCAGCAATGCGGTACATACCATATTCTCATTGAACATGGACATAAATCCCGGAAGCTCCAAATCCTCCAGTTTCTTAGACTCTTTCTTGCCGTCTTTGCCCTTGCCCATCTTCTCGGCAATCCAGGAGAACAGGGCCACTGCGAACATCTGCTGATGTGCCAGACAGAAGCCTGCACCGTCTGTCAGTTCCTGGGTAGGTTTGATGGTCAGGTTGGAGCCCACTGCCCAGTAGCAGCCCAGAACCAGAGCCATAACGATGAGAATTGCCGTATTGTTATTGCTGGATGCCAGAGCCGGAAGGGCAAACAGGATCAGCCAGTATGCGGTAGACGCCTGCTGTACCTGTACATGTCCCGTGGTAAACAGAGCCCGCAGCTTGGTAAGTTTGCTGAAACGCACCAGCAGGATGTTCACGATAAAGGCAATGAGCAGAAGCATCATAACCTGGGAGAAAGATTTTCCAAACACCTCTTCCACGCCGGCCGTCACCGCATTCTGTCCGAAATACGGGTCAATTACCATAGCGTCCAGGTTAAAACGATCCTTAAGGCCCACCAGTACCGGGCGGAAATTGCTTACCAGCCCGCCGGAACCTACGGCCAGAATCATGTAACCTACCACTGCTTTGATGGTGCCGCCCAGCACATCATACCAGGGTTTCTTCAAGAGCACATAGCCCAGCAGGACAATCAGGCCGATCATCCATGCCGGCTGCTGTAAAATGTTTGTAGCAAAATACGACCACGCATTCATTAAAATATTCATATATAACCTCCCTTGTTAAACTATTCGTTTTTTCCATCCAAATACTTTTCCTGAAGCTTCAGCAGATCTTCCGGCCCCTTAGCCTCCAGAAGCTCCGCCACAAGCTCCTCGTTCATCAGCATCTCCGACAGACGCATCATGTTGTTTAAGTGCTGCTCCGGATTGCAGGAAGCCAGCGTAAAGAACAGCCGCGCATCTTTCTCCGGATCCTCCGGGTCAAAGCTGACCGGCTTCTCCAGTTTCATAAAACCGATAGCTGTCTTGTTGACGCCTACCGCCCCCTCCTGGGAGTGAGGCATGGCCACGTTGGGCATAATCACAATGTAGGGGCCGTACTTGCGGACACATTCCACAATGTCCTGGCCGTAGTTGGAACCAACGGTTCCGTCTGCCTCCAGGGATTTACAGCTCATCAAAATGGCTTCCTCCCAGTCCTTTGCCTCTTCGGCAAAGAGGTAGTGCTTCATCTCTACAAATTCTCTTAACATAGTTTTTCTCCTTCTTTCTTCGATTACAGGCAGGAACGGAAGGGAATATTCTGGGGATGCTCGAAGCAGTCCTCAAACCCTCTCCTGTGATGGTAATAAATCTTATCTTTATCCTGAGGATAGGTGTACTTGCCGCCTACCTGCCAGAAGAACGGATGGAATTTGTACTCGTTGCGATCCTTTTTGAAATCGTACAGTACCCGGATTTCCTCGCAGTCTGCCTGGAAATTCGTCCATACATCCCAGTGAATGGGAACCACAACCTTGCACTTAAGATTTTCCGCCATACGGAGAATATCAATGGAGGTCATCTTATCCTGCATGCCGATGGGATTCTCGCCAAAGGAGCCAAAGGCCACATCAATATCGTAGTCCTTGCCATGCTTTGCAAAATAGATGGAGAAGTGAGAATCGCCGGAGTGATAAATATTCCCCCCCGGAGTCTTAACAAGGTAATTTACCGCCTTGTCATCCATGTCGGTGGGACAAACCCCTGTCAGCTCTTCCCTGTTCTCACTGGTATCATCCGTTGTCACAATACAGGTGCGGTCAAAGCTGTCTAAGGCCACAATCTCCAAATCCTTAATCTTAATGGTGTCTCCCGGCTTCACCGTAATGCAGCGCTCGGCAGGAACTCCCCACTTCATCCAGGTCTCTACGGATTTCTTCGGCCCGATAAAGGGAACCGGAATCTCCTTTCCGCTCTCATCTGTGGTGGTCATGCCGCTCTGGATTACATGGGCAGCCCACTCGGCAGACATATGATCCTGATGATAATGGGTAGCCAGAACCGCATCCACATGCTTAAATGCAAAAGGATCGATAACAAAGGGCACATTCCTTAAATTGGGCTGCATCAGCCGGCCTCCGCACATATTGGCCATCTGATGGCCCGGCTTCATCTTGTTGTCCCCATGGGTTCTCTTGCCGTTTCCGCACCAAAGATCAATGGTAATGTTGGTATTTTCCGGCGTTTTAAACCAGACGCCCGTACATCCCAGCCACCACATTGCCACATTGCCCGGCGCTACCACCTCGTTCTCAATGTCTTCCACAAGCCAGGTTCCCCACTCCGGGAAAGTACTCATAATCCAGCTCTCTCTTGTGATTTCATTCACTTTCGACATTTGCTCATCTCCTTACTTTTCTGTGAACTCTCTGAATCACTCGGTGATCCTATTTTATAAAATTTATCCTTATCTTTCAAGAAGTTTTATGATTGTTTCGTTATTTTTATGATTGTTATGTCTGTTTTTCTATAATTTTGTTGATATTATACAGTTTATCTCAGATTTTCTTTGATTATTCACCCTGTTTTTGGATATAATGCCCAATTTGTTGTCTTTTTTATGAACGTTTTGTCGTTTTATGTTCGTTTATGGAGTGTATACACGACAAAAAGGGCGGACCACTTTCATTCCGCCCTTTCTCCTTATTCATATCTTCTGATATTTTTGTATATTTCTAAAATTTCCCCCACCAGCCACCTCTCCTGTATATCTGCCGTTTCCCGGAGTATGCCCTCCACGCAGCTCTCATCCCGGATCTGAAATTCGCCTGTGTCTCTTCCGTAGCGCAAGGCGGAAGCCGCCAATCTTTCAAATCCTTCTATTGGTTCTCCGTATTTCAGCGCCAGATAAAGGGGGCCTATAATCCGTTCCCTTCTTCCAAGTTTCCTCTGCACATTCCTCCCGTTCCTGCTCACCGTATCCGCAATGCCCTTATCCGTAAATTTCCCATAGGCCTGCTCAAAAAAAGCTTCCTGTTCCTCTTCCGGCAAGCCATACTCCTTTGCCACAGCCCTGTTTAGAGGACTGCGGATTTTCCCAATCCATTTCCGGACAAAGGGATCTGCCGCAGCCTCGGCAAAAACTGAATGCCCTTTTTCTGCGCCTAAGTAGCAGATACATGCACTCAGGCAGTTATAAGTATAGATTTTCCGCTCCAGCAGCTCTGCAAAATGAATCTCTTTCTCAAATCCAAAGAGTTCCGGTTCCCAGGAAAGCTTTCTGCCGTCGTAGGGAAGCCAGTCCAAGTCTTCA
>CAJUMM010000124.1 GCA_910586955.1 uncultured Lachnospiraceae bacterium | reverse complement strand
TCGTGATTAGAAAAATAAAATTTTTCATGCTTTTTTCATGTTTTTGTGTTATACTGGGTGTACCGAATAATCAAAGTGAGGGTTTCGCAAAATGAGTCAGGAAAAAGTAAACCGTTATAAAGAGGAAAAAGCCAACCGGAAGGAGATTCTGGCCAAGGAGAAGAGAAGGCGCACCCAGGTGAAAATCTGCGCCAGCGTGATTGCACTGCTTTTGGTGTGCTGGCTGGGATATTCCGTGTACGATATGGCAACCAGGCCCGATTCCTCGGCTGTGGAGCTGGATGTGACGGCCTTGGACGAGTACCTTTCTTCTATGAATACGGAGGCGGAGGTCCAGGAATAATCCTTTGCCGGAGGGCATAGCCGGAAATCGTGGAGATTTGCAGGATAGGAAGAGCAGAGAGCGGAAGGAAAGCGTTCTCTGCTTTTTGGTGCGGAAGAAAATAAGAGAAGGAGGGTTCGGGTATTATGGCGGCCCATATGAAACATATGACGGAAGGGAAACCGGGAAAACTGATCTTTACTTTTGCCCTGCCCTTGATGATGGGAAACGTATTCCAGCAGTTGTACACGGTGGTGGACACTATGGTAGTGGGGAAATATCTGGGTGTGAATGCGCTGGCCGCGCTGGGTGCCGCAGATTGGATGAATTGGATGATGCTGGGAATTATCCAGGGCTTTACCCAGGGCTTCGCTATTCTTATGGCCCATGAGTTTGGAGCCGGGCAGTATGGGAACCTTCGCCGGGTAATCGGAAATTCCGGTGTTCTCTCGGCGCTGTTTTCCATCCTGCTTGTGATTCTGGGACAGCTGCTGGCCCATCCGGTTCTCGTTCTTTTGCAGACACCAGGGGATATCCTGCCGGATTCCCTGCTCTATCTGCGGATTATGTTTCTGGGAATACCTGTGGTGATGGCCTACAATCTGCTGGCCTGCATCCTGCGATCTTTAGGCGACGGGAAAACACCTCTTCAGGCTATGGTGTTTGCTTCCGTTACCAATATAGTCCTGGACCTGCTTTTTGTCATGGTGTTTCACTGGGGGATCGCAGGGGCTGCGGCTGCCACGGTCATTGCCCAGCTGGCGTCGGGCCTCTTTTGCATGTACCATATCAGCAGAATTGATATTCTTCGCTTGGAGAAAGGGGATCTAAAGCTTGGGATGCAGCTTTCCCGGAAGCTTTTAAGCCTTGGATTTCCCATGGCCTTCCAGAACTGCATCATTGCCGTAGGGGGAATGATTGTCCAGTTTGTAATCAACGGCTTCGGCGTTATCTTTATTGCCGGCTTTACTGCCACCAATAAATTATACGGCATTCTGGAAATTGCGGCCACCTCCTATGGTTACGCCATGATTACCTATGTGGGACAGAATCTGGGAGCCGGAAAACATGGGCGCATCCGCCGGGGAATGCGGGCGGCCGTCGGGATTGCAGTGATTACCTCCCTGGTGATTGCAGCCGTCATGCTGGCCTTTGGCAGATTTATTCTTAGCGGCTTTATCTCCGGTACGCCTGCAGAGGTAGAGCAGACGATGCAAGTGGCCTATTTTTACCTGGCTGTTATGAGCGTATTCCTGCCGGTTCTCTACATCCTTCACGTGGTCCGCTCCGCCATTCAGGGATTGGGAAATACCAGGCTTCCCATGCTTTCCGGCGTGGTGGAGTTCCTGATGCGCACAGTCATCGTTCTCTTTTTGCCCTTGGCCGTAGGTGAGATTGGGGTTTTCTTTGCGGAGATTGCAGCATGGCTGGGGGCGGATGTGGTGTTGATGATCAGTTATTTTGCGGTGACGGGGAGGATGCTGGAGAGGGGGACACATCCCTTGTCCTAACCGCAGTTATTCATCCGTTTCTATGGTACGGTTGTGCTTGCATGATGTTTACGTTTGTATTATAATAGATTACAGTTGGGAGGTATCCACATGGAAGTACCAAAGCTGAGAGTCGAACCCAAAAAATATACCGGTGAGTCTACAGTTGTTTCTATGCGTATGCCCCGGGATATGGTGAAGGAGCTGGATCGCATTGCCGCTGTCACGGGATATACAAGGACGGAGCTGATGCTGCTGTGTCTGGAGTTTTCCATGGAACATATGGAGATTGGGGAATAAGGAACCAGAGGGAGGAGAAATACAAGTATGGTTATCATGAAATGCAAGATGTGCGGCGGGGATATGGAACTGTCGCCGGATAAAACTCTGGGAGTCTGTGAATATTGCGGCTCTACCACGACGTTTCCGAAGGTGGATGACGAGCAGAGAGCGGCTGCCTTCAACCGGGGCAATCACTTCCGGCGTATGGGTGAGTTTGATAAAGCGCTGGCAGTGTATGAGCGTATCGTCCAGGAGGATGAGAGCGATGCGGAGGCTCACTGGTGCTGTGCGCTGTGCCGGTTCGGCATTGAATATGTGAAGGATCCGGACAGCGGGGAGTATGTGCCCACCTGCCACCGGGCCAGCTTTGACAGTTTTCTGCAGGATGTGGACTTTCAGGCGGCCGTTACCCATGCCGAAGGAGAGGCCAAAAGCCGGTATCAGGAGGAGGCAGAAGAGATTGCCGCCGTCCAGCGGGGGATTCTGTCTACCGTCCAGAAGGAAGAGCCTTTTGATGTCTTTATCTGTTACAAGGAAACGGCGGAGAATGGACAGCGCACCATAGATTCTACGCTTGCCCAGGATATTTATTACGAGCTTACAGAGCAGGGCCGCCGGGTCTTCTTCTCACGCATTACTTTGGAGGATAAGGCGGGACAGGAGTATGAGCCATACATATTTGCCGCCCTTCGTTCTGCCAGAGTTATGCTGGTGGTGGGGACAAGACCGGAATATCTTAATTCTGCATGGGTAAAAAATGAATGGAGCCGTTATCTGGCTCTGATGAAGCAGGACCGGAAAAGTCTGCTGATACCCTGTTACCGGGATATGGATCCTTATGATCTGCCGGAACAGCTTTCAGTTCTCCAGTCTTATGATATGAGTAAAATCGGCTTTATTCAGGATTTGATCCGAGGCGTATCCAAGATTTTGGATGCAGATGAACAGCAGGAGGAAAAGAATACCCAGTCTGAGGAAGGAGATAAAATTTCCGTTCAGCTTAAGCGCGGCCAGATATCCCTGGAGGATCAGGAGTGGAAGAAGGCTAATCATTTTTTTGAACAGGCGCTGAATATGAACGCCGAGTGCGCACAAGCCTATTGGGGGCAGGTGTTGGCCAAGGCACAGTGCAGTACGGCAAGAGAATACATAGAGAAGAAGACGGCAGGGATGCAGAATCTTGAGGGAACGATACAGATGGTGCCGCCGGAGCCGGAGCGTATCAATCAGGCCGTGGAAGAATACTGGGTTCCGGAATTTGTGGAGCGGCACACAGTGCGGAATCTCTTTGAGAATGTAAACCGGAGATATGTAGTTACTGCAGAAGAGTGCCAGCGCCGGTTCGAGGAAAAGAAGTCGGAGCTGGAGAAGGATAAGCTATTGAACCGGGCGCTGCGCTATGGAGATCAAAAGCTGGTTTCTGAACTTGAGCAGGTGAAACAGGAAATTTTCCGTATTTGTGAAGAGTTAGTGGAGCAGGCTCAGAAGCAGGACGAGGAAAATGCCCGCTGCGCAGCTGCCCAGTATGCGGAGGGAATTGCCAAGGCTGAGCAGGAAGCGGAGCGGATGTATGAAAGGGGCATGAAGAAACGGGAGCAAGCGGCAGAGGGCAGGAAAACCTTCTTTATTGCGGGGCTTGTACTCGTAGGGGTTTTGATAGTTTTTCCATTAGTCCTTAAGTTTGTAGTGGAAAAAACGCAGGAGGGTGCTCCGGAGGCGTTTGTGAGCGGAAACGGCGAAGCTATGGTTATGGCCAGCGGATTGGAAGAGGAGATAGAGCCGGTGTATGGTACGATTGCAGCTGGTTTGTGTCATAGTGTAGGTCTGAAAGCGGATGGAACGGTGGTGGCCGTGGGTAAGAATGAGAAGGGTGAGTGTAATGTATCCAGTTGGACAGATATCGAGTCAGTTGCAGCAGGTGGTTCTCATACCGTAGGTTTAAAAGCGGATGGAACGGTGATAGCTGTGGGGAATGAATCCAAGAACCAATGCAGTGTATCGGATTGGAGAGATATTGTGTCAATAACGGCAGGTTATGATCACACGGTGGGTTTGAAGTCGGATGGGACAGTGGTAGCAGCAGGTTCGTATAAAGATGGCCAGTGCAAGGTATCAGAGTGGAGGGATATTGTATCGGTGTCAGCAGGTTATAAGTGCACAGTGGGTTTAAAAGAAGATGGAACGGTAATAGCTGTAGGGAAAAATAATGAAGGGCAATGTGATCTATCAGAGTGGAAGAATATTGTATCAATATCAACAGGCAGCTACCATACGGTAGGATTGAAAGCAGACGGAACAGTGGTTGCGGCAGGTTGGAATGCAAGTGGTCAATGTGAAGTGTCCGATTGGAGAGATATTGTGTCAATAACGGCAGGTTATGATCATACGGTGGGCCTTAAGTCGGATGGGACAGTGGTAGCAGCAGGTTCGTATAAAGATGGCCAGCGCAAGGTATCAGAATGGGAGGATATTGTAGCTGTATCGGCCAATGGATCCTATACCCTTGGTCTGAAAGCGGATGGGACGGTAGTGGCTACCGGGAAGAATGAATATGGCCGGTGCAATGTATCTGACTGGTCTGATATCCGCCTTCGGTATTGAGAATTTATATTTACCACAACAGATGTTTTGGCAATGCTGTATCCCCTTTTTTGAAGGTGGATATAGGGAGAGGAGTTATTTTCATGGCGAGATTTGTGATTGAATGCCCAAACTGCGGCAGATTTGCCGAGGCCCGCACAGGTTTTTTTGCACGGAAAAAGCTGGACTGCGCCTGCGGTTACACGATTCACGTACAGACGGACAAGCTGGCGGGCAGGGAGTGTCCTCATTGCAAGAATATGGTGGTTTTCGACCAGTCCAGAGGGGAGAAGGCTCTCTGTCCTGTGTGCCGGGAACCGATTAACACGATGGCCGGACAGAGCCGGACTCAGGAGTTTTCCTGTGCCCAGTGCGGCGTCCGGCTGCGCACAGGCAGGACAGTGGAAACTTATGTCTGTCCGGTATGTGATTTTGAGAATGACGTGCAGGAGCGTCTGCTTTCCGAGGAGATCAAAAAGGATGGGCTTGCCAGCATCATTAAGTACGAGGGAGACAATGAAACCCTGGTGTGGAAGCATCCCATTGAGGATTTTAATATGGGTTCCCAACTGATTGTCCATGAGAGCCAGGAAGCCGTTTTTTTCCGGGACGGGCAGGCCCTGGATCTCTTTGGACCGGGGCGCTACACACTGGAGACCCAACAGCTTCCCTTATTGGAGAAGCTCTACCACCTGCCTACGGATACGGAGGGGACTTTTCACTCGGAAATCTACTATATCAATCTCACGACCCAGATGGGGATTAAATGGGGAACGGATTCCAAAGTACGTCTTTTTGATCCGGCTTCCGGCCTGCATGTGGAAATAGGGGCCAGCGGTGAGTTTAACATCCGGGTTGCCGATTCCCGCCGCCTGCTTCTGAAGGTAGTAGGGACCAAGGGAGGATTTGGCCAGGAGGAGCTTTTGGGCAGCGGAAACGGTAGAGGGGCTTTCCGGGCGCTGGTTATGACTCAGGTGAAAAGCTATCTGGCTCAGATTATTAAGGAAAGCAGCCTCAACATTTTAGAGATTGACGCCCATTTAATGGAGCTCTCCCAGGCTCTGCGCCAGCGGATTAATCAGGGATTGGCCGATTACGGACTGACAATGCCGGAATTTTTTGTCAGCCGGATTGTGACTCCGGATGAGGATCCCAATTTCAAACAAATGAAGGAGCAATATGCCCAGCAATATCTTCTGGTGCGTCAGGAACAGATCCGGAAATTCGAAGCGGAAGCTGCTGCCAAGCGCAAGCAGGTAGAAGCCCAGACGGAGGCTCAGATGAAGATCATCGGAGCCCAGGGCGAGGCGGAAGCCCTGAAAGTGCAAAAGGCCGCAGAGGCGGAAGTCTACCGGATGCAGGCGGCTGCAGAGGCGGAAGAGATGCGCATAAAGGGTTTCACCTATCAGCAGGAGACTGCCCGCCAGGTAGGCATGGAGGCGATGAAGAACGGAATTGCCGGCGAGGGAGGCGGATTGATGGGAGGAATTGGCGAACTTGCAGGCTTAGGAGTGGGCCTGGGAGCCATGGGCACGGTGATGGGGATGACGAAGGAGGCGGTGAGCCCCTTGTTCGGCACGGTGCAGCAGGCAGGACAGAATGGGGATGCGCCGACAGATCCTCTCACAGCTGTCCAGGTATGGGATTGTCCTTGCGGTCAAAAAGGCCTTACCGGGAAATTCTGTCCGGAGTGCGGGGCAAAACGTGAGGGCCAGGCAGAGACTTGGGATTGTCCCTGCGGACAAAAGGGATTGACCGGGAAGTTTTGCCCGGAATGTGGAAGAAAGAGGGGTGAGTGATTGAGATGAAGAAGAATATGACTCGTTTGTGGACGGTTCTGGCTGTGGTTCTCCTGGTTTATAATGTTGTTGTATTTGCAGCGCCTTTTGAAAAGACGGCTGTATTTTTCCTAAGCTGGATTTTTACCCTGGCCGCAGTGGGGGCGCAGATTTATACCCTCCGCACTGCCTTTTATCGGGATGAAAATGTGAGGAGCAAATTTTACGGATTTCCCATTGCCAGAATCGGCGCAGTATATCTCATTGCGCAGCTCATTTTGGGACTGGTTTTTATGGCGGCCGGAAGCCATGCGGCTTTGTGGATACCGCTGATTCTCTATACGGTGCTGCTGGGTGCGGCGGCAGTAGGCTTTATTGCCGCCGATGCCGTGCGCAGCCAGGTGGAAGAACAGGATGAAAAGCTGA
>CAJUMM010000123.1 GCA_910586955.1 uncultured Lachnospiraceae bacterium | reverse complement strand
GGCCTCCAGGCAGTAGAGGGATTCGTCGGAAGTATCCATCATGAAATCCATCCGGATTCCGCTGTTTTGGGATTTTTTTACCAAAAAAGCACCTCTATGACCATCATATGCCATAGAAGTGCCTTCGTCAAGCTGGTTTTTTAACTCTACTTGGATGCTTTTTTCAGATACAGGAACCAGTATGCGATACCGACCGACGCGCCGCCGATGATATTTCCGATGGTTACGGGGAGCAGGTTGATTCCCAGCATATTTCCTATATTGACTGCCTCCGCTCCCACGCTGTAGACGCCGTTGGAGAAGATGCCTGCCATAATATAGTACATGTTGGCTACGCTATGCTCGAAGCCGCCCAGCACAAACACCACGATAGGAAGGTAGAGGGCGGCAATCTTGCCCCCGGATGTCTTGGCTGAGAAGGACATCCAAACTGCCAGGCAGACCATGATGTTGCAGAGGATTCCCCGGAACACCGCATCCCCGAAGCCGATGGCTACCTTGGCGGAAGCCACGGACATGATGGTGTCCAGAAGCGCTCCGTCCAGCAGGGAGGGCGTATGGCCGAATACAAGGAGAAACGCCAGCAGGGTACTTCCCACAAAATTTCCCAGGTAGACAAAGAGCCAGTTTTTCAAAACCCCGGAAAGGCTTGCCTCCTTTTCCAGAAGAGGAATGACTAACAGGCAGTTCCCCGTAAACAGCTCGCTCCCTGCCAGAAGCACCAGGGCCAGGCCTGTGGGGAAGAGAAAGGCTCCCACAAATTTCCCAAGGCCTCCGCCGATGGTGGCGGTGGCAATCTGATAGCCGATAGCGCCGAAGCCGATAAACATGCCTGCCAGGATTCCCAGAACAAACATTTTGACTGCGGGAAGCTCCGTCTTTTTCTTTCCGATCCCTACGTAATTTTGTGCGATTTCTGCTGGTGTATTCATTGTAATCCTCCTATTTTGAGTTCCGCTCCATCCCTACCAATGCCCCTGTACTAGAAGCATTTCCAGCCGCTTTGCGTCTGTAAATCCTTCTGGGCATTGTCCGGGATTACGCTGTTGCTGATTCCAGTTCCGCTCCATCCCTACAGCGCCCCTTTTACTGGCAAAGATTCCAGCCGCTTTCTGCGTCTGTAATCTCTGCCGGGCGCTTCCGGGATTACGCTGTTTTAAGCTTGTTAAAATCATAACACTCTTCAGCCCCGCATACCACTGTACTTTGTGTAGGAAGATTTTTGTTCTATTTCACGTGCTGATGGGTAAAGAGGTGTTCCTGGCAGTACTCGTAATTGCCGTTGCACTTGGAACAAAAACGGAACTCCAGCTGCTCCCCGTCCTTCTCCGTGCGGCCGCAAATGGCGCATTTATGGGTAACTGCGCTTTTCTGTCCCTGCTGGACGTTCCGGGTGTAGGTGCGCCTCCGGTGTATCTCCTTGGGAGAAAACCGGCGCATATTCCGCATGCCGAAAAAGAAAATCAGGAAATTTCCCAGGGATAAAAGCGCCATCACACTGTAGGCAGGATGTACGATAATTCCCATCCGCATAAGGCCCACGATGGTGGTGTAGGGTAAAACATAAACCAGAAATCCCGACACAATGGTCAGGCCGAAGTAAATTCCATTGATAACTCCCAGCCACTTGGCTTTGATGGGGATGATAAAGAAAAGCAGGAACTGCATATCCGGGTAAGTAGCTGCAAAAGCAAAGAACAGGGAATAGTTCAGATAATAAGTCCCGAAAAAGATTCCCAGGTTGACGCCGAATACATACTGGCACACAAAGGCCCCCAGCACGTGCAGCAGCACGCCGGTGAAAAGATACAGATTAAACCGGAAGGCTCCCCACTGGTATTCCAGGGTTTTCCCAATGGAATAATAGAGGTACATACTGATCAGGAAATAAAAAATATTGGTGTTGGGCGGGTAGATAACAAAAGTAACAATCCTCCATACCTGCCCACGCACAATGGCAGTGGGATCCAGGGCCAGATAGGCTGTGTAAAATTCCGGTGCCACTATCTGTACCACAAATCCCAGGGCATACAGCACAATCACATAGTACATGAGGTTGTGAATGGCGTAACGCCCAAATTTCCGCTCCAGCTTGTCAATCCAGTTCATGCAGTTTCCCTCTTCCTCTCTTTCGCTTAAGTTGATCCCATTATAGGTGCGTCTCCCCTATTTGTCAACCGGCATCCCCTCCCTGGGCCGGATCCGCCTGGGAATGCAGATCTCGTCCCCGATCTGCAGATTGTAAATATTTACATAGGGATTCGCACACAGAACCGCCCCAAGAGGCACGCCGTACTGTCTGGAAAGCCGGTACAGGGTATCACCTTTTTGGACCACATGGAGAAAGCCATGGCAGCATTCCATAAAATTCCACCTCAGTTTCTTCTATAATATATTATAAAATAGTGTATGCGGGGAGGGGAAAATGGTGATGTGAAGAGGCATGAGGGGTATACATATGACAAGCCGGGAGTTTATATTTTTTTTATTTGCTTTCGAAAAAATCATGTCGTATAATGGAGACTGGTGTAATAAGATCTCAATCTTTGTTATCTTTTTTTGAAATGGAGGCTGCAGATCATTCTGCATGTATGTATGAGTAAAGCATCGGAATATACATTGGGAATCGATATCGGTTCCACCACGGTTAAAATTGCGGTTCTTAACGGAGAATACCGTCTGCTCTTCTCCGATTACCAGAGACACTTTGCCAATATCCAGGAAACCCTGGCTTCCCTGCTGGAAAAAGCGGAAGACACGCTGGGAGACCTGACACTTTTCCCCGCCGTCACCGGCTCCGGCGGCCTGGCCTTGGCCGGGCATTTGGGCTTCCCCTTCATTCAGGAGGTGGTGGCCGTAGCTTCCGCCCTGGAAGCAGAAGCGCCCCAGACGGATGTTGCTATTGAGCTTGGAGGCGAGGACGCCAAAATTATTTATTTCCAGAACGGAAATGCAGAGCAGCGCATGAACGGCATCTGTGCCGGCGGCACCGGCTCTTTTATTGACCAGATGGCCTCTCTTTTGCAGACAGATGCTGGAGGCCTGAACGAATATGCCAAGAATTACCATTCCCTCTATACTATTGCCGCCCGCTGCGGCGTTTTCGCAAAATCCGATATCCAGCCATTGATCAACGAAGGAGCGACCAAAGAAGATTTGTCCGCTTCTATTTTTCAGGCCGTAGTGAACCAGACCATCAGCGGCCTGGCCTGCGGAAAACCCATCCGGGGACATGTGGCCTTCTTAGGGGGCCCTCTGCACTTTTTGTCCCAGTTGAAGGAGGCTTTTATCCGCACCCTGAAACTGGATGAAGAGCATATTATCGCCCCGGAGCACTCCCACCTCTTTGCAGCTATGGGAGCCGCCCGGAACTGTCCACGGGAAGCAAGTATTTCCCTGAAAACCCTGAAAGAGCGTCTGGGTTCCCATATTGAGATGGACTTTGAGGTGGAGCGCCTGGAACCTCTCTTTACTTCCTCTTACGAATACGGCAAATTCCAGGAACGCCACAGCCGCCACCAGGTTCTGCGGGGAGATTTCCAGGCCTACGAGGGGGACTGCTTCCTGGGAATCGATGCGGGAAGCACCACCACCAAAGCGGCCCTGGTAGGCCGGGACGGGGAGCTTCTTTACTCCTTTTACAGCAGCAACAACGGAAGCCCTCTGGAGACCGCTCTGCGGGCCGTGAAAGAGATCTACCGCTTTCTGCCTGGGAATGCCCGCATTGCCCGCTCCTGCTCCACCGGTTACGGGGAAGCCCTCATAAAGGCCGCCCTTTTGCTGGATGAGGGGGAGGTGGAGACCGTCTCCCACTACTATGCTGCGGAATTTTTCAACCCGGAGGTGGACTGCATCCTGGATATCGGCGGCCAGGATATGAAGTGTATCCGCATTAAAAACCATACGGTGGACAGCGTACAGCTCAACGAAGCCTGCTCTTCCGGCTGTGGTTCCTTTATCGAAACCTTTGCCCGCTCCCTTAATTACAGCGTGGAAGACTTTGCCAAGGAGGCCCTTTTTGCAGAGCATCCTATCGATCTGGGAACCCGCTGTACCGTATTTATGAATTCCAAGGTGAAACAGGCCCAGAAAGAGGGGGCTTCTGTCTCCGATATCTCTGCGGGGCTGGCCTACTCCGTTATCAAAAACGCCCTCTTTAAGGTAATCAAAGTGTCGGATGCCTCGGCCCTCGGCCGCCAGATTGTGGTTCAGGGGGGAACCTTCTACAATGACGCTATCCTGCGCAGCTTTGAAAAAATCGCAGGCTGCGAGGCCGTCCGCCCTGACATTGCCGGAATTATGGGGGCTTTTGGCGCCGCCCTGATTGCCCGGGAACGGTACGAAGAGGGAAGTGAGACTTCCATGCTCTCCATTGACCAAATCAACCGCCTGGAATTTACCACCACCATGTCCAAATGCAAAGGCTGCACCAACAACTGCCGCCTGACCATTAACCGTTTTACAGGCGGCCGGCAGTTTATCTCCGGAAACCGCTGTGAGCGGGGTATCGGCAAGGAGCCCAATAAGGATCACCTGCCCAACCTCTACGCCTACAAGCAGAAACGGATTTTCGGCTATACCTCCCTGCCTGCAGACGAGGCGGTGCGGGGAAAGGTGGGACTCCCCCGGGTCCTGAATTTTTATGAAAATTATCCCTTCTGGTTTACCTTTTTTACGGAGCTGAAATACCAGGTGGTTCTCTCTCCCGCCTCCACCCGGAAGATTTATGAGCTGGGCATTGAATCCATTCCCAGTGAATCCGAGTGCTATCCTGCCAAACTGGCCCACGGCCATGTGAGCTGGCTTATCCGCCAGGGCCTGGATTTTATCTTCTACCCTTCCGTTCCCTATGAGCGGAACGAATTCCCCGATGCGGGCAACCACTACAACTGTCCCATCGTAACCTCCTACCCGGAGAATATTAAAAACAATATTGACGAACTTCGGGACGGAAGCATTGATTTCTTCAATCCCTTCCTCTCCTTTGAAAGTGAAGAGATTCTGGAGAAACGCCTGACGGAGGAGTTTCTCCATAGGTACCACATCCCTAGGGAGGAAATTTCCGCCGCCGTGAAAAAGGCGTGGAAGGAGCTGGAAACCGTCCGGGAGGACATGATGCGAAAGGGCGAGGAGACCCTTGAATTTTTGCGGAAGACAGGGCGCCACGGCATCGTGCTGGCCGGACGGCCCTATCACATCGATCCGGAGATCAACCACGGCATCCCGGAGCTTATTAACTCCTACGGCATGGCCGTTCTCACGGAGGACTCTGTGAGTCATCTCTACAAGGTAGAGCGTCCCCTTCTGGTTATGGATCAGTGGATGTACCATTCCCGCCTCTATGCGGCAGCCAGCTTTGTAAAGACCCGGGATGATCTGGATCTCATCCAGCTCAATTCCTTCGGCTGCGGCCTGGATGCCGTAACCACGGATCAGGTAAGCGATATTTTAAGCAATTCCGGCAAAATCTACACCTGCCTGAAGATAGACGAGGTGAATAATCTGGGAGCGGCCCGCATCCGCATCCGTTCCCTGATTTCCGCCATCCGTGTGCGGGAACAGAAAAACCAGTGCCGCTGTGCGGTCTCCTCCGCCTACGACCGGGTGGTATTTACGGAGGAAATGAAAAAGACCCACACCATCCTCTGTCCCCAGATGTCGCCCATTCATTTCGATATTATCGAACCGGCTTTTGGCTCCTGCGGTTACCGGCTGGAGCTGCTGCCGGATTCTGATAAGACGGCCATCGATACGGCATTGAAATACGTAAATAACGACGCCTGCTATCCCTCCCTGGTGGTGGTGGGACAGATTCTGACTGCCGTTTTTTCCGGAAAATACGATAGGGACCGGCTGGCTGTTATCATTACCCAGACAGGAGGCGGCTGCCGGGCCACCAACTACATCGGCTTTATCCGCCGGGCCCTGGCCAAGGCAGGCTATGCCAATATTCCCGTTATCTCCCTGAACTTAAGCGGCCTGGAGGCAAACCCGGGGTTCCGCCTTACACCGGGGCTTGTAATCAAAGCTATGTATGGCCTGGTCTTTGGCGATATCTTTCTCCGGGTCCTCTACCGGATGCGTCCTTATGAGAAGGTTCCCGGATCCGCAGATGCCCTTCATGAGAAATGGAAACAGGCCTGCCGGAAGTTTCTCTCTCAAAAATACGTTTCTCACCGGCGTTTTGTCCGGCTCTGCCGGGAGATTGTGGAGGATTTTGACCGGCTTCCCATCCAGGAAGGCTTAAGAAAACCCCGGGTGGGCGTAGTCGGGGAGATTCTGGTGAAATTTTCACCCTCCGCCAACAACCACATTGTGGAGCTGCTGGAGTCGGAGGGTGCGGAAGCAGTGGTCCCGGACCTGATGGATTTCCTGCTCTACTGCTTTAAAAATAATGAATTTAAAGCGGACTACCTGGGCAGCAAGCGCTCCGGCGCCCGCAAGGGCCGCATGGGCATCCAAACCCTGGAATGGCTGCGCCGCCCTGCTGTCAAGGCTCTGAAAAAGAGCAGGCACTTTACTCCGCCCGGAAACATCGACGCCATGGCAGAGGCCGCCTCCCCTATTGTTTCCCTTGGCAACCAGACTGGGGAGGGATGGTTCCTCACTGCCGAAATGCTGGAGCTGATACATATGGATGTGCCGAATATCGTCTGTACCCAGCCCTTCGGATGCCTGCCCAACCATGTAGTGGGAAAAGGGGTCATCAAGGAGCTGCGGCGGCAGTATCCCCAGTCCAACATTGTGGCCATTGATTACGATCCCGGAGCCAGCGAAGTGAACCAGGTGAACCGGCTGAAGCTGATGCTGGCGGCCGCTAATAAGAAACTTAAGGAAGAAAAAGATATGTAAATAAAGTGAGAGGCCGGGGTGACCGGTCTCTCTAATTTCTATCTATTATTCTTCGTAATGCCCTTTACAAGATTTCTTCCATAGCAAGAAGCTCATCCATAGTCTTAGTAATCACATGGCCATTTTTAATCTGGTCGTCTGCTCTGTTTATTTTTTCCAGATATATTGTAAATAGCAGATATAGATTTTATAACCAACTATATAAACTGGAAGTTGTGGGTGAAGGCGGACGCGGTTAAGAAACCTTATCCCATCCGGAACGCGCTCCCGCTCCATTCAAACGCAGCGGTACTAAGCTCACACTTCGCCT
>CAJUMM010000122.1 GCA_910586955.1 uncultured Lachnospiraceae bacterium | reverse complement strand
GGATAAGTCTATCCTTTTGTATTGGTCGGTACACATTGATGTGCCGGCTTTTTTGTTGCCCAAAAAGAGCGGTGCAAAGAATAGATGCCCTTGTTTTTTGTACCCAAAAATAAGTATAACAAAAGAGAATAAGCATACCACACTGGAAATGCAGGAGGGCAAAGTCCTGTATTTCTGTGGGATCCTGTTTATTCTTTTATAAAAATGGGAGAATCGTCATTAGCCGATTCCCCCATTTTTAAGAAAGACTAAATTACTTTCACAGACAGCGTTACAAACAAATCTCCAGGATGCCGCGGGATCTGTACTGACCAGGCTTGCGGGCAGCGAGCGGCTCTTGGAAAAGAAATGCGAAACAGGTATTCACCATTTTTTAGGCAACGCCGTGCCAGGCTTATACTTCGCCTGCTTCTTGCTTCGGTTTGATACTTCGTCAGCCGCCAGGAAGGAGCCAGCCCTTCCAAACGGGGGGCTATGAGTAAAGCAACTGGAAGACGAATCTGGGGCTGGAGACTGCCAGCGGTTAAGGAGCCTTATCTTAGCCGGAACCCTATGAAAACGCTGGCGCTTAGTGAATGCAAGCCGTAGGCGCAGCATGAGCTTAGCGTCCATTGCGTTTGAATGGAGCGAAAGCGCGTTCCGGATGGGATAAGGCTCCTTAACCGCGTCCGCCTTCAGCCACAACTTCCAATTTGTAGAACTACTAAGTCGTCTCTTATTCCACATACCCCATCCGCCGCGACAAACTACCGGCGGCCTGTTTTACCTCCTGGATCACCAGCTCCAGCTTGTCGTCCGAGAGCTGGGTGATGGATCCGCTGGCGCTGATAGCTGCCACCGGCGATCCCCGGTAGTCGAAGACGGGAGCGCCCACGCAGCGATGCCCCATCTGGTATTCCTCATTGTCCATTGCCCAGCCCTGGCGGCGGATTACTTTCAGGTATCTCCGGAACTCCCGGATATCTGTAATGGTGTTAGGAGTATATTTTTTGAAATCACATAGGTAGAGAGTATCTTCCAGCTCGTCACCGGACAGACAGGCCAGAAGGCACTTGCCGATGGAGGAGCAGAAAGCCGGGGAGCGGTAGCCCACCTGGGTGTAAAGCCGGGTGTTGGGATAGACATCCATCTTCTCCAGGTAAACCACGTCGCATCCGTCCAGAATGCCCAGATGGGCCGTCAGATCCAGATCCCGCATAATATTGCCCAGAAAAGGCTTGGCCTCCGTGAGAAGTTCCAGCTGGTTGATGTGGAAACTGACTGTTTCAATGAGCTTATAGCCGATGGAATAGAAGCCGTCTCCGTTCTTTTCTACATACCGGCGGGCACACATGGAGCCCAGAAGCCGGTGAACGGTGCTTTTGCTCATGCCGGTGGCTTTGGCAATTTCGGAAAGGGCCATGGGGGAACTGGAGGCGGCAAGGGTCTCCAAAATGTCAAAGATGCGGTCTGCAACACGGACGTTTTCTTCCATAATATCTGCGTCCTCCCTTTTGGGCTAGTCCTGTTGAATGGTTCTATCAATTATTGTAAAGTGAGGTGAAAACCATGTCAACAGCAATTTGGCCGCAAAGGACCGAAACTGCGGAAAAAGTCTTGACATTTTGCAGGCAGACGTGCTATGATACTATGGCGAATGGAAGTAGGCTTTTTTTTTATGCCTGAAAAACGGCGGTTTTTTAGCCGCCAGCAAATTGAAAGCAAGCGGAGGTGGAAGTCGTGCGCGTAAAGATCACATTGGCATGTACGGAGTGTAAGCAGCGTAACTACAACATGACAAAAGAGAAAAAGAACCATCCGGACCGGATGGAGACCAGCAAGTACTGCAGGTTCTGCAGAAAACACACACTGCACAAAGAGACGAAGTAGGATGCCGGAAAGGAAAGTGGAAGGATGAGCGAAGCAGCAGAGAAAGCTCCCAAGAAGAGCTGGTTTAAGGGCCTGAAAGCTGAGTATAAGAAGATCATCTGGCCGGACAGAAAATCCCTCACCAAACAGACGGCAGCTGTGGTGGTGACATCCATCGTTCTAGGCATTATTATCAAAGTGCTGGACGTTATTATGACGTATGGCGTAGATGCTTTGATCAAGCTGTAGGGGTGATAATATGGCAGAAGCGAACTGGTATGTAGTTCATACCTATTCCGGGTATGAGAACAAGGTTAAGGCCAACATTGAGAAGACGATTGAAAACAGGCATCTGGAGGAACAGATCCTCGAAGTGAGGGTTCCTATGCAGGATGTAGTGGAGATGAAGAACGGCGCCAGAAAGCAGGTTCAGAAGAAAATGTTTCCGGGGTATGTTCTGATCAACATGGTGATGAATGACGACACCTGGTATGTGGTGCGCAACACCAGAGGCGTTACCGGATTTGTTGGGCCCGGATCCAAGCCGGTTCCGCTCACGGAGGAGGAGATGCGGCCGCTGGGAATCCAGTCTGAAAATTTCGTCGTCGATTTCGTAGAAGGGGATACGGTTATTGTTACAGGCGGGGCATGGCTTGACACCGTAGGTGTGATCCAGTCCATGAACCATGGAAAACAGACTGTAATCATAAACGTGGATCTGTTCGGCAGGGAAACGCCGGTAGAGATCAGTTTCTCAGAAGTAAAGAAGATGTAAGTATCACTTATTAATCACAAAACGTGGGAGGGATTAACCCAAATTCCCGCAATTACCACAAGGAGGTGCCTGACATGGCAAAAAAAGTAACAGGTTATATTAAATTGCAGATTCCTGCTGGAAAGGCAACACCGGCTCCGCCCGTAGGACCGGCCCTTGGTCAGCACGGCGTGAACATCGTAGAGTTTACGAAGCAGTTCAACGCCAGGACCGCAGACCAGGACGGAATGATTATTCCGGTTGTTATTACAGTTTACGCAGACAGATCGTTCAGCTTTATTACCAAGACTCCGCCTGCGGCCGTTCTGCTGAAGAAAGCATGCAACATCCAGTCCGGTTCGGGAGTTCCCAACAAGACCAAGGTTGCAACCATCACCAGAGCAGAGGTTCAGAAGATCGCAGAGCTGAAGATGCCGGATTTGAATGCAGCAAGCATTGACGCCGCCATCAGCATGATCGCTGGTACAGCTAGAAGCATGGGTATCACTGTAACAGATTAAGACGTAACTGTATCATAAGACGTGGGAGGGATTAACCCAGATTCCCGCAATCACCACCAGGAGGTTATTTAATATGAAACATGGAAAGAAATACGTTGAGGCTGCAAAGCTCTACGACAAACTGGCTCAGTATGACAAAGACGAAGCAATCGGCCTTGTAAAGAAGCTGGCTGTTGCAAAATTTGATGAGACCATCGAGGCTCATATCCGGACCGGCTGTGACGGCCGCCATGCGGATCAGCAGATCCGCGGTGCGGTAGTACTGCCCCACGGAACAGGCAAGACTGCCCGTGTTCTGGTATTTGCGAAGAATGCCAAGGCCGACGAGGCCCAGGCGGCAGGGGCGGATTTTGTAGGAGCAGAGGAGCTGGTTCCCAAGATCCAGAACGAGGGATGGCTGGACTTTGACGTTGTAGTGGCGACTCCCGATATGATGGGTGTGGTAGGCCGTCTCGGACGTGTACTTGGACCTAAGGGCCTGATGCCGAACCCCAAAGCAGGAACCGTAACCATGGATGTTACGAAAGCAATCCAGGATATCAAAGCAGGTAAGATTGAGTACAGACTGGACAAAACCAACATTATCCACGTGCCAATAGGAAAAGCTTCTTTCACAGAGGAGCAGTTAGCGGACAACTTCCAGACGCTTATCGATGCAATCAATAAAGCAAGGCCGTCGGCTGTAAAGGGACAGTTCTTAAAGAGCGTAACCCTTTCTCCCACCATGGGACCGGGCGTTAAGCTGAACACAGCGAAGCTGGTCTAATTTATAGATTGACATTTAGAATCAGATATGCTATCCTAGCATAGCGTAAGCACTACCCGAAGACAGCAGGTGCCGAGAGGCATAAGGAGAAAACGCCTGCCGAGGACCACACATTCATGAGAATGATTTGAGACCCTCTCTGTCTTTGGCAGAGAGGGTTTTTCATATCCGTCGGGTTGGTGGACAAATAAGAAAAGGAGGTACACCATTCATGGCAAAAGTCGAATTGAAGAAACCGGTTGTAGACGAGATTGCAGAAAATATTGCAGACGCCCAGTCTGTAGTTCTGGTAGACTACTGCGGCCTCACGGTGGAAGAAGACACCAGACTCCGCAAAGAGCTGAGAGAGAACGATGTCATCTACAAGGTTTACAAGAACACAATGATGAACTTTGCTTTCAAGGGAACCCAGTGCGAGAGCCTTTCCCAGCATCTGGAGGGGCCCAACGCTATCGCCATCTCTAAGACAGATGCGACGGCTCCGGCGAGAATCCTTGCAAAATTCGCAAAGAATGCAAAGGCATTGGAGATCAAAGCCGGTATCGTAGAGGGAAGCTACTACGATGCAGCAGGCATGGACGCAATTTCCAAAGTTCCTTCCAGAGAAGAACTTCTGGGAAAACTGCTTGGAAGCATCCAGTCCCCGATTACCAACTTTGCCCGGGTTCTGAATCAGATTGCAGAAGGCATGAACGCAGAAGAAGCATAATCACAAACATGATATTTTAGAACAAATTAAAATCAGGAGGAAAATGAAATGGCAAAATTGACAACTGCTGAGTTTATCGAAGCGATCAAAGAGTTATCCGTATTAGAGCTGAACGAGCTGGTAAAGGCTTGTGAGGAAGAGTTTGGCGTATCTGCAGCAGCAGGTGTAGTAGTTGCAGCAGCAGGTGCAGGCGAGGCCGCAGCGGCTGAGGAGAAGGATTCCTTCGACGTAGAGCTGACCAGTGCCGGAGATTCCAAGGTTAAGGTTATCAAGGTGGTACGTGAAGTGACCGGACTTGGCCTGAAGGAAGCAAAAGACCTGGTAGACAGCGCTCCGAAGGTAATCAAGGAGGGCGTTTCCAAGGCAGAGGCAGAAGAGCTGAAGAAGAAACTGGAAGAGCAGGGCGCTGCCGTTGCTTTGAAATAAGGCATCTGCATTACAGGATCATAAGGAAGAAAACCGCTGTGCGAAGTAAATTCGTGCGGCGGTTTTTTGTGATATAAAGGCTTTTTCCCTGGGCAGGTGCTTCGGAGCGGGGACTTTCCGGAAAAGGTACAAAATTATCCGCTAAAAGGTGAAAATTTTATGGAAATGATCTGCGAAATAGGATATAATAAGGCAGAATAGGATTTTCTATAATCCGTGCAGTGAAAACAAGCAGAGAGGGGCGGAAAAATGAAAAAAGTATGGGATGTGAATGTGAACGGAACCGCGCATACCATTGAGTACAAAACCGGCTTTGGCGGGGCCAAGATCTTGGTGAACGGCGTAAGCTACAAGGTGAAATCACAGAACTGGTGGATTGTCATGATTGACTATCCGGTGGTGATTGACGGTACGGAGCTTCGGGTGGTTGTAATTGGCAACAAGGTGAGGCTGGCGGTTAACGGGATTTACCAGGGAAGCGGGGAACCTTATGTACCCCTTCACAAGATGCCGGCTTTGAGCAATGTGTTTCTGGGTATCAGCTGTCTGGGAGGTGCCATTGCAGGGGGCTGGCTATGTCTGATTATCGGGCTTTTGTTTGGCTTCCTTTACATAAAACTGGGACTGGAAGGAAAGATCAAGAGCGTGGTGGCAGCATTTGCGGCCTGTACCGTTGTCCAGATTCTTTATTGTGTCTTTGTAATCTGGCTTAGGCAGAAGGCAGGGATTTAATAAGGAGGATGGAGATGGAACAGGATCCAAGATATAATAACAACGAGTGGAACAATAATAATTTCCCCCAGCAGCCCTATCAGCCCACGATTATTGTGGGAGAACGGGAGCAGAAGGGAAGCAGCAACCTGGCAGTGACATCCCTGGTTTTGGGAATTTTGGCAATTCTGATGTCAATATTTCTGTTCTGGGCGTTTTATATCGCCTTTGTCATGGGGGCTATCGGCCTGATTATGGGAATTGTCAGCATTGCCCAGCACAGGGAGGGAAAGGGCATGGCAGTAGCCGGAATTATTACTTCCGCTATTGGCCTTTTGATTTCTCTAGTGCTTGGATTTTTGATTATCCTTGGGCTGGCTATGATGGCCGCATAAATATGTGAATCAAATAAGCCATGGTTTTTTGTAAACCATGGCTTTTTATGTACGCAAATTTTCCTGGAGCAGAGATATTCCTCAAAGCGCTGTCAGGCTTTGGGCTGGTAAGCAAAGGTTTTGCGGGCCACTCCAAGCTCCTCGTTAGCGGGGATCACGTGGATGGTGACAGGTGAATCTTTGCAGGAGATCACTGCATTCCGGCTGTAGGAGAGATTTTTACCTGGATCAAGAAGGATTCCCATGTGCTTTAACTGATCGCACACAATCCGGCGCACGGTAGTTCCATGCTCTCCGATGCCTCCGGTAAATACCAGGTGATCAAGACCTCCAAGCTCTGCATAGTAAGAACCGATATAGCGGACGATGCCATTGCAGAATACGTCAATGGCCAGTTTGGCCCGCCGGTTTCCCTCTGCGGCGGCCTGTTCAATATCCCGGAGATCGTTGCTGACCCCGGAGATTCCTAAGAGTCCGCCCTGCTTGCTTAAGCCTTCCAGTACCTGGTCCAGATCCATGCCCTCTTTCAGAAGGAAGGGGACAATAAAGGGATCCATATCGCCGTTGCGGTTGGACTGGATAAGGCCCGCCTGGAGGGAAAGGCCGAAGCTGGTATCTACGCTTTTTCCGTTGTCAATGGCGCACAGAGAGCCGCTTCCTCCCAGATGGCAGGAGATGGTTTTGCCTGTGGAACCGTAAAGCTCCGTCAGGATTTCCGCCACATAGCTGTGGGAGGCGCCGTGGTAGCCCAGACGTTCAATGCCGTATTTTTCATACCATTCGTAGGGAATGCCGTAGAGCTTGCGTTCCAGGGGAATGGTGGTGTGGAAGGCCGTTTCAAAGGCTCCCACCAGCATGGCGTCCGGGGTCAGCTTCTGGAACTGCCGGATAGCCTCCAGGTAAGGAATGTTGTGGGCAGGGGCGACTACCAGGTAGTCTTCCATGCCTTTTAACACCTCCGGCGTCAGCTCATGGATACCGTAATGTCCCTTAGAGAGAACGGTTTTAAATCCTACCCGCTCCAGTTCCTGAAGGTTGTTA
>CAJUMM010000121.1 GCA_910586955.1 uncultured Lachnospiraceae bacterium | reverse complement strand
GCGGGGCGGGGCGGACAAGAGCTACGGCATCCAGGTGGCCAAGCTGGCCGGGGTCCCGGATCCGGTGATTCAAAGGGCCAAAGAGCTGGTGGAGGAGCTAAGCGCAGCGGATATTTCCCTGAAACCGAAAGCCGCTCCGGCGGAACTGGAGATGGAAATGGAGCAGATTTCCCTTTTCGACACGGTGAAAGACGATGACATCATCACGGAGCTTAAGGATATGGACTTAAGCAATATGACCCCCATTGACGCCTTAAATACCATTTACCGGCTGCAGAATAAGATTAAGAACCGCTGGTAAGGGCACTGGGAGGGCGGCTGGGGAACTGGAATAAAAATAGGAGTATACATTATGGCAAAGATAGCCCTGCTTGACCAGCAGACCATTGACAAAATCGCCGCAGGCGAGGTAATAGAGCGCCCTTCCTCCGTGGTAAAGGAGCTGGTGGAAAATTCCATCGATGCAGGGGCCACGGCTGTGACTGTGGAAATCCGGGACGGCGGCATTTCTTTCCTGCGGGTAACGGACAACGGAAGCGGCATTCCCAAAGAACAGGTTCCCCTGGCGTTTCTGCGCCATTCCACCAGCAAAATCCGAAAGGTGGAGGATTTGTTCCAGGTGTCCTCCCTGGGGTTTCGGGGGGAGGCTCTCTCCAGCATTGCCGCCGTTGCCATGGTGGAACTGATTACGAAGACGGCGGAAGAGGATGCGGGAGTTCTGTGCTGCATGGAGGGCGGGGTCCAGAAAAAGCTGGAGGAGACGGCTGCCCCGGAGGGAACTACTTTTCTGGTGCGGAGCCTCTTTTACAATACGCCTGCCCGCCGGAAATTCTTAAAATCTCCCATGACGGAGGCAGGGTATATCAGCGATTTGATGGAGCGGATGGCCCTGTCCCACCCGGAGGTCTCCTTCCAGTTTATCAATAACGGCCAGACCAAGCTTCACACTTCCGGCAACCACAATTTAAAAGATGTGATTTACCATATTTACGGGCGGGAGGTGGCCGCCAACCTGGCGGAAATTGACGCAGTCCAGGGACCGGTAAGAATTACAGGCTTTATCGGGAAACCGGTGATCTCCCGGGGAAACCGGGGATATGAAAATTATTTTATCAACGGGCGCTATATCAAAAGCAGCCTGATTGCCAAGGGGATTGAGGATGCCTACCGCACGTTTATGATGCAGCACAAGTATCCCTTTACGGTTCTGCATTTTGCTATGGACGGAGAGCTTCTGGATGTGAACGTGCACCCCACCAAAATGGAGCTGCGCTTTTCCAATCAGGAGGAATTATACCGGTTTGTCCGGGAGACTGTGGGACAGGGGCTTTCCGGAAATGAGCTCATTCCGGAAGTCCGGCTTTCAAAGGAGCCGCTTAAGGCCAAACCCGGGCAGGAGAAAAAGCCGGAAGCCCCTGTGCCTTCCCCGGGAATGCCGGAGGCCTCCCGGGCAGTGCCGGAACAGCCGGCTCCTGAGCCCCGGGAGCGCAATCTGGAATATTTTCTCTCCCAGATGCAGAAGAGGGTGACTGCGGAATTTCAGGAAAAAGATAAGAAGAAAAGGAAAGAGAACCTTTCCCGGGGAGAGGAACGGCCGAATCCTTATTCGGAGACAAAAAGCACATCTCCGGATGATAATATGATCCGGGAGCGGGGCAGTTACGGAAAAAAGGATCCGGCGGCGGTTCCTGTTTCCGCAGCGGAGGCCGGGAGCGGGTCGGAAGAAAAGCCCCGGCAGCTGGAGCTTTTTGAGACCGGGCTTTTAAATCCTCAGTCCAAGTGGGAGATCCGCATTATCGGACAGCTCTTCGAAACCTACTGGCTGGTGCAGTTTGAAGACAAATTCTATATGATCGATCAGCATGCGGCCCATGAGAAAGTGCTCTATGAGCGCACGGTGAAAGAGCTGGAAACGAAAGAGATTACTTCCCAGATGGTCAGCCCGCCCCTGGTCCTCACTCTGACTTTGCAGGAAGCCCAGCGTCTGGAAGAGTACATGGATTGTTTCCGGCGGCTGGGATTTGAGATCGAGCCCTTTGGCGGCAGGGATTATGCGGTGAGCGCTGTGCCCGGCAATCTTTTCGGGATTGCGGAGAAAGACTTGTTCCTGGAGGTCTTGGGAGGACTGGAACAGGCGGGAAGCCGGGATTCCAGGCTGGTGCTGGAAAAGATTGCCTCTATGTCCTGCAAGGCGGCTGTGAAAGGCAGCCAGCGGATGAGCACGGCGGAAGCCCAGGCCCTGATTGAGGAACTTTTAACCCTGGAAAATCCATACAACTGCCCTCACGGGCGGCCTACGATTATTTCCATGACGAAGCAGGAGATTGAAAAGAAATTTAAGAGGATTGTATGATGGGGAAAGAAAAGAACAAGGGGAGCAACTGCGAGTACTGCGGCAATTATGTGTACGATGACGACTATGGTTACTATGTCTGTGAGATGGACTTAGACGAGGATGAGATGCGCTTGTTCCTCCAGGGGAATTTTCATGGCTGTCCTTATTTCCAGTACGGGGACGAATACCGGATTGTGCGGCATCAGATGTGAGAAAGAGGGCAGCGGTTTTGTGGAGTGAATCCATAAGATGCACGAAAAACTGCCTGGCAGAGTCCTGACACACTTAAGGGACCTCATCCCATCCGGAACGCGCTTTCGCTCCATTCAAACGCAGCGGACGCTAAGTTCATGCTGCGCCTACGGCTTGCATTCACTAAGCGCCGGCGTTTTCATAGGGTTCCGGCTAAGATGAGGTCCCTTAAGCGCTGGCAGCCGGAAGCGAGAGCATTTTGCTTCTAATAGCTTTATTTCCACAAGCAATGTATTTGTAGAGCACTTAGTAAACAGACATTTTGAGGAAGGAATAAATTGCTTTCACAGACAGCGTTACAGGAACCCCATCTTAGCTGGAACCCTATGAAAACGCCAGCACTTGGTGAACGCAAGCCACGGGCGCAGCGTGAGCCTAGTACTGCTGCGTTTGAATGGAGCGAAAGCGTGTTCCGGATGGGATGGGGTTCCTGTAACGCGTCCGGATCAGCCAATTAAATTTTTCGGAAAAATAGCATTGTCTCAAAAGCAGGCCGATATGACAGAAAATCTACGTATAGTGAAAGTAAAAGTAAAACTTCTGGTTGCATTTTCCCGGAATCCGCCGTATAATAAATTTCGTAATAGTATATATGGAAATGGGGAGCTGGCCTAGAGCCGGCTGAGAGGGAACTGCATGGTTCCGACCCACAACCTGATTTGGATAATGCCAACGTAGGGATACATGGAAGATAAGAGGTGCCTGCGGCGCCTCTTTTTGTATAGCAGAGACATTCCGCAGCAAAAGCTCCGGACAGTTTTTGAGACTATGGGACAGGCGTATATCCGAATCGCCTGTCTTTTTCTTTTTCGGAAAATGCGGGGAGACAAACGAAAGGAGAGAATGGTGTGAAAGAAAAAAATGCGGCCAGGAAACTGGCAATGGCAGGTGTGCTGACGGCCCTGGCAGTAGCAGGAAGCCTGATTAGTTTTCCGGTAGCAGGGAGCAAATGTGCGCCGGTACAGCACATGGTAAATGTGCTGGCAGCGGTGCTGCTTGGTCCCTGGTGGGGCGTAGGGATTGCCTTTTGTGCAAGTCTTCTGCGAAACCTGATGGCCCTTGGAAGCCTCATGGCCTTTCCCGGAAGCATGGTGGGAGCCCTCTTGTGCGGCCTGGTCTACGGGAAATGGAAGCATACGGGAGCGGCCTGCGGGGCCGAGGCTTTTGGAACAGGAATCCTGGGAGGCTTGGCTGCCTATCCGGTGGCAAAGCTTTTCATGGGAGCGGAACCTGCGGGGCTTTTTGTCTACGTGGTTCCTTTTCTGATTTCCACGGCAGCGGGAAGCATTCTGGCTTATGTGCTGATATCTGTCCTGGAAAAGAGCGGAGTTTTGGCACGGGTCTGGGCACAGGGAACCAACTGACGGGAAAAAGCCGGGTGAGAAAGAGCTGTGGCCTGAGGCGCCGCCTTGCGCCGGGCAGAATGGAGGAAAAAGCATGAGAGCGTATACGACACAGATGGATGCGGCCAGAAAAGGAATTGTGACGCCGCAGATGGAGCAGGTAGCAAAGAAAGAAAAGAGAACGGAAGAGGACATACGGGAACTGGTGGCCGGGGGACAGGCAGTAATTCCGGCTAACCGCCGCCATACCTGCCTGGAACCGGAGGGCATTGGCAGTATGTTGCGGACGAAAATCAATGTGAATTTGGGCGTTTCCAGGGATTGCAAAGATTATAACATAGAGATGGAGAAAGTGATGAGCGCTGTCAAGCTGGGGGCGGAGTCTATCATGGATCTATCCAGCCATGGGAATACCCGGCCTTTCCGGCAGAAATTGACCCGGGAGTGTCCGGCTATGATCGGAACGGTACCCGTCTACGACAGTGTGATTCATTATCAGCGGGATCTTGCCGACCTGAAGGCCAAGGATTTTGTGGATGTGGTCCGGCTGCACGGGGAAGACGGGGTGGATTTTGTGACCCTGCACTGCGGTATTACGAGAAAGACCATAGAGCAGATACGGAAACATAAGCGGAAAATGAATCTTGTCAGCCGGGGCGGAAGCCTGGTCTTTGCCTGGATGAGTATGACCGGGGAGGAAAATCCTTTTTATGAATACTACGATGAAATTCTGGAAATATGCCGGGAATATGATATGACGGTTTCCCTGGGAGATGCCTGCCGCCCGGGATGCCTTGCGGATGCCACGGATGTGTGCCAGATGGAGGAATTGGTGCGTCTGGGGGAACTGACGAAGCGGGCCTGGGAACAGGATGTGCAGGTGATGGTGGAGGGACCCGGCCATGTGCCCTTAAACCAGGTGGCGGCCAATATGGAAGTGCAGAAGAGTATCTGTATGGGAGCCCCCTTCTATGTGCTGGGACCTTTGGTAACGGATATTGCACCTGGGTACGATCACATTACGGCGGCCATAGGGGGAGCCGTGGCAGCCATGAGCGGGGCGGCGTTTCTCTGCTATGTGACGCCTGCGGAACATTTGGCCCTGCCCAATGTGGAGGATGTAAAACAGGGAATTATTGCTTCCAAGATCGCAGCCCATGCGGCGGATGTTGCCAAAGGGATTCCAGGCGCCAGGGATGCGGACGACCGTATGGCAGAGGCCCGCAGGAATCTTGACTGGGATGCCCAGTTTGCCTGTGCCCTTGATCCGGATAGGGCAAAGACTGTCCGGGAGGAGCGCCTGCCGGAGGAGGATCACAGCGATACCTGCAGTATGTGCGGGAAATTCTGCGCCGTGCGGAGCATGAACAAGGCATTGTCCGGGGAGTATATAGACATTCTTTAGAATCAGGGCTCCTGCCCGGCGCTTGTATCCTGTGCCGGACAGGAGGGAGTTCCCTGCTTGTATTCTGTGCCGTTTTGATGCCTGTGGCAATTCCCGTTTCCGCCGGTTTCCGGATTTCCGTTGCAGTGGGGCCGGTTTCCGTCTTCCGGAAGATTATCTGTGAGATTGCGGATTTGCCGCATAGTAAGTTCTTTTATTTGTTCTACGGTGATATCGGGATTTATCTTTTGAAGTTCTAAGAACGCGCGGTATTTGCCTACAGATAATCCTGCGGAATGAGCTTTCTGAACATCGTCAAAATTACCTGCATAACAACAGATGTTGGAATGGTTTGAGATACAGGTTTCGATATTTGCCAGCATTTCCATGCTTTTTTCTTCCGTTCCCCCAATAACGGAGATGGACAGCATTTCGTTGCGGTTCAAATATACGGAAATGTTTTCTGTATTTAAAAGTTCGGAAATTGCATTTCTATAATCCTTAAACTGCAGGTCTGCCGTATCTGCCAGTTTACGTCCTTCATCGTTATAGCTGCTGACGGAGATGACACGGTCGAACCGGTTAATATTCAGCTCTATAGACGGATTGATATCGATACTGATAATGGATGTCCGGGTAAAATATAAGCGGTATCCTCCGAAACCGGACAGCAAAAGCAGGCAGCAGGCCATGACAGGAGCCAGCTGTTTGAAGAAAGATTTTTTCCGGAAACTATGTTTTTTTATCTGATATGCAATAACATGTTTTGTTTGTTCCTTTAATTCTGTTTCGGCGTGAATTTGATCAAAGGTTTCCCTTATCCGGTTATTCATATCCGTCACCTCCCAATATAGTCCGCAGTATTTCTTTAGAGCGTGTCAGATAGGTATAAATGGTATTTACATTTTTGCCGAGAATTTTTCCTATTTCCGGTGCGGTATAACCTTCATAAAAGTGAAGATACACAACATTTCTGTATTTGGGCGGTAATGATTGTACTGCTTCCAGAACCTCCGTATGTTCGGGAAGCATGGTAAAGGGATGATCGGCCAGTTCTTCCATGGGAACTACCCGGGACCGGAAAAAACTTTTCAGCAAATCTTTACAGGCATTTAAGGTAACCCGGATAAACCACGCTTTTTCATGTTCTTTATTTTCAAATACAACGGAACTTAGGACATATTTCAAAAATACGGTTTGAAATATGTCCTGGGTGTCATGATAATTTTTTAAATGTATCATGCAGAGCCGCCGGATTAGATCGGAATATTCTTCGACAGCTCTGTTAACCTCCTGTTCGCTCCGCATAATTTCCCTCGTTCTTTATCTTCTGCGGCATCCTCTGCCGCCGCCGTTTCCGCAGCGGCCCCTTGGCCTGCCACAGCCGCCTCTTCCGGAGGCGTAATTGTCACAGACTCCGTCGCCGTCCTCATCCACGAAGCCCTGTCCTGCCGGGCAGCTGTTATAATCGCAGATTCCGTCCTTGTCCTCGTCCACGAAGCCTTGTCCCGCCGGGCAGACGAAGTTATCGCAGACCCCGTCGCCGTCTTCATCCACATAGGAACAGCCGGAACCACAATAGCTGCATGGGGTTTCGCTGAAAGTACAGATAAAACTTCTATCCCTGGCTGGTGTTGCCGCGAATACGCCATCGGTTTTACATGAGAATAGGAAGGCGGCTGTTAAGATACCTGTTAAAATAAATTTTGCTTTCACGTTTTATTTCCTCCATTCAAAAGAATAAACTAACTTGCTGCTTTATATAGAATACGATTCTGGTTTGACAATCCATTCAACAAAGTAAAATTTTTGATTATTTTTTATTGTATCATATGGGGCAGGGAAAGTTCAATTAGAAGAAACTCCGGATTTGCAGCATATTCCAGTGGGTTTCAAAACTGGCCTGGT
>CAJUMM010000120.1 GCA_910586955.1 uncultured Lachnospiraceae bacterium | reverse complement strand
ATTATATATTTTAATTATATCTGGAAATGTGTTAGAATACAAGAAAAACAGCAGATATCCGTACAAAGCCCAGAAGGATTTATGGGCACATGTTTTTGTGACCGGAAATCCTTCTAGTAAGGGGCTTTGGTAGGGGTTCTGCGGAACTTTAAATAGGAGGATAAAATGGGAATGACAATGACACAGAAGATCCTGGCGGCTCATGCCGGTCTTGCGGAAGTAAAGGCCGGACAGCTGATTGAGGCGGATCTGGATCTGGTGCTGGGAAATGATATCACCACTCCGGTAGCCATCCGGGAGATGGAGAAGCTAAAGACCCAGGAAGTATTTCACAAAGATAAAATCGCTTTGGTAATGGACCACTTTATTCCCAACAAGGACATAAAGTCGGCGGAAAACTGCAAGTGCGTGCGGGAGTTTGCGTTAAAGCATGAGGTGACAAATTATTTTGACGTAGGGGAAATGGGCATTGAACACGCCCTGCTGCCGGAAAAAGGGCTGACCGTGGCGGGAGACTGCATCATCGGAGCCGATTCCCACACCTGTACCTACGGCGCTCTGGGCGCCTTTTCCACAGGAGTAGGCAGCACAGACATGGCAGCCGGAATGGCTACGGGAAAGGCCTGGTTTAAAGTCCCTTCCGCCATTAAATTTCAGCTTACCGGGAAGCCCTCCAAATGGGTCAGCGGCAAAGACGTGATTCTTCATATTATCGGGATGATCGGTGTGGACGGCGCCCTCTATAAATCCATGGAGTTCACAGGCGACGGTGTAGGAAACTTGTCTATGGATGATCGCTTTACCATAGCCAATATGGCTATCGAAGCCGGGGGAAAGAACGGGATCTTCCCGGTGGACGATCTGGCAGCCGCCTATATGAAGGAGCATTCTGCAAGGCCCTATCAGATATATGAAGCAGATGAGGATGCAGAGTATGACGAAACCTATACCATTGATTTAAGCACTTTGAAATCCACGGTAGCCTTCCCCCATCTTCCCGAGAACACGAGAACGGTAGATGAGATCAAAGAGGAGATAGCCATTGATCAGGTAGTCATCGGTTCCTGTACCAACGGCAGGATGGACGATCTGCGGACGGCGGCTGCCATCCTGAAAGGAAGGAAGGTAAAGAAAGGTCTCCGCTGCATTGTGATTCCCGGAACCCAGCAGATCTATATGGATGCCATGGAAGAAGGCCTTCTGAAAATTTTCATCGAGGCCGGAGCGGCGGTAAGCACCCCCACCTGCGGTCCCTGTCTGGGAGGCTACATGGGAATCCTGGCGGCAGGGGAGCGCTGCGTGTCCACCACCAACCGGAACTTTGTGGGCCGCATGGGCCACGTGGACTCCGAGGTCTATCTGGCAAGCCCGGCAGTAGCGGCGGCAAGCGCAGTAACCGGAAAAATTTCCGCTCCGGCAGAGCTGGGGCTGTAACACAAAAACAGCATCTGCCCGGCCAAAGCGGAACTGGAATCAAAAACAGCAGAAGCCCAGACAAAGCCCAGAAGGAATTACGGTCACATGTACTATGTGACCGGAAATCCTTCTAGTAAGGGGGGCTTTGGCAGGGCTTCTGCGGAACTAAAATAGGAGAAATGCGATGCAGGCAAAAGGAAGAGTATTTAAATATGGAGATAATGTAGACACGGATGTAATCATCCCCGCCCGGTATCTGGCCATTGCAGATCCCAAAGAGCTGGCGGAGCACTGTATGGAAGACATTGACAAAGAATTTGTGAAAAAAGTGAAGCAGGGCGATATTATGGTAGCCAATAAGAACTTTGGCTGCGGCTCCTCCCGGGAGCATGCTCCCCTGGTTATCAAGGTATCCGGCATATCCTGTGTAATTGCGGAGACCTTTGCCCGGATCTTCTACCGCAACGCCATCAATATCGGCCTTCCCATTATTGAATGTCCGGAGGCGGCAAAAGATATCCGGGACGGAGACGAAGTGGAAGTAGATTTTGACAGCGGGATCATCTATAACCGGACTGCCGGAAAAGAATATCAGGGCCAGGCATTTCCGGAATTTATGCAGAAGATTATTAAGGCTGAGGGATTAATCCGCTATATCAATGAGAAATAATCTGAAATTGGAAGAAATGGGTGTTCCGGCATCCATTTCTTGCTTTTTTCTTCCCCGTGTGTTATCATAAATGTACTACAAGTCCAAAGGAAAGCAGTTCTGCTTTCCCATTCCCTTGATAGAAAAAGTAAGGCGGCAGATTTCTGCGATTGTGCCTCTCCGATCTTGCCAGAAAGATGCAAAAGCTGTATAATGGAACGGAATTTGAGGATGCAGAAGAATTGGAGATTAATACCTTGGAAGATGTAATTTATTTAGGTATACCTTTCAGGCACCCCGTATGACAGGTCCTTCGGACCGTCTGTTAAGGTATGAAAAATGATCTCTCATTTCTCGTAGGAGCGTCTATGTGTTTGTATGAGCACCAAAGCCGCAGAAATCTCCGGCAGGGAAACGCATTGGAGCAGGCTGTGGACAGAGCTATGAAAACTTGTCTGAAACGTGGTATTATGGCGGACATTTTGAGCAAAAGCCAGATGGAGGTGCGAAATATGCTGCTGGAAGAATATGATGAGAAGGCAGACCGGGAATACCTTCGAAAAGAGGCCATAGAGGAAGGCCGGGCAGAAGGTATGAGAAAGGGTATGGAGGAAGGATTGCAAAAGGGATTACAAAAAGGCATGGAAGAAGGCCTGATAAAGGGCCAGGAAGAAATGATTGAAAATGCCTTGGAAACTACAGGAAGCATTTCCCAGACGGCCCGCTTTTTAAAGCTTCATGAGGACAGGGTGAGGAAAATAGCGGAAAAGAAAGGGCTGGTCCTGAAAGATTAGTCTTAGAAAATATGCTCATTACACAAAGGAGGAACAACATGAACGAATGCTACGGATGCAACACCTGTAAGAGTGCGGATAAACCTTTGGAGGAATTTATCGGGGGACTGCCTCTGGAGACTTCCCACCACCGGGTAGACGCTCAGAAGACAAAGTGCGGCTTTGGCTTAAAAGGCGTATGCTGCCGTCTCTGCTCCAACGGTCCCTGCCGGATTACCCCCTCGGCGCCCAGAGGAATCTGCGGTGCTACGGCAGACGTGATTGTCACCCGGAACCTTCTGCGGGCGGTAGCCAGCGGAAGCGGATGCTACATCCATATTGTAGAGAATACGGCCCTCAATCTGAAACATACGGCCCTTTCCAAAGGGACTATCAAGGGGGAGAATGCCCTGCGTCTGCTGGTGCGGGAATTTGGCCTGGAGGAGACAGATGATTTACATAATATGGCTCTTCAGGTGGCGGAGAAAGTACTTGCGGATCTCTACAAGCCTGATTATGAGGAAATGGAGCTTATCGAAAAGCTGGCCTATGGACCCCGCTACCGGAAATGGAAAGAACTGGGGATTCTGCCCGGCGGAGCCAAGTCCGAGGTTTTCGCCGGCGTGGTGAAATGTTCCACCAACTTGAATTCCGATCCGGTGGATATGCTTATGACCTGTTTAAGGCTTGGAATTTCCACAGGCCTTTACGGCTTGACCCTGACCAACCTTTTAAACGACGTGATGCTGGGCGAGCCCCAGATCCGTATGGCGCCGGTGGGGTTACATGTGATTGATCCGGATTACATCAATATTATGATCACCGGCCACCAGCACTCCATCTTTGTGGATCTTCAGGAGCGGCTGGCATCCCCGGAGGCGGTGGAGAAAGCAAAGGCAGCAGGAGCCAAAGGCTTTAAGCTGGTGGGCTGTACCTGCGTGGGCCAGGATCTGCAGCTTCGGGGCGTCCACTATAGGGATATTTTCGACGGACACGCAGGCAACAATTACACCAGCGAGGCGGTGCTGGCCACAGGAGCCATCGATGCGGTGCTCTCGGAATTTAACTGCACCCTTCCCGGAATCGAGCCTATCTGCGATGCCCTGAAAATCAAGCAGATCTGTCTGGACGATGTGGCGAAGAAGGCCAATGCGGAACTGATGCAGTTTTCCTTTGAACGAAGGGAAGAGATTAGCAGGCAGGTGATGGATTCCATTATCAAAGCCTATAGGGAGCGCAGGGGCCAGGTGGAGCTCCGCTTGCTGCCGGAGCACGGAAATAAGAATACCCTTACGGGAGTCAGCGAAGGTTCTCTCTATGATTTCCTGGGAAAATCCTGGAAGCCTCTTCTGGATCTCATTGTGTCCGGGAAGATCAAAGGCGTAGCCGGCGTGGTAGGCTGTTCCAATCTGACGGCTCTGGGACACGACGTGTGTACAGTGGAGCTGACGAAAGAGCTGATTAAGCGGGATATTATGGTGCTCTCTGCAGGCTGCTCCTCCGGAGGAATCGAAAACTGCGGTCTGATGACCCCGGAGGCAGCGAATCTTGCAGGGGACGGCCTGAAAGAAGTGTGTAAGAGCCTGGGGATTCCGCCGGTATTGAATTTCGGCCCCTGTCTTGCCATCGGCCGTCTGGAGATGGTGGCTACGGCTCTGGCGAAAGAACTGGATATTGATCTGCCACAGCTTCCTCTGGTGCTGTCCGCACCCCAGTGGCTGGAGGAACAGGCTCTGGCGGACGGCATGTTCGGTGCGGCCCTGGGCCTTCCCCTGCACTTGGGACAGCAGCCCTTTATTGCGGGCAGCGATCTGACGGTGAAAGTCCTCACGGAAGATTTGAAGGATATTACCGGGGGACAGGTGATTATAGAGCTTGATCCCGTGAAAGCAGCGGATATTCTGGAGGGGATCATCGAGGATAAGCGAAAAGGTCTCAAGATCTAAGAAAGGGGGACAAGTATGAAACGAATCATGATTGATCCTTCCAAATGTGACGGATGCAAAAGCTGTGCCCTGGCTTGTATGGACAGCCACAGGACAGACGGAAAGACGGGAGTGGAAACCCTGGATTTCGGTGATCCCTCCAACGAGGCCCGCAATGACATTGTAAATGACGGGAAGGGCGGCTATCTTCCCATGTTCTGCCGCCACTGCAGTTCCCCCAAGTGCATGGAGAGCTGTATGAGCGGCGCCTTGTACCGGGATGAAGAAAGCGGACATGTGCTCTATGACGAGAAGCGCTGCGGTGCCTGTTTTATGTGCGTGATGAACTGTCCCTACGGGATTCCCAAGCCAGACGTAACCAGGAAAAAAATTATCAAATGCGATTTCTGTATGGATCGGGAGGAAGGACCGGCCTGTGTGGCGGCCTGTCCCAAGAAAGCTATTTACGTAGAGGAGGTGTAGGCATGGCAAGACCTTATGTGATAATCGGAACCGGAGCCGCCGGCATGGCGGCGGCGGAGCGTCTGCGTTTGCTAAAGCCCCAAGCGCCTATCCAGATGATGTCCATAGACGAGTATTCCCATTCCCGGTGCATGCTGCATAAATACCTGGGGGGAGAGCGGGACGAAAAGGGCTTGTCCTTTGTGGCGGAAGATTTTTTCCAGAAGAAAGAGATTATGTGGGGCAAAGGCCAGGCTGCCAAAGCCGTTGATCCCAAAGAGCACCGGGTGATTATGGAGCAGGGATACCAGCCCTACGAAAAGCTTTTGATTGCCACGGGCTCCGTCTACGGGATTCCCCCTATTCCGGGTTTTCGCAGGGCTGCCAATGTGTTTGGATTCCGGGATTTAAGCGATGCGGTGAAAATGAACGCTGCCATCCGGGAGCTGGATGCAAAGCATGTCTTTATCGTAGGCAGCGGCCTGGTGGGACTGGACGTGGCCTATGCCCTTCTGGAGCGGGGAATTAAGGTGACTATAGCGGAGATGGCAAATCGGGTGATGCCCCTGCAGACAGATGACGTTTCGGCAAAGGCATACCAGGAGCTCTTTGAGAGGGCCGGGGCCAAGTTCCATTTAGGAATCGGGGCAAGTGATTCCGTGGTGGATGATGCAAACCGGATTAGGGTGGTGAAACTGTCAAACGGTGAGGAGATCCCCTGCGATTTCGTGGTCTGTGCGGCGGGGGTGCGGCCCAATACGGCATTCTTAGAGGGCAGCGGCCTGAAAACGGAGCGGGGGCTTGTGGTGGATGAGTATATGCGGACTTCCGATCCGGATATCTATGGTGCCGGGGACGTGACGGCTCTTTCCGGCATCTGGCCCAATGCCATGGATCAGGGACGTATTGCGGCAGCCAATATGTGCGGGCAGCAGCAGAAGTATACGGACACCTTCTGTATCAAGAATACGGCCAATTTCTTCGGCCTTACCATGCTCTCTGTGGGAGAGACGCAAGCCCAGGAGGACAGTGAAGTCTTTACCCGGGAATGCCGCAATGCGTACCAAAAGGTGATTGTGAGGGAGGGACGGGTCAAGGGCGTCCAGCTCCAAGGCGATATTTCCCACAGCGGATTCTGGCAGTATCTGGTAAAAAACCAGATCGATATTTCCGGAAAGCTGAGGGAGAAATCCGTATTCGATCTGGGTTATGGAGATTTCTACGGAATGGATGAGTTGGGTGAATATCAGTATGTTTAAGGTTTGTATTTTGACAATTTGATTTTTTGTTAAGAAATGATTTACCTTTTGGGGCAAGTGTGCTAGACTAGGAGATGTGTTCTTAATTCTACATAGGAGGGAAAGAAATGTTAGAAAAAATGTTTAAACTGAAAGAAAACAAGACCACAGTGAAAACAGAGATTCTGGCAGGCGTCACCACGTTTATGACTATGGCGTACATCCTGGCAGTTAATCCCAGTATCCTAAGTGCCACCGGCATGGATCAGGGTGCGGTTTTTACGGCTACGGTTCTTGCCTCTTTCCTGGGTACGGTGTGCATGGCCCTGTTTGCAAATTATCCCTTTGCCCTGGCTCCCGGTATGGGACTGAACGCCTATTTTGCATATACGGTAGTTCTGGGAAAGGGTTATCCCTGGCAGGCTGCGCTGGCGGCGGTATTTGCGGAAGGTGTGATTTTCATTCTCCTGTCCCTGTTCAGCGTCCGTGAGGCCATCTTCAATTCCATTCCGGCCAATTTAAAGAAGGCAGTTTCCGTAGGAATCGGATTTTTTATCGCGTTTATCGGACTTCAGAATGCCAAAATCGTGGTAGGCGGCGCCACCCTGGTGGAGCTCTTTTCCCTGGATGCTATAGAGGGAGCTACCATGAATGATGTGGGAATCACCGTAGTGCTTGCCATTATCGGCGTGATCATCACCTCCATTCTGGTGATTAAACAGGTGAAGGGAAATATCCTCTGGGGTATCCTGATCACCTGGGTGCTGGGAATCCTCTGCCAGTTTGCAGGTCTTTACGTTCCCAATCCGGATCTGGGCTTTTACGGGCTGCTTCCTGATTTTTCCG
>CAJUMM010000119.1 GCA_910586955.1 uncultured Lachnospiraceae bacterium | reverse complement strand
AGCGGCTGATGTGATTGTGATACCTCTTTCCTGCTCCTGCTCCATCCAGTCCATCGTAGCAGTACCTTCATGAGTATCACCGATCTTATAGTTTACACCAGTATAGTATAAGATACGCTCTGTCAATGTGGTCTTACCCGCATCGATATGAGCCATAATTCCGATATTCCTGGTTCTCTCCAATGGATATTCTCTTCCAGCCACGGGATTTTCCTCCTCAAATTATACAGCAATCGCACAAGTCGCAAACAGGATGTTCCCTCAATTAAAACCTGTAGTGAGCGAAAGCCTTGTTTGCCTCTGCCATCTTGTGCATATCTTCTTTTCTCTTTACAGATGCGCCGGTGCTGTTGGCCGCATCCATAATCTCATTCGCAAGTCTCTCCTCCATGGTCTTCTCACCGCGTTTGCGGGAGAACATGGTCAGCCACCGAAGTGCCAGCGCCTGACGGCGATCCGGACGTACCTCGATGGGCACCTGGTAGGTAGCGCCGCCGATACGCCTTGCCTTTACCTCCAGAAGGGGCATGATGTTATTCATAGCCTCTTCGAAAACCTCAAGGGCAGGCTTTCCGGTCTTCTCTTCCACTCTTGCAAATGCTCCGTATACAATCTTCTGAGCTACACCCTTCTTACCGTCCAGCATAATGTTGTTGATAAGCTTGGTAACTACTTTGTTGTTGTACAGCGGATCAGCTAATACATCTCTTTTCTGAGTATGTCCTTTACGTGCCACGATACTTCCCTCCTTAATATGTGTCCGCCAAACCGGTGGTCCGGCAGATTCACTTTTAATTCCCAGGTACTCACATGTGTCTTTCTACTTGTGTTGTGCACGGCAATTCTATATACAGCCCGCAACCTATTAAGGGCGATATGTCATTCCGGCATACAGATCTTTCTCGATCTGTCCAACATGATAGTTCTGTCGCTGTGAACCGGACAAATCCTGGTCCACAGGGTGTTACCTGCTGCTGTTTTGCGCCAGGAATTTATTTCTTGGCGTCTTTCGGCCTCTTAGCGCCGTATTTGGAACGAGCCTGTCTTCTCTTTGCCACGCCGGCAGTATCCAGCGTACCGCGGATAATGTGATATCTCGTACCGGGAAGGTCTTTCACTCTTCCGCCGCGGATCATGACAACGCTGTGCTCCTGAAGATTGTGTCCCTCTCCGGGAATATAGCTTGTCACCTCGATACCGTTGGAAAGACGTACTCTGGCGATTTTACGCAGTGCGGAATTGGGCTTCTTGGGAGTCGCCGTCTTCACTGCCGTACATACGCCCCGCTTCTGGGGTGCGGACGCATCCGTAGCTTTCTTCTTCAGGGAGTTAAATCCTTTCTGAAGAGCGGGAGCTGTAGACTTTTTCACAGATGTCTGTCTTCCTTTTCTTACTAACTGGTTGAATGTTGGCATTCCTTTCACCTCCTGTAATAAGTGGCTGGCATGATGCCGGCCCTAGTTAGGTTGCTTGCGTCAGTCATTGACTTTATGGCGCACGAAAGCCAGCGCTTTCGCACACACTAGATCATTATAGTAACGAAAATCTGCGGTGTCAAGGCTTTTTTTGAGAAGCTGCCGTAAAACAGGACATTTTCCCTCCAAAAACATACTCTCTCCCCGGCTTTTCCGCAAAAACAGGCATGGGAAGGCCGTCCCGGGCCCGGCCGCAGACCTTCTTGGCGCTTTCAGTCCAGTTCTGCTCGTCCGCCTGGGGCCTTGGCAGGTGCACTGCCAGGATTTCACTCACTTCCAGGCTTTCCGAAATCATCTTCCGGTTTGTAGGGATTCCAAACAGGGGAAAAGGCCCAATCATCAGATCCAGCTTCCGGCTGATGCGTCCTATGCGCAAAAAAAGTTCTTTCGTAGGCGCAGCGTCACCGGGTACGGCAATCCTTTTCCCCCCGATTTCCAGAAGGCAGGCCAGATTCTGGACCTCCGCATACTGTTCCCCCATATGCCTGCTGTTAAAAACCTCCAAGCTTCCTCCAGGCAGGGCAAACCCTCTGTTTTCCCTCTCCCGTGCCTCCACTGCCCACAGGCTTCCGGCTTCCGGAACCGCCTCTTTCAGCCGCCCTATCACCTCTTCCGTGGAGATCACCGGAAGATCCGGATTGCACCCCAGAGCCTCCGCCGCAGTCTCCAGGCAGAAGTGATCCCCGTGCCCGTGGGTGAACACAAGTGCAGTGATTCTTTCCTTTTTAATGTCTCCCAAAAGCCGGGCCTTAAGCTCTTTGGGAGTATCCTCATACTGCCCTTCCGGATCCCTGCTGAACAAATCAATTCCAATCCCTCCGGCTTCCGTCCGGATCACAACTCCGGCGTTAGCCGTATGAAGCACTTTCAAACTCCCCGCCATGTCTCTTCTCCTGTCTTTTTTCTTCATCATAGGTACTTTTTTTTCTTCTGTCAACAAAGCTCCCTTCCGAAAACAGAAAAAAAATGATAAAATAAAAAAAATCTGCAATAAAACATCTTTTCTGTGTATTAATGATATGAAAGGAGAGGCTCATATGGGATTTAGCCTGATATCATCCGATGATTGGAAACCGGAACAACATGCTGCAGACCTGGACGGACTGCTGGCCGGAATTGCCAAAGGTGATTCCCAGTCCCTGGCTGCCCTGTACCACAGCACCAGCGCCGCCATCTATGCTTTTGCCCTTTCCGTTTTGAAGAATGCCCAGGATGCGGAGGATGTACTGCACGACTGCTACCTGAATATCTATTCCGCCGCTTCCGGCTACCGGTCTTTGGGCAAGCCCATGGCGTGGATTCTCACCATTACCCGGAACCTCTGCCTTCTAAAGCTGCGGGAGCGGGGAAAAAGAAGCGATCTTCCCACGGAAGACTGGGAGCCCTATCTGGAAAGCCGGGAAACCGTTACCCCGGAAGACCGGATCCTTCTCCGGGCCTGCATGAACCACCTGTCTGACGAAGAGCGCCAGATCCTTGTGCTCCACGCCGTAGCAGGATTTAAGCACCGGGAAATTGCGGAGCTTACAGGCTTATCCCTGACCGCCGTTCTCTCAAAATACAGCCGCGGGCTGAAAAAACTGAAACAATACATGGAACAGGAGGGTACTTTATGAACACTGCGGAAACCGATCAGAAAATAAAAGAGGCGTTTTCCCACGCCGTTCCCGACGTACTGAACTTGGTCCTCTCCGACTGCAAGACACAGAAAGGAAGTGATATGAAAATGAAAGATATGGGAAAAAAATCTCTGCGTATCCGGCAGCTGGCCGGAATTGCCGCTGCATTTGTACTGCTTATTGGAGGTACGGCAGGTTTCCGGTTTTACCAGGCCAATTACAAAGTTGCCTCCACGGTGTCCCTGGATGTAAATCCTTCCATCGAGATCCTGGTAAATAAAAAAGAACGGGTGATTGAAGTAAACGCCCGGAACCAAGATGCACAGGCCGTTATTGGCGATATGGACTTTCAGGGAAGCAGCCTTGACGTAACCTTAAATGCCCTGATAGGCTCTATGCTGCGCAACGGATACCTGAACGAAATCGCCAACTCCATCCTTATCAGCGTGGACAATCAGGACCCGGTCAAAAGCGCGGAGCTGCAGACGCGGCTGGCCGACGAGATCAACAATCTGCTCCAGAGCAATTCCTTTAACGGCGCCGTATTAAGCCAATCCATTTCCACCGACGCCCATTTAAAGGATCTGGCGGACTCCTACGGTATCACCCTGGGCAAAGCCCAGCTGATCCAGCAGATTATCACCCAGAATGCCTTCTATTCCTTTGAGGATCTGGTTCCGCTTTCCATCAACGAACTGAACCTCCTAAGCGAATCCGGCAATCTGAATCTCAACAACGTCAACTCCCTGGGAACTGCCAGCGACAAAGCCTATATCGGTGAAGAAAAGGCATGGGATATTGCTCTCACCCACGCCGGTGCTGCCAAAAGCGATCTTACCAAGCAGAAGATCGAGCTGGACTACGAAGACGGGCTTATGATTTACGAACTGGAATTTAAATGCCTGGGCTTTGAATACGATTATGAAATCGACGCCGTATCCGGTCTCATCCTGAAGCAGGAAAAAGACCAGGATGACGATTACATTCCCCCCAATCCGGACACGAATCCGGCAGCCGGAAGCAGCCAGCCCTCCAACGAAACAAGCGCCCCGGACACCAACGCCGGACAGACGGAGCAGCCCCCGGCTCAGACCCAAGACCCTGTGCAGACAGAACAGCCCCCGGCAAATACCCAGCAGCCTGGAGTTGGAGGATGGCATCACAACGAGCATAACGGCCATCACGGAAACCTGCACCATTCTGCTTCCTACTGCAACTGTATCAGCGAATCCTCAGCCCGGGGAATTGCATTCACTCACGCCTGTATATCCGAAGGTTCCGTTTACGACTATGAATGGGAGCTTGATGAAGATGACGGCGTATGGATTTATGAGATGGAATTTAAATGTGACGGTTACGAATATGAATATGAAATTGATGCTGCAACCGGAACTATTTTAAAGAACGAAAAGGATTACGACGACTGATCATATGTGAAAAGGCAGCCAAAAAGCTCCGGGTAACGAAAACCGATTACCCGGAGCTTTCCATTCTATGTTTCTTTTCCTATCTCATATTTTAAAGGAACAGCGCCTCCCTGACTACCTCGCACACGGTGGGATGGGGGAAGATAGTCCGCTTGATGCTCTCCACCGGAATCCGGTTCTCTATCATCAGCGCCAGGGAATAAATATACTCCGACGCATAGGAAGACATTATGGCCGCTCCGATGATCACATCTCTCTCTTTATCAATCAGAATCTTGCAGATTCCGCTGCTCATGCCGTTTTCGGCCACATGACGGCCGCTGAAATTGATGGAAGCTTTCTTCACGGTATAGGAGATACCGGCCCCTTTCGCCTGCTCCTCGGACATTCCTACGAAGGCTGCCTCCGGGCTGGTATACACCACGCCGCAGATGGCGTCATAGCTCATCCGGTCTTCCTTTCCGAGAATGTGGTTGACCGCCACCTCCCCTTCCCGGTAACCTACATGGGCCAGCATGGCTTTCCCGTTTACATCACCGATGGCATATACATGGGGTACATTGGTACATAAGTGTTCGTCTGTCACAATAGCCCCCCGCTCTATCTGTACGCCAAGCTCCGCCAGGCCCTCCACATTGCTGTTGGGCCTGCGTCCCACGCACATCAAAGCCTTATCATAAGCGGCCACGTCAATCCGTCCGTCCCTGGTAAAGGTGACCACGCCTTTGGACACCTTGGTCACACCGCTGGAAAGGTAGAAGGTTACACCCTTCTTCTCCAGCTCCTGCTGGAGCAAAGCGCTAACCTCCCGGTCATTGGCTCCCAGCACCTTATCCATCATCTCAATGACGGTTACTTTGGATCCGGCCTCCTGGAAATAGGCTGCCATCTCAAAGCCAATGACTCCTCCTCCCACAATCAGCAGCTTAGCCGGGATCTCCGTCATATCCAGGATCTCGTCGCTGGTTACAACCGTTCCCCGCTCCAACTCCTCCTTCACGCCCTCAATGGGCGGAATAGCAGGGGCAGAACCCGAAGCTATAAGTATATCCTTTCCGGCGAAAGACTCCTCCCCGGCGGATACAATCAGCTTCTCACCTTCCCTGGAAACCTTGGCCGTTCCGGTCACAACTTTGACCTTCCCTCTGCGCAGTCCTCCCGCCACCCCCTGGACCAGGGTTTTCACCACTTCGTTTTTCTTCTTTACCACTGTCTCATGATCAAGGGTCACATCTTTGGCCGTTACGCCGTAGGCTTCCCCTGCCCCGCTGGCATAGTGATACATCTTGGAGGCATACAGAAAGGTCTTTGTGGGGATACAGCCTGCATTCAGGCAGGTTCCTCCCAGATTCTTCTTTTCCACCAGAAGTACGCTTTTCCCGTGATGGGCCGCATACTCCGCACTGTTGTAACCTGCAGGCCCTCCGCCTATTACAATTACATCAAACTCCTGCATGTCTCCTCCTTTCCTGTCTATACCTCAACCGGTTCTTCTTCCGGGGTTTCCCCTTCGCCTTCCGTCACGTCCTGCTCCGGCTCCAGGCCAAACTCTTCACCCAGATCCAGTTCTTCCTCGAAATCCTCGGAAAAATCCAGTTCCGAGAAATCATCCAGCTCCGTGCTAAGCTTCACGGAACGGTATCGCTTCATACCGGTTCCTGCGGGAATCAGCTTACCAATGATTACATTTTCCTTCAATCCAATCAGCGGATCCACCTTGCCCTTAATAGCAGCCTCCGTGAGAACCTTGGTGGTCTCCTGGAAGGACGCCGCAGACAGGAAGGAATTGGTTGCCAGGGATGCCTTGGTAATACCCAGCATCACCTGCTTGCCCTCTGCCGGGCGTTTGCCCTCAGCGATCAGCTTCTCGTTGATATCTTCAAAATCCAGCACATCTACCAGGGTTCCGGGCAGGAAATCCGCATCCCCGTTGTCCTCTACCCGGATTTTCTTCAGCATCTGTCGCACAATCATTTCAATATGCTTGTCATTGATATCCACGCCCTGGAGGCGGTATACCCGCTGTACTTCCTGGATCATATAATCCTGGGCTGCACGGATACCCTTGATCTTCAAAATATCGTGGGGATTGACACTTCCCTCGGTCAGCTCGTCACCGGCCTCCAGCACCTGGCCCTCCTGGACCTTAATGCGGGAACCATAGGGAATCAGATAGGTCTTGGACTCCCCGTCCTCGCTGTTAATCTGAATCTCCCGCTTCTTCTTCGTATCCAGGATCGTTACCGTCCCCGGAATCTCCGTGATAATCGCAAGTCCTTTGGGCTTCCTGGCCTCGAAAAGCTCCTCCACACGGGGAAGACCCTGGGTAATATCACCGCCTGCCACGCCGCCTGTATGGAAGGTACGCATGGTCAGCTGGGTACCCGGCTCACCGATGGACTGAGCCGCAATGATACCTACGGTCTCACCCACCTGAACCGCCTCCCCGGTTGCCATATTGGCGCCATAACACTTGGCGCAGACGCCCACATGGGATTTACAGGTCAGTATGGTACGGATTTTCAGGCGGTCGAAAGGCTTGCCGTTCTCGTCCACGCCGGAGTTCATGATAGCCTCCGCACGTCTGGGGGTAATCATGTGATTTGCCTTTACGATCACATTGCCGTCTTTATCCTTGATGGTTTCACAGGCGAAACGTCCCGTAATACGCTCCTGGAGGCCTTCGATCTCTTCCTTTCCCTCCATGAAAGCCTTCACTGTCATGCCCGGAATCTCGTCTTTCCCTTCGCAGCAGTCTACTTCCCGGATAATCAGCTCCTGGGACACATCCACCAGACG
>CAJUMM010000118.1 GCA_910586955.1 uncultured Lachnospiraceae bacterium | reverse complement strand
AAGGGTCTGGTGCTCCTGCTGTCCGTGCATGTCAATCAAAACGGAGGCCGTCTCTTTCAGCTGTCCCAAAGTCACCGTCTCTCCGTTGATCTTATTGATGCTCTTTCCGCCCAGAATTTTTCTGGAAATAATGACCTGTCCCTCCTCCGGGACCACCCCCAGCTCCAGAAGCCGTTCCTGCTGCCGCTTCCGGTCTGTCTGGAAAACAAGCTCCACCAGCCCGTAATCTGCCCCCTCACGCAGCATTTCCCTGGAAATTTTCCCTCCCAGGGCCAGGCCCACGGAACCGATCACCATGGATTTTCCGGCTCCCGTCTCTCCCGTGAGGATATTCAGGCCTTCCGTGAAATCAATTTCGGCCTCCTGAATGAGAGCCAGGTTTTTTACATGTAAATGACTTAACATCGCATTGATTACCTCGTATGCAGCAGTTTCTTAAGCTTCTCCATAACCGCCATCGTCTCTTCCACCGAGCGGACCGCACAGAAAATTGTGTCGTCCCCGGCGATGCAGCCCACAATCTCCCGCCACTGCATGGCGTCCAAGGCCGCTCCCACCGCCATAGCCATGCCGGGCACAGTCTTAAGCACCAGAATATTCTGGGCCATATCCATAGACAGGAAGCCTTCCCGGAGAATACCGATGTACTTCTCGCCCATCTGGCTGTTATGTCCCTGGATGACCACATAGCGCTGCCGGCCGTCCACCGTAAGCTTCGTCAGCTTCAGCTCCCGGATGTCCCTGGAAACCGTGGCCTGGGTCACCCGGAACCCGGCCTCATTCAGTTTGTCCGCCAGCTCCTCCTGGGTCTCAATGGCATACCGGCCGATCAGATCAATGATTTTAGCGTGCCGTTCCCGCTTCATATTATCCTCCATTATAGTTCCGCAGATTCCCTTCCAGCACACACTCCTGAGAAAGACTTCCGGCCGCAGATACCTGCGTCCGTAATTCTTTCTGTGCGCTGTGCGGGAATCTGCTGTTTTTATTCCAGTTCCGCTGTTTTAATTCCCATTCATTTTGTTCCGCAGTACTTCCAGAAAACTGATTCTGCTGATTTTCAGTATGTTTACGGTTTTTTCCGATTTCTCTATCTCCACATAGTCTCCGGTGGCCATAGGCACGGAACCGCCGCCGTCGAAAGAGGCAAAAACTTCTTCATGCTCAGCCCTGTGCCCCGGCCCTAAGCGGATGGTCACCCGGTCCTCACCGGAAAGCACGATGCTCCTGGCCGCCAGGGTATGGGGACAGATGGGGGTCACCACAATCATAGAGGCCATGGGAGACACAATAGGCCCTCCGGCGGAAAGGCTGTACCCGGTAGACCCGGTGGGGGTGGAGATTATCATCCCGTCTGCGCCGTAGCGGTTCAAAGGTTCCCCGTTCACCGACACCTCATAGTCAATTATGCGCAGGGCTCCCGCCCGGTTTACCACAATGTCATTCAGGGCAATATCCTGAACCGTCTCCCGGCCCTCCCGGTAAACCCGGCCCTCCAGCATCATCCGGGGCTCTATGGTGTACTGCTCCGCCATCAGGCTGTCCAGGGCGTCCCCCACGCCGGAGGTTTCAATTTCCGCCAGATACCCCAGGGTACCCAGGTTAATGCCCAGAAGGGGAATCCTGCGGTTTACCGTGTCCCGGGCCGCCTGAATCAGGGTTCCGTCCCCGCCCAGCACCAGAATGCACTCCGTGCCTTCCGGGATCCAAGCCTCGTCCGTATACCGGAAATCCCCGGTCCCGGCTTCTCCTCCCTTTCTCTGGTACTCCCGGACGGTACAAGCCTTCCCGTGCTCCCGGAGATAATCGTAAATCCGCCGGGTAGTCCTAAGATCTTTATCCTTTTCACTGTTGGTAATTACGTAAAATTTATCCATAAGCCATCACTTCGCTTTTATGCCAGTGTTTCATGAGCGGTGTCCACAAGTGCCACCGGGTCCATATCCTTAAGGACAGAGTCCCTAATCTCCTCCCAGGAAGCCGCCTCTTCTCTCTGGGGCCGATCCGTTTTCTTAAGGTGAGCCAGATATTCAATATTCCCTTCCGGTCCCTTGATGGGGGAGAAATCCAGATGCAGCACGTCAAATCCAAGGGAAATTCCGTAGGAAAGGACTTTCTCAATCACTTCCAGATGGGTGCTTTTCTCCCGGACCACCCCCTTCTTTCCTACCTTCTCCCGCCCGGCTTCAAACTGGGGTTTGATAAGAGCCGCCACCTGCCCCTGGGGAGCCAGAAGGTTTTTTACCGGAAGCAGTACCTTAGTCAGGGAAATAAATGCCACGTCTATGGAGGCAAATTCCGGCTTCTCCTGGATCTGCTCCGGCAGAAGATAGCGGATGTTCGTCTTCTCCATGCAGACGACTCTTGGGTCCGTCCGCAGCTTCCAGGCCAGCTGGTTAGTTCCCACATCCACCGCATAGACCTTCGAAGCCCCGTTCTGCAGCATACAGTCGGTAAACCCTCCCGTGGAGGATCCCACATCCATGCAGACCTTTCCCGACAGGTCAAGGCCGAACCGGGCCATGGCTTTCTCCAGCTTAAGCCCGCCCCTGCTTACGTATTTCAAAGTATTTCCTTTTACCTCTATCTCCGCCTTTTCGTCAAACATGGCCCCTGCTTTATCTTCCCGCTGGCCGGCCACAAACACATTCCCGGCCATAATAATGGCTTTGGCCTTCTCCCTGGACTGGGCCAGCCCCCTTAAGACCAGCAGCACATCCAGCCGCTCTTTCATATCCCGCTCCTTCTAAATCAGGGCCACATAGGCCGTGATCACCTGTTTTGCTATGGTTTCCACATCCAGGCCTACCTCCCGGTAGAGGAGATCCACATTTCCGTGCTCCACATACTCATCCGGAATGGCTATATTGATCACTTGCAGAGGCAGTTTCCTGGAGTTTACATAATCCAGAACCTTTTCCCCGTAACCGCCGCTTCGCACATTTTCCTCTATGGTTACAATCAATCTGTGGTTCTCTGCCAGCTCTTCCAGAATCTCCTCGTCAATGGGTTTTACAAAACGCCCGTTTACCAGAGTGCAGTTGTAGCCGGCACCTTTCAAAATTTCCCTTACCTGTTCCCCTGTCTTCACCATGCTTCCTACAGCCAGAAGAGCCATATCCGCCTCCTCGTAGAGAAGCTCGCTCTTCCCCCATTCTACAGGAGCCCGGAAATCCGAAAGGCCGTCGTAGGCCTCCCCTCTTGGATACCGCAGGGCCATGGGGCCATGGTAGTTTACGGCAAATTTCAGCATATCGGACAGCTCCCATTTGTTCTTCGGAGCCATTACCGTCATTCCAGGAATACTGGAGAGATAGGACAGATCAAAAATTCCCTGGTGGGTCTCCCCGTCGCTTCCCACCAGTCCCGCCCGGTCGATGGCAAAGACCACATGCAGGTTCTGGATACACACATCATGGAGAATCTGGTCATAGGCCCTCTGGAGAAAAGAGGAATACACGGCCACCACCGGCTTTAGCCCTCCCGCAGCCAGGCCTGCCGCAAAGGTTACCGCATGCTGCTCGGCAATCCCCACGTCGAAAAACCGCTCCGGAAACATATTGCGGAACCGTTTTAACCCCGTTCCGTCCGGCATAGCCGCAGTGATAGCCACCACCTTTTCATCCCGGTCCCCCAGTTTCCGCATGACCGTAGAAAAAATATCCGTATAGCTGGCTTTCGTCCGCCTGTGGCTGGGAAGGCCGGTGGCAATCTCGAAAGGCTCCGCTCCGTGGAAACGGGCGGGATGGCGCTCTGCAGGGGCATATCCTCTGCCCTTCTGGGTCTTCACATGAACCAGCACTGCGTGGCGGATCTTCCTGGCATCGTTAAAGGCCCGGATCATCTGATCCATGTTGTGGCCGTCCACAGGGCCCAGATAGGTAATTCCCATATCCTCAAACAGCATTCCCGGTATCACCAGCTGTTTTAAGCCGTTCTTCGTCTTCTTTAACTGCCGTACCAGGCCGTCCCCCACTACCGGAATCCGCTCCAGGGTAGTCTGGAGGCCTTCCTTAAACCCCGTATAGGCTTCTGCCGTCCGCAGGCCGTTGAGATACCGGGACATGCCGCCTACATTTTCCGCAATGGACATCTGGTTGTCATTGAGGACAATGATAAAATTGCTCTTTAACTGGGAGGCATTGTTCAGAGCCTCATAGGCCATGCCTCCGGTCAGGGCTCCGTCCCCGATGACAGAAATTACCGTCTCTGTGCCTCCTTTAAGCTCCCTGGCCTTCACCAGGCCGATCCCCGCAGAGATGGAGGTGGAACTGTGACCCGTATCAAAGCAGTCGCAGTCGCTTTCTTTCCGCTTGGGAAAACCGCTTAAGCCTCCGTATTTGCGAAGCTCGTCAAAGCCCTCTTTCCTGCCGGTCAGAAGCTTGTGGGTGTAAGCCTGATGGCCCACATCCCACACCACCTTGTCCCTGGGAAAGTCAAAGGCCAGATGCAGAGCCATGGTCAGCTCCACCACCCCCAGATTGGAGGCCAGATGGCCGCCGCTCACACTGATTTTCTCAATGAGAAAGCTGCGGATCTCCTCCGCCAGGGTTCCCCATTCCTTTTTGTCCAGTTTCTTAATATCGTTTACCCGATTGATTTTCTCAAGCGCCATCATATCTCACTTTTCTCTTGTAATCAGCATCCGTATCAGCTCTTCCAAAAATACATTCCGGAACTTCAGGGAGGAAAGGTTCTTAAGGGCCCGGGCGGAAATCTCCTCTACATCCCTCTTGGCCTTGTCAAGCCCTTCCAGGGTTACATAAGTTGTCTTCTGGTTTTTATCATCGCTGTGGATAGGCTTGCCCAGCACCTCCAGAGTGCTGGTTACATCCAGGATGTCGTCCTGAATCTGGAAAGCCAGTCCCACATCCCCGGCCACCTGCTCGATACAGCGGATCTCTTCCTCTCCGGCTCCCGCCAGCACGGCTCCGATGGTCATGGAGCTTTCAATCAAAGCGCTGGTCTTCAGGCGGTAGATAAAGTCCAGCTTTTCCCTGGACAGGGGCTGTCCTTCGGACTCCACATCCACTGTCTGGCCGCCGATCATGCCGTAGATTCCCCCTTTCCGGGCCAGAATCCCAAGAGCCCGGGCCGTATGGGCCTCCGGCTGCTTTTCCAAAGCCTTTGCCGCCGTCTCAAAGGCAAAATTTAAAAGGGCATCCCCGGCCAATATACCCATGGCTTCTCCATACACGGCATGGGTGGTCTTCTTCCCTCTGCGGTACTCGTCATTGTCCATGGCCGGAAGATCGTCGTGGACCAGGGAGTAGGTATGAATCATCTCCATAGCCGCCATAAAAGGCTCCACAATCTTTCCCGTTCCCCCGAACATCCGGTAAGTCTCCTGCATCAGCATGGGGCGCAGCCGTTTGCCTCCGGCCAGGACACTGTAATTCATAGCCTCCAGAACCGTCTTCTGGAATCCTTCCTCCCGGGGAAGGTAGCTTTTCAGAATCTCCTCAATCTCTTCCGTCTTCTTTTGAAGCTCTTCTTTAAAACTCATCCAGATTTCCCTCCTCGCTCAGTACCAGCATTTTCTTCTCCACCCGGTCCAGCTTTTCACTGCAATACTTCAGAAGCTTCGTCCCTTCCGCATACACCCCAAAGGATTCCTCCAAGGGCACTTCCCGATCCGCAAGCTTTGCCAGCATCTCCTCCAGACGGGCAAAAGCTTCCTCAAGGGACTGTTCCTGCATCTCCATCTCTTTGTCTTCCATCCTCTTAACCTCTCTCTATGGGTTGTCTTTCCTGCACCACGGCCTTATAGACGCCGTCCGTCACATGAATCCGCAGGATCTCTCCTTCTTCCGCCTGGCGGATGCTGGTAACGGCCTGTCCGTCCTGTCCCTCCGTATAGGAATACCCCTGCTGCAGTTTCAAAAGGGGAGAAAGGCCATGGAGGCGTTCGATATACAAATCCAGCTTATTTCTGCGGTCCTGGAAGCATTCCCTCATAGCACCCTCCATTTTATTCTGCAATTCCGCCAGGCGCATGCGCTTCTCAAAAAGCTGCTGTCTGGGACTTGCCAGGTGCAGCCGCCCCCGCAGCTCTTTTAACTTTCCCCGGTACTGCTCCAGGCGCCAGGCAAAAGAACCGTCCAGCTTCTGCCGGTAGGCCTCAAGCCGCTGCATCAGTTCCCGGAAATCGGCCACTGCCAGCTCTGCTGCAGCCGAAGGGGTCGGCGCCCGCAGATCCGCCACATAATCGGCAATGGTGATATCCGTCTCATGGCCCACTGCAGAGATCACCGGAGTCCGGCACTCAAAGATGGCCCTTGCCACCTTTTCCTCGTTAAAAGCCCAGAGATCCTCTATGGAACCTCCGCCTCTTCCCACAATCAGCACATCCACGCCCAACTTGTCCAGAGCACGGATTCCCCGGACAATGCTGTCCGCCGCCCCTTCTCCCTGAACCTGGGCCGGGTAGAGAATCAGCTGCACAAAGGGATTCCGCCGGGAGGCAATGTTGCGGATATCCTGCACGGCCGCCCCTGTGGGAGCCGTTACAATACCCACTTTATGCACATAATAAGGAATGGGCTGCTTATACTCCTGGGCAAACATGCCCATCTCCTCCAGTTCCCTTTTCAGCCGCAGGTATTCCTCATACAGGCGGCCCTCCCCGTCCAGAACAATCTCCCTGGCGTAAAGCTGGTAACTTCCCGTCCGCTCATACACATTGACGCTGCCCAGGACAATGACCCGCTGCCCCTCCTTCATGGAAAAAGAAAGGCCTTTGCGGTTCCCCGCAAACATGACGCAGGAAAGAGTCCCGCTCTCGTCCTTTAAGGAAAAGTAGAGATGCCCGGATGTGTGGTATTTGCAGTTGGAAACCTCTCCTTTCACATAGAGACGGTTCATAAAAAAGTCCTGGGCAAACATATTTTTAATGTAGGTGTTTACCTGGGCTACCGTATAGACACGCTTCATGCTTCTTTTCCCAGTTTTCCCAAAATTCCGTTTATAAATGCCGGGGACTCGTCCCCGCCGAACTTTTTGGACAATTCTACGGCTTCATTGATAGCCACTCCCACGGGTACATCCTCGTCGTATTTCATCTCATACACAGCCAGACGCAGAATCGTCAGATCTACCTTGGCAAGCCTGGCAAGCTTCCACCCTTTCGCTGTCTCCTCGATCTGCCCATCGATCTGAGGCAGCTTTTCCACAATGCGGGCATACTTTTCTTCCATATAAAGCTGATCCTTCTCCTCGAGAACTTCCAATCCCTCAAAAAAAAGGCGGAGCTGCTCCGGCATCTCCTCCGGACTGTTAAATTCCACCCGGAACAGCAGTTTAAAAACCTGCTCCCGCACTTCTCTTCTG
>CAJUMM010000117.1 GCA_910586955.1 uncultured Lachnospiraceae bacterium | reverse complement strand
CGAGATTTGTGTGCGTGACTGGAGTTCAGACGTGTGCTCTTCCGATCTCGGGAGGCCCGGATGGATGAGGAGAGCCGTCTCCGGGAAGTTGCCCTTCTGAAATTTGAATTGGAAGAGATTGAGAAGACGGATTTGGTTCCGGGGGAAGACGAGGAGCTGGAGCAGCGTTACCGGAAGATGACCAATGCCCGGCGGATTCTGGAATCTGCGGGAGGGGCCTACAGGCTCACCGGATACGAGGAGCCCCAGTCTGCAGGAACGGCCATCGGGCAGGCTCTGCGGGAGCTCCAGGGGGTCCTTGCCTGGGATGAAGGGCTTAAGGCTCTGGCGGATCAGCTGGCGGACGTGGACAGCCTTTTGAATGATTTCAACCGGGATATGGCAGAATATCTCACTTCCCTGGAATTTTCCGAGGAGGAATTCCAGGAGGCGGAGGAGCGCTTAAATGTGCTGAACCATCTGAAAGCCAAGTACGGGAAGACTTTGGACCTGGTGCTTAAGTATCAGGAAGGGCAGCAGGAGCGCCTGGAGGCTCTGGAGGACTATGATTCCTACCTGGCCGGGCTTGAGAGGGAGATGGAGGAGGCCAAGGAGCGGCTGGCCGCACTCTGCACCCGGGCTACGGAAATCCGGAAGCGTTATGGGGAAACCCTCTGCAGCGCCATCCGGAAGCATCTGGTAGATTTGAATTTCCTGGATGTGAAATTTGAAATGCGCTTCGGCACCCTGCCGGATTTCACGGCAGCCGGCCTGGATGATGCGGAATTTCTGATTTCCACCAATCCCGGAGAACCTCTTCGGCCGTTGATGAAAATTGCCTCCGGGGGCGAGCTGTCCCGGATTATGCTGGCGGTTAAGACGGTGCTGGCAGATAAGGATGATATTGATACGGTGATTTTTGACGAGATCGATGCGGGGATCAGCGGCAGGACGGCCCAGAAGGTTTCGGAAAAAATGATGTTGATTGGAAAAAACAGGCAGGTAATCTGCATTACCCATCTGGCCCAGATTGCGGCCATGGCAGACAGCCATTTCCGGATTGAAAAACAGGTGGAACAGGGCGGAACAAAGACCCAGGTGCGGAAACTTAGCCAAAAGGAAAGTGTGGAGGAACTGGCCCGCATTCTGGGAGGCGCAGCCATTACCGATGCGGTTTTAAAAAATGCGGAAGAGATGAAAAGCCTGGCAGAAGCCAAAAAATGCTAGATTAGAACGGAAAAGTTTTCACATACTAAGGAAGGATGTAGAACATGAGCTACATCCTTTTTTGTCTGCGGCGCAGAAAGCGGCGCAGGCCCAGGATTTTGCGCAGAGGATGTGGAAGCATGGATTTCAGAAGACGATACCGGCGTTTCCTCACCGGGCTGCTTTTGGCAAGCCTGCTGGGGCTGGGCGCTTTTCATTATATGGAGGTCCGGGATCAGATTCCGGATACTTACACACAGACCCAGGGAGACCAAAAGCCCAGCGGTCCGGGATTTTTCGTTACGGAGGAAATCGGGCCCGGGGTGGCGGAGGCGTCCGTCAACGCCTACGCCCCGGAAAGCTATACGATCTCTTATAAATATCTGGGGATTTTCCCTCTGAAGGAGTCCCGGGTGGAAGTTCTTAAACCATCCTATGTGATTCCCGGCGGGATTCCCATCGGAATTTATATGGAGACCAACGGGATCCTGATTGTGGGAACCGGCAAAGTAACGGGCATGGATGGCCTGAACTACGAACCGGCCCTGCGCATTGTCCAGGGAGGCGATTATATCCGGGCGGTGAACGGAGAGGAAATCTGGGACAAAGAGGAATTGATTGAGCGCATCAACCAGGCCGGGGACAGCCAGATTGTGCTGGATTTGATGCGGAAGGGGGAACGGATCCAGGTGAAGCTTGAGCCGGTGCAGACCGGACAGGAGGAATACAAGCTGGGCATCTGGGTGCGGGACAATACCCAGGGCATCGGAACTTTAACCTTTCTTACGGAAGGAGGGGAGTTTGGAGCCCTGGGCCATGGCATTAACGATGTGGATACGGGAACTCTGCTGAAACTTCACAAGGGTTCTCTCTATGATACGAATATTGTGGACATTAAGCGGGGGGAAAAGGGAACGCCGGGAGAGCTGTCCGGCATGATCCGCTACCGGAATGAGCTGGTCTGTGGGGAGATTTGCGAGAACACCCCGGCGGGTATTTTCGGTACCGGTTCGGAACGGCTCTATGAAAAGATTTCCCTGGAGAAAATGCAGGTGGGATATAAGCAGGAGATTGAGACCGGCGAGGCATGGATCCGAAGCTCCGTCAGCGGCCGCATGCGGGATTACCGGGTGGAGATTCTGGAGGTAAACCGGAATGAGGCGGATGTAAACAAGGGAATTATTTTGCGGGTTACGGATCCGGAGCTTTTGGATCTCACCGGGGGAATCGTCCAGGGAATGAGCGGAAGCCCGATTTTGCAGCACGGAAAAATTGTAGGTGCCGTTACCCATGTGTTTGTACAGGATTCCACAAAGGGATTTGGAGTATTTATTGAAAATATGCTGGAACATGTAGACTCTTAAGGAATTGCGTCGAAATGTGTCTGCTACTGTCTGGAAATGGAGAGCGAATGGGAATTGCAGGCGGAAAGTCCTCACGCCTATAATAGAGATATCAAAAAAGAAAGAAAACACGTATGCGGGGAAATACGATGTGCGGAGGACGTTATGGAGAAGCTGAATGTAGCAATCGCGGACGACAATGAGAGGATCGTGGAAATGTTAAACGTTATGATCCGGAATGAGAGCGGTATGGAGATCGTAGGAACGGCGGGAAACGGTGAGGAGGCCGTTGAAATGATACGCAGGAGTACGCCGGATGTGGTACTTCTTGATCTGATTATGCCGAAGATGGACGGGCTGGGGGTCCTGGAAAAAGTCCGGGAGGACAAAACGCTGAAAAAGACGCCGGCGTTTATTGTGATTTCGGCAGTGGGCCAGGAGGATGTGACCGAGGACGCCTTTGCCCTGGGAGCCAATTATTACATGATGAAGCCCTTTAACAACGAGATGCTTCTGGGGAGGCTTCGGAGCATCCAGAACAAGGGGGACCGGAAGTTAAGCCCCGTCCGGGTGGGAAATCCGGTGGAGCGCAGGCACAGCTATGAGACCCGGGATCTGGAGACGGATGTGACCAATATGATTCATGAGATCGGGGTTCCGGCTCACATCAAGGGATACCAGTATCTTAGAGATGCCATTATGATGTCCGTGGAGGATATGGACATGCTCAACTCCATCACGAAGATCCTGTACCCCACCATTGCCAAGAGCCACCAGACCACTCCCAGCCGGGTGGAGCGGGCCATCCGCCATGCTATCGAGGTGGCCTGGAGCCGGGGAAAGATGGATACCATCGATGAGCTTTTCGGGTACACCGTGAGTACCGGAAAGGGAAAACCCACAAATTCCGAGTTCATTGCACTGATTTCGGATAAGATACGGCTGGAGCATAAGTCGAAAGTGTCATAAAAAGTGGCGTAAAAAAGGAAAAACAGTTGACAAATGGTGAAAAATAAGGTAATATAATAACAAATTTAAGACACATTAGGATTGTTATTGATTAAGATAGTATTTCAAGCGAGACCTATTTGCAAGAGATTGCAAGTGGGTCTTTTTGCGTTGTACAGGAGGGATTGGAATGGAAGTTTACAGTGCGGCAGAGGGAAGGATTGTTAGTTTGGATGATGTGGCGGATCCGGTGTTCTCGGGGAGAATGGCGGGAGACGGCATTGGGGTGTTCCCGGATTCGGATCTCATCTGCAGTCCTATCGAGGGAGTCGTTTATATGCTGTTTCCTACAAAACATGCAATCGGGATCCGCGGAGACGATGATACGGATATATTGATTCATATCGGTATCGATACGGTGGAACTGGAGGGAAAGCCTTTTATAGCAAAGGTTAAGGAGGGGGATCAAGTGAAAATTGAGGATCCTTTGATGCAGGTAGATTTTAAGGCAATTCAAGATGCAGGCTATGATATAACCACTCTGCTTTTGGTTACAAATAAGAAGGTAGAAGTGATGAAGAAATCCGGGTACGTGGAAACAGGCGAGTATGTTTTGGAAATTCTATAAGGAGAGCTTATGATTGCCAGAAAAGTGTTTAACAATAACAGTGTTTTGTCCAGGGATGATAAAGGACGGGAAATTATTCTGCTGGGCGGAGGAGTTGGATTTGGAATTCGCAAAAATGACGAGATAGATGAAAGAAAGGTAGAGAAGGTATTCCGGCTGGATAAGAAGGCCAGTTCCAAATTCCAAACGATTGTCCAGGAAACGCCCATGCAGTATATTCTGCTGTCAGACCGGGTGATTCGCTTTATCAAAGAAAACCTGGGGAAAAAGATACACGATTTTATTTATGTTACGCTGACAGATCATATCTGTACTACCATTGAGAGGGCCAAAAATAAGATTACCTTTGACAATATATTACTATTAAACGTAAAAAATCTCTACAAAGAGGAGTATGAAGTGGCGGTAAAAGCAACGGAAATGATCCGGAACGCTGTAGATGTGGAGATCCATGATTCGGAGGCTAGTTTCATTGCACTTCATATTATCAATGCGGAGATGGATGGGGATATGGAAGAGATTTATGAAGTTACCTCTATTTTGGATGAGATTAGCGATTATGTTCTGGAAAAATTCGGAGCTTCGAAAGAAGAAATTTATTACGACCGTTTTATCATTCACTGCAGATTTCTGCTGCAGAGAATTGGGGGGATACAGGAAAAGGATAAAGAGAGCCTGTTTAAACATGTGCTGGAAGATGACGTAAACTCTTATGAAGAGGAATGGGCCTGTGTGGAGGAGCTGGCCCGTATTATTGAGAGAAGAAAGCATTATTGTCTGGACGAGGATGAAAAATTTTATTTACTGATTCATCTTGTGCGCCTGCACGGCAGGCAGGATTAGTCTTGGAACAGTAAGAAGCCCGGGGATTTTCATTTGATAGACTGCAGAATATCAAATTTTAATTATAGAAGCATTTTATAAAAACGAACAAGTACACATATGGAGGAGAACGGGTATGAGTAAATATCGAGAACTATCAGAAAAAATATTGGCAGGTATGGGAGGCGTGGAAAACATTGCCAAAGTAGCCCATTGTGCCACACGGCTTCGGATTTCTTATAAAAAAAGGGAGTTGATCCGGGTAGAAGCATTGAAGGAACTTCCGGGCACTTCGGGAATTGTGCAGAAAGCCGGTGTTATCCAGTTTATTATCGGACCGGAGGTACATGATGTATACAATGATTTTGTGGAGGTTTCCGGCTGGAAGGCACAGGAGGATTATTATGTGGACGCTGCCGAAGAAGAGGAGGAAGAGCAAAAACAGGAAGAAAAGCGGGATATCCAGTACTATTTGATGAAGTTCAGCAATTTTATTGCACCGGTGTTTATGCCGATTATTCCTGCGCTGATTACGGGAGGCATGATTCTTGCCATTAAGAATCTTCTGGTAAATTATTTCGGGGTCTCTGTGGACAGCGGCACGGCCCAGTGGATGTTGAATATTTTTGACGCGGCATTTAAATTTTTGCCTGTTTATATCGGCTATACCATGGCACAGCAGTTAAAGATGCAGCCTATTATGGGTGCTATGCTGGGAGCGGTACTCATTGCGCCTACTTTTGAGAGCGGGGTGATTACCGATATTTTCGGGATTGCGGTTCCCCAAGTTAGTTATCGCTCCACAATTCTTCCGGTGATTCTGGGTGTGGTACTCATGTACTATGTGGATAAAGGGCTGAAGAAAATTCTGTCGAAAACCCTGGCCTATTTTTTGAAACCCATTCTCACTATGATCGTGGTGACTCCGGTTACGCTTATTTTGCTGGCGCCTGCTGGAAACCTGCTGAGCGGGTATGTGGCGGACTTTGTACTCTGGGTTTCCGACACTCTGGGGGTAGTGGCACTGCCTCTGCTGGCTGTCATTTATCCCTATATGGTGATGTTTGGCCTGGACAAAGGGCTTCATCCCATTGCCCTGGAACTGCTGGATAAATTGGGATACAATCCGGTAACGGTTGTCATTGGGTTTATTTCGAATATCTGTATCGGAGCAACAACCTTGGCTTTGGCCGTCACTATGAAGGATAAGGGACAAAAGGCAGCGGCTGTTTCCTCCGGGATTACCGCTCTGTGCGGTGTGACGGAGCCGGCTTTTTATGGACAGCTGATTTCCCATCCCAGGTGTATGATAGGACATGCCATTGGTGCGGCCTGTGCCGGTTTGTTTGCCGGGATTTTCCGCCTCAAGACATTTGTACACGGAGGCTGCCCGGGCTGGCTTACACTTCTTTTCTTCGTGGATCAGGAAGGGAATATAAATTACGTAGTTATTGCGGTTGTTACGGCTCTGATTGGAATGGCGGTATCCTTCCTGGCTACCAGAATAATCTTATCAAAAAATAAAAAATAAATGGGAGGTTTCTATGAAAAAGTTTAAAGACGGGAATAAAATTCTCTGGGGTTCCGCAACAGCGGCCTATCAGTGTGAGGGTGCCTGGCAGGAGGATGGCAAGGGGGCAAGCATCTGGGATGATTTCGTACACAGCGAAAAGAACGTCAAAGGGATTACAGGGGATGTGGCCTGTGATTTCTATCATCACTACCGGGAGGATATTCAAATGCTGGCAGAGGGCGGGCAGAATACATTCCGTTTTTCCGTAAGCTGGTCCAGGCTTTTCCCCAAAGAGGACGGCCAGGTGAACCGGGCGGCAGTGGATTTCTATATGGATGTCTTAAATGAATGTGAGAAATACGGCATTGTCCCCAATGTTACCCTGCTGCATTATGACTTGCCTGCTTATATTGGAGCGGAGGGATGGGAACGTCGGGAGACCATCACGAAATTTGCAGAGTACTGCAGGCGCTGTTTTGAGATTTTTGGCGATAAGATTCCCTACTATGCCACGATCAATGAGCCGAACCACAATTCCTACTGCAGTTATCTCACGGGCAATTATCCGCCAAACCATGTGGGGGATGTACAGAATCTGGTGAAAGTATGCTATCACAATATGGTGGCCAATGCTATGGCTGTCCGGGAATTCCGCAGAATGAATTTGAAATCGAAAATCGGGATTGTGAATTCCGGGGCCAGCCGTGCGGATATTCTGAAGGATACGCCGGAATACCGGGAAGCAAAGAAGTATGCCAATATGTTTTTCCACGGCTGGCTTATCGGCGCGGCTGTGCATGGGAAATTTCCGGAGGGGCTTAAAGAGGCGCTTCTTAAGCTGGGAGTGGATCTGTCTTTTGTCCGGCAGGAAGATCTGGATTTGATCCGGGAGTACCGGGTGGACTGGATTGGAGATAATATTTATGCCAGAAAGCTGGTGAAGCCTTATGAATCCGGGGAGACGAAAATGGTGGTCAATAATGACCCGAAG
>CAJUMM010000116.1 GCA_910586955.1 uncultured Lachnospiraceae bacterium | reverse complement strand
TTGTGAGCTGCCGGGTGAAGGAATTTACCGTGGCGCCTTTTATCTGCTACGATCTGCGCTTCCCGGAGATTTTCCAGATTGCCTCCCGGGAAGCCGGGCTTATGGTGGTGCCGGCCAACTGGCCCTGGGAACGCAGGGAACAGTTTATCACCCTTTTGCAGGCCCGGGCCATCGAAAACCAGTGCTATGTGGCAGGAATCAACCGGGTGGGCCGGGCCCGAACCCTAAGCTATACAGGGGATTCCCTGGTAGCGGATCCTTTCGGACAGGTGATTGCCGGGGGCGGAGACGGGGAGAAGCTGGTTACGGCGGACCTGGACGGGAAGCTTGTGGAGGACTACCGGAGGGAATTTCCGGCGAAAAAGGATAGACGGGAGGACCTCTATATGTTACACTATATGCGTTAGCGTCAAGGGCAGGGGCGTATAACCCCTGCCTGATGATTTCTATATAGGAAAGCAAAGGGGATAACTAAGATGGATCTATTTTATACAAGCACCCGGGACGGTTCGGTACGGGTGAAAGCTTCCCAGGCCATTCTCCAGGGGCTCTCCCCGGAGGGCGGGCTTTTTGTGCCGGAGGAGATTCCGGCCCTGGATAGAAGCCTGGAAGAACTGGCAGGCATGACTTACCGGGAGACTGCCTATGAGGTTATGAAACTGTTTCTTACGGATTTTACCAGGGAAGAGCTTCTTCACTGTATCGAAAGTGCCTATGACAGCAAGTTCGACACCCCGGAGATTGCGCCAATCCGGGAGGCGGAGGGGGTCTCCTATCTGGAGCTCTTTCACGGTCCAACCATTGCCTTTAAGGATATGGCCCTCTCCATTCTGCCCCATCTCATGACTGCGGCGGCAAAGAAGAACCGGGTGGAGGATGAGATTGTGATTCTGACCGCTACCTCCGGGGATACCGGGAAGGCGGCACTGGCCGGGTTTTCAGAGGTGCCGGGCACGCGGATTATAGTTTTTTATCCCAAGGACGGGGTGAGCCCCATCCAGGAAAAGCAGATGGTGACCCAGAAAGGGGACAATACCTTTGTGGTGGGAATCCGGGGCAACTTTGATGATGCCCAGAGCGGTGTGAAGGAGATTTTCGGGGATAAGGCGTTGAAAGAAGAAATGGCGGCGGCTGGCTTCCGGTTTTCCTCCGCCAATTCCATCAACATCGGCCGTCTGGTTCCCCAGATTGTCTACTACGTGTATGCCTGCGCCCAGCTTTACAAGAAGGGAGTACTAAAGAAGGGCGGAACCCTCAACGCAGTGGTTCCCACAGGCAATTTCGGCAACATCCTGGCGGCCTACTATGCAAAGCGGATGGGAGCGCCCTTAGGACGGCTGATCTGCGCCTCCAATGAGAACCGGGTGCTGTATGATTTCTTTTGCACCGGACGTTATGACAGGAACCGGGAGTTTATCCTGACCAGTTCTCCTTCCATGGATATTCTTATTTCCAGCAACCTGGAGCGGCTGATTTATGAGATTGGGGGCCGGAACTCCGAAAAAACCGCCGCTCTGATGAAGAGCCTGGCAGAAAGAGGAAGCTATGAGATTACCCCGGACATGAGGGAGAAGCTTCACGATTTCTACGGAAATTACGCTTCCCAGGAGGAGACGGCCGGCACCATCCGCCGGATTTACCAGAAAACCGGCTATGTGCTGGATCCCCACACGGCGGTTGCGGCCGGAGCCTATGAAAAATACAGGGCCGAAACAGGGGATACCAAGGAGACGGTGATTGTGTCCACCGCAAGCCCCTTTAAATTTACAGGCAGCGTAATGGAGGCTTTAGGCCAGGAGCGGGGAGAGGCAGATGATTTCCGGCTGGCAGACCGGCTTTCCGGGATCTCGAAAACCGAAGTTCCAGGAGCAGTGAGAGAGCTTAAAGATGCCAAGATCCTTCACACCACAGTGGTGGAAGTGAAGGAGATGAAGGCGGCTGTGAAAGGGTTTCTTGGAATTGATTAAGAAACAGGAGGAAAGGCGTAATTATGGATAATAGTATTTGGAGCTTGATGGATATTATTTTTGTGGGCGCAGGGGCCTATATGCTTTACGCCTGGATTCTTATGAAGAAGACAGGGGAAATTAAGACCTCCATGCTTCTGAGCAAAGAGATAGATATCCGCAAGTGCAAGGATCTGGAAGGATATAAGAGCTTTATAGCTCCCAAGATGCTGGTGTTTGGCTTTACCTCTTTAGTGTACGGGGGATACGGACTGGTAAATTCCTATGTGTTTCCTATGCCCATGCAGGTCTACTGGATAGTGATGGCTCTCTTCTTCGCCGTGCTTATCTGGTTTGCCGTCCAGTCGCGGAAAGGCGTGGAGATGTTCTGGTAGAAAGAAGGGACTGCCGGGGGACAGTGGAAGCTGTTCCGGACAGTCCTTTTTCAAATATTAGCAGTCCAGGAAGTATGCGTTAGCGATCCCCCAGCTTCGTATACTTCTGCTTCTTCGCCACGCTCTTGTAAGCCGGACGGATGATCTTCCCGTTGTTGGCCAGCTCCTCGATGCGGTGGGCGCTCCATCCCACGATACGGGCCATGGCGAAGATGGGGGTGTAGAGCTCCAAAGGCAGATCCAGCATACTGTACACGAAGCCGCTGTAGAAGTCCACGTTGGCGCTGACACCTTTATAGATCTGGCGTTCCTTGGCAATAACCTGGGGAGCCAGGCGTTCCACCATGGAGTAAAGCTTGAATTCATCCATCCGTCCCTTTTCCCGGGACAGGCTTTCCACGAAAGATTTAAAAATGTTGGCCCTGGGGTCGGACAGGGAATAAACGGCATGTCCCATACCGTAGATCAGTCCGGCGTGGTCAAAGGCATCCCTGCTTAAGAGGGCTTTTAAGTAGGCAGTGACTTCCTCCTCGCTGCTCCAGTCCTTGATTTCCTTTTTCATATCTTCAAACATGCGGACCACTTTGATATTGGCGCCGCCGTGCTTGGGTCCTTTGAGGGAGCCTAAGGATGCGGCCACGGAGGAATAGGTATCCGTGCCGGAGGAAGAGACTACATGGGTGGTGAAGGTGGAGTTGTTTCCGCCGCCGTGCTCCATGTGGAGGACCAGGGCAATATCCAGGATTTTAGCTTCCAGCTCCGTATAAGAGCTGTCCGGCCGGAGGATATGGAGAAGGTTTTCCGCAGTGGAAAGCTCCGGCTGGGGGGAATGGATATAAAGGCTCTTTCCGTCGTGATAATGGCTGTAGGCCTGGTAGGCGTACACGGCCAGCATAGGAAAGAGGGCAATCAGCTGCAGGGACTGGCGCAGTACGTTGGGCAGGGTAATGTCGTCCGCCCGGTCATCGTAGGAGTAGAGGGTCAGGACGCTTCTGGCCAGGGTGTTCATCATGTCCTTGCTGGGGGCCTTCATAATAATATCCCGCACGAAATGGGTGGGAAGAGAGCGGTAGGAGGCCAGCAGTCCGGAAAAGGTATCCAGCTCCTTTCTGTCCGGCAGATCACCGAAAAGCAGAAGATAGGTAATCTCCTCGAAGCCGAAGCGCTGTTCGGATACAAAGCCTTTCACCAGCTCTTCAATGTCCATGCCCCGGTAGAAAAGTTTTCCTTCGCAGGGAATCATCTCATTATCTACGATGGTATAGGAGCGGATCTCTCCGATCTCCGTCAGTCCCGCCAGGACGCCTTTGCCGCTGATGTCCCGCAGGCCCCGTTTTACTTCGTATTTGCTATAAAGCTCCGAGTTAATCTGGCTTGCCTGCTCGCTTAATTTTGCCAGGTTCAGGATTTCAGGAGTAATTTCCGAAAATGTGTTAGTCTGCATAAGCATCGTTTCCTTTCCTTAACGTGTATGTGTTCTTTGTACATAGGGATATACCTGCAGGGTGTTTCCTTAATTTGTATATGTTCCAGGGTGTCTTCTTAATTGATATACAGGAAAATTCGTTTTGCCCGAAGGATATTTCATAAGAAAAAATTGAAATTTCAATTATCATAACATAAATCCGGGCCAAAAAGAAAGTAAAAATAAAAAGTTAATATTTATTTCACAAAATTTTCACATGCTTCCAGGGAAAAACAGGAAGAATGAATTTTGTAAAAAATTTTAGAGGATTTTTATTGATTTTATCTTTTTATTATGTATAATAGGATAGTGGAAGTCTGGCAGAAGGGATGCTCCAAAGGTATCTTAAGATGCAGGCTAATATTGAAGAAGAGAGGATAAATGAAATGGCAGAGATTAATCTGAGCAAGTATGGCATTACCGGAACTACTGAAATTGTCCACAACCCTTCTTATGAAATGTTGTTCGAAGAGGAGACGAAGCCGGGTCTGGAAGGTTTTGAAAAAGGCCAGGTGAGCGAGCTTGGGGCTGTGAACGTTATGACTGGTATCTATACGGGACGTTCCCCCAAAGACAAATTTATTGTAATGGATGATAACTCCAAGGATACCGTATGGTGGACCTCTGATGAATATAAGAACGACAACCATCCGGCTACCGAGGAAGCCTGGGCCGAGGTGAAGAAGATTGCCCTGAATGAGCTTTCCGGCAAGAGACTCTTTGTGGTAGACGCCTTCTGCGGTACCAACAAGGATACCCGCATGGCAATCCGCTTCATTATGGAGGTAGCTTGGCAGGCTCATTTCGTTAAGAATATGTTCATCCAGCCCACGGAGGAAGAACTTGCAAACTTTGAGCCGGATTTCGTTGTTTACAATGCTTCCAAGGCAAAAGCAGAGAACTACAAGGAGCTGGGCCTCAATTCCGAGACCGTAGCTATGTTCAATATTACCAGCCGGGAGCAGGTAATTCTGAATACCTGGTATGGCGGAGAGATGAAGAAGGGTATGTTCTCCATGATGAACTACTACCTGCCCCTTAAGGGTATTGCATCCATGCACTGCTCTGCCAATACGGATATGAACGGCGAGAATACCGCTATCTTCTTCGGACTTTCCGGAACAGGCAAGACCACCCTTTCTACCGATCCCAAGCGTCTTCTCATCGGTGACGACGAGCACGGCTGGGATGACAACGGCGTGTTCAACTTCGAGGGCGGCTGCTATGCCAAGGTTATCAATCTGGACAAGGAGTCCGAGCCGGATATCTACAACGCAATCAAGCGCAACGCTCTTCTTGAGAACGTAACCCTGGATGCGGAAGGCAAGATTGATTTCAACGATAAGAGCGTAACCGAGAATACCCGGGTATCTTATCCTATCAACCACATCGAGAATATTGTACGTCCCGTATCTGCGGCTCCCGCAGCCAACCAGGTGATTTTCCTGTCTGCAGATGCCTTTGGTGTGCTTCCTCCGGTATCCATTCTGACTCCGGAGCAGACACAGTACTACTTCCTGTCCGGTTTTACCGCAAAGCTTGCAGGTACGGAGCGGGGCATCACAGAGCCCACCCCCACCTTCTCCGCATGCTTCGGCCAGGCGTTCCTGGAGCTGCATCCCACTAAGTACGGCGAGGAGCTGGTGAAGAGAATGGAGGCAAACGGTGCCAAAGCATACCTGGTTAATACCGGATGGAACGGAACCGGAAAGCGTATCACCATTAAGGACACCCGTGGAATCATCGATGCAATCCTCAACGGAGATATCCTGAAAGCGCCCACCAAGAAGATTCCCTTCTTTAACCTTGAGGTTCCCACAGAGCTTCCCGGCGTGGACACCAACATCCTGGATCCCCGCAACACCTACGGTGACGCTTCCGAGTGGGAGACAAAGGCAAAGGATCTGGCAGAAAGATTCATCAAGAACTTTGCGAAATATGAGGGCAACGAGGCAGGAAAGGCACTTGTTTCCGCCGGTCCCCAGTTATAAGTAAAATCTAAAAAGTAATAGATAAGCGGCAGCGCCGCCCAGTCATCTGGTTAGATGGCTGGGTGGCGCTGTTGTTTTTTCTATCCTTCCGGATCGTCCATAAAAGAATACTTTTCAAAACCTTTAGAGACTATTTAAAGATTAAAGTTCTAAAATAGCCATAAAGAAAGAAAACACCAGGAAACTGGTACAGGAGGTTTGAAATGAGATACAAAAGAATTTACATGCTGCCGGCTCTCGGCGCGGTCTTGACATTATGCCTGGCACTCACTGCCTGCGGCAGAAAACCCAGCCGGGATCTTCTGGATCCGGAGATTGCGCAGATGGTTGAGGCAGACTATGTAGGCAAGGTGCGGAAGATAGAGGAGGATTCCTTTTCCGTGGCAGAGGTGTCATTAAAGATTTCAGATGACGGCTCACTGTCCAGCAGCAGCCCTTCTTCTAAGGAAAAGCTGCCGGATTCTTCTTTGGTTCCGGTTGTTTATGACAAGGATACCTATTTTTATCTGCGGACAGCCTTCGGTGAAGGGAACAGCTATGAAGATACGGAAGCCGGGCCGGAGAACCTGGAGGAACATATGCAGGTTTATATGCGGGGAGATTTTGAGGAGGGCGTCTTCCATGCCGCAGAAGTGCGTATGATGAAGTTTGGGGATTGATGTTTTCATAGATACAAGTTTGATACAAACCGCCTTTAAGCTGAAAAGCAGGAGGCGGTTTGTATGCAGAAGAGAAAGATTGAGACTGGAAAAAGAAGAAAATTGAGGGCGGGGGGGGGTAAAACGGAGATTTCAAAGGAAGCTGTTCCTTATGTGCATAGGTACGTTTCTTATGGGAATGCTTTGCGGGAAGCTGGCATTTGCCAGGGATTTGAAGGTGATTCTTGTAAAATACCAGGGAGAGGGTGGAAACGCCCCTGCTTTAGAGAAGGCTTTGGAGGAAAAAGGCGGTTCCTTTGTATTGGGAGATTTTGAACTGGTACAACAGATGCCGGAGCTCCCCACAGGATGTGAGATTACGGCTATGACCATGGTGCTGAATTATTATGGCCTTCCGGCAGATAAAATAGCTATGGCCATGGAGTATCTTCCCAGACTGTCCGCAGATTTCTGGGACGGGGAGGACGGAAGAAGATACGGAAACGATATGGAGCATTTTTTTATTGGGGATCCTTCCACCAAAGGGGGATATATCTGCGGCGTTCCGGCCATTGCGGCAGCAGCAGAGGCGTTCCTTCAGGACTGCGGGAGTTCCTTGCGGCCGGTGGATTTGACAGGGGCCTCCCCGGAAGAGCTTTACGGCCTGGTAAGGGAAGGGACGCCGGTGGTGGTATGGGTAACCATCGGAATGAAGGATTTGAAAAAGGCGGAAGGATGGTACACGGAGGACGGGAGATTTATGGAATGGCATAGAAATGATCATGGGGCAGTTCTCATCGGTTATGGAAAGGATACGGTCACCATAGCGGATCCCATTTCCGGGTATATGGAATACAGCCGGAGACAGTTTGAAAAGATTTTTGAACTTCGGGGGAACAGGTGCCTGGCATTACAGTAAAAAAACGGAATTATTTTCTGATTGCCAAACAGCATAATTTGCAGTATAATCCCGAGTTTGACACTTGTGAAAACAAAAAACGGCTATAAACCCAGTAAT
>CAJUMM010000115.1 GCA_910586955.1 uncultured Lachnospiraceae bacterium | reverse complement strand
TCAGCTTTCTTTCGGTATCGTCAACTCGGTAGAGGTTATACTATTCCCCAGTATGGTCGGGAAAACACTGCTGTATCTATTATTTCTTTTAGCAACGCTGACCGTTTTTGTAATCTGCGCCTGTTGTTGTGGTGCGGTATTGAAATTTCTATCTCTGACAGAAGAGCGTCAAATGCCATATGTCGGTTTGTTACTATTTCCCGGACTGTTTTTCTTTGCTGCTGAACTGTATATCCTGGAAACTTCATATAGCGTCTTACTTTCGTCCATTTCGTTAGGGGAGGCCGGAAAACACAGTGCGTTATTAGTCATGCAAATCCTGGGGCTGGCCGCGCTGCTTTGCACACTGTATGCCTACCAACACATCTGTCACAGCTTTCAAACCCAGACGGCGTTGCGATCTTTGGAGCAGGCAACCCAAGCACAAAAAAACTATATTACCGAGGCACAAAGGCGCTACGAGCAAACGAAAGCATTTCGCCATGATATTGCCAATCACTTGTCTGTATTGAATGGGCTGTTAAATAATGGAGAACTGGATGAAAGCAAAGCATACTTGAACAAGCTGAAAAGGGTTTCGGTTTCCCTGTCCTTTCTATATCAAACAGGTAATCCGGTGGTAGATATTTTGCTAGGTGAAAAGCTGGGACTGGCAAAAGAAATTACAGCAGAGATTTCGCTGCTTCCGCCAAGGCCCTCTGGGATAGATGATTTTGATTTGGCTGATCCAGAGAACATTTCAGAACAAACCTATTGATTTTCAGTAAAAAAATCTTTATGCTCCAATCAGGAGGTGATTTTATGGATATTTCTGCTATCCTTGTTTCAGCATAAGTGCGTACTCCCGCATTGGCTTTTTAAACGATTGAGAAGATGTGTGATTGCAAACATTAAGGTCTCATAGTGCATGTAATCAAGAATATTTTTGTCTGCCAGGATTTGCAGGCTTGCAGGAAATTCTTCATCGGATTCCCAGAAGTGCAGGGACAGCGGAAGAAAAGGAAACAGATCCAGCTCGTAGGCCACATCGCCTTTTTGAATTTTTCTTCCCTGAAGCAGCCGGCAGGCATGGGCCAGGCTGTCTGCTTTCCCGTCAAAATACGCTCCGGCATTTTGAAAAAAGTAACTGTCTTTTGTTAAACTGCCCCCTTGAATGGAGGAAAGGCTGCTTATATTGACCCATTCATTGGCAAGACGACAGTTTTCTTTGGAATAGCAAAGTACATCATATATGGTCATAGCTTCGTTGTAGTCTACCGCTTTTTCTGATTGAAAAGCATCCTCCCGCCAGGTTACGGCTCCTGTCTGGCGGTGAATGTGGTAATTTCTTCCCACAAAATCAACATAAAGGTAGGTTTCGTCATGGGCAAGGGAAAACTTCCGGATCATTTCCCTTTGACTGTATTGTAAAAATGCAGCTGCCATATGTTCTTTCATTTTTTCATAATTGGATGCTCTGTTTCTTGATTCCATTCCTTTCTCCCTCCCAAATGTAAGGTGTATGAAACACAAAAAATCACTCGGCAGAAACAGGACGCACTACAGGAAGCCCATCCCATCTGGAACACGCTTTCGCTCCATTCAAACGCAGCGGGTGCTAAATTCGCCCGGCGCGTACTGCTTGGGCTCATTAAGCACCGGCGTTTTCATAGGGTTCCAGCTAAGATGGGCTTCCTGTAGCGCTGGCTGTTGGCTGCGGGATCATTTTATTTCCAATAGCTTTCTTCCCGTAGGTATTAAGCTAGGCCTATATGGATCAGACCATTTTCTGGCCCGAAGGGCCAAGCCTACGCTTAGTATGTCTATTTGGCGAGAGCCTGCCCCTTCAAACGGGACTAGGGGCTGCTATACTCATGAATGTTTAGCTGGAGACTGCCAGCAGTTAAGAAACCTTATCTTAGCCGGAACCCTATGAAAACGCCGGTCCTTAGCGAACACGAGCCAAAGGCGAAGTGTGAGCTTAGTACCGCTGCGTTTGAATGGAGCGAGAGCGTGTTCCGGATGGGATAAGGTTTCTTAACTGCGTCTGCCTTCACCCACAACTTCCAATTCATATATGTGATTATAAAATATTTATCTGCCCTTTACAATGGATAACTTATAAGACATCCCCCAATGGGCACACAATCCCGAAAAGAGAGTTTTCAAACATCCCCCTGTCATTTGCAATGTAAATATTGTTTTTATGCAGACAAGATGGTACAATCAGGAAAGAATGATTAGGGTAAGGAGGAGATAATGATGGCGTCCGGTAAACCGGTGGTGCGGCAGATTGCATGGATTTCCCTGCTGCCGCAGCTTTTGCTGCTGATGGTTCTGGTGTGGTTTTGGGGAAGCATGGGAGCCCTTATCTATCTGCTGGCCTCCTTCATCCTTCGCAGGCTGATTCCCCGCAATCACAGAAAGGGCATCCGATGTTTCAGTTCCGGCGACTACCCCTTGGCCATCCGGGAATTTGAGAAAAGCTATGAGTTTTTTACCCGTCATTCTTGGATTGACAGATACCGCTACGTGGTGGTGCTGACTTCCAGCCGGGCTTCTTACCGGGAAATGGCCCTTTTAAATATCGCCTACTGCTACGGGCAGATGGGGCAGGGAGAGAAAGCAAAGGGCTATTACCGGAAAACCCTGGAGGAGTTTCCGGAAAGCGAAATGGCCAAGTCCGCCCTGCGGATGCTGAACTCCGTCCGGGGTGAGGGGCAGGGCCCGGGGGGCTTATAAACACAGGAGGAGCTGCGTGGATATCAAACACTACTATGTGGAGAAGGGAAAGGGCTTCCCTTTGGTTCTCCTTCACGGAAACGGGGAGGACTGTGGATACTTTGTCCATCAGATTCCCTGTTTTTCAAAGAAATTCCGGGTGCTAGCCCTGGATACCAGAGGCCATGGAAAGACGCCCAGGGGGGAGGAGCCTTTTACCCTGGAGCAGTTTGCGGAAGATCTAAAGGGGTTTCTGGACGAGCATCATATTACAAAAACAGATTTGCTGGGTTTTTCCGACGGCGGGAATATCGCCCTGCTTTTTGCCATAAAATATCCGGAGTATGTCCGCAATCTAATCCTAAACGGAGCCAATTTAAATCCGGGCGGGGTAAAGCCCCAGATTCAGATCCCCATTGTTCTGGGCTTTCGCATAGCCGGTCTCTTTGCATCCAAAAGTCCGGCAGCCAGAAGAAATGCGGAGCTTTTGGGATTGATGGTACGGGAGCCGGATCTGTCTGTGGAAGATTTGGGGAAAGTCCGGGCCAGGACCCTTGTAATTGCGGGAACCAGGGATATGATACGCAGATCCCACACGGAGGAGATTGGGCGGGGGATTCCAGGGGCCAGGCTTGTCTTTCTCCCCGGAGATCATTTTATTGCCGGCAAAAGACATGAGGAATTTAACCTTGCGGTGATGGAATTTCTGAAGCCGGATTTGGAATAAAGTGAAAGAAAAGGAAGACATTTATGATTGCAAACGTATTGGTGGATAATCTCACACAAAGCGGGCTGTCGCCGGAGTGGGGCTTGTCTTTTTATCTGGAATACCAGGGGCATGGGATCCTTTTAGATACCGGGGCCTCCGATCGTTTTATGAAAAATGCAGATACCTGCGGGATTCCTCTTAAGGAGGTGGAGTTCGGCGTCCTGTCCCATGCCCATTACGATCACGCAGACGGGATGGGCGCTTTTTTTGAGAGAAACCGGGAGGCCCTGTTTTATCTGCGGGAGGGCTGCGGGGAAGACTGCTACGGAAAGAAAGGATGGTTTCATAAATATATCGGGATTCACCGGGGATTCCTGAAGAAATACCGGGAGCGGATCCGCTATGTGTCCGGGGATTATGAGATTCTTTCCGGGGTCCGCTTGATTCCTCATCAGACGGAAGGCCTGGAAGCCATTGCCAGAAGCGTGAATCTCTACCGGAGGCAGGGAAGAAGGCTGGTGCCGGATTCTTTTTCCCATGAGCAGAGCCTGGTATTTGACACGGAGCAGGGCCTTGCGGTTTTCAGCAGCTGTTCCCATGCCGGAGTGGACAATATTATCCGGGAGGTCCGGGAGGCCTGTCCCGGAAAAGCCATCTATGCCGTGATTGGAGGCTTCCATCTCTACAAGACCCCGGAAGCGGAGGTGCGGGCCCTGGCAGGCCGTATCCGCAGGACCGGGATTCAAAAGCTCTATACGGGCCATTGTACCGGGCAGAAAGCTTTTGACATCTTAAAAGAAGAACTGGGGGAAGCTGTGGAACAGCTTTATACGGGGATGGAAATAGAAATTTGAAAAGGAGCAGGTACTTATGAAAATAAAAGCGGCTTTTTTTGATGTAGACGGCACATTATTGTCCCACCAAAGCGGCACCGTTCCCGGAGATACCAGGGAAGCTCTTCGAATGCTGCGGGAGAAAGGGGTGATGGTTTTCACCTCCACCGGGCGTCATATTCTGGAGCTTTTGGATCTGCCGGTGCGGGATTTGGAATTTGACGGTTACGTGCTGTTAAACGGCCAGCTCTGCCTCAATGGGGAGCGGAAGGTGCTGTCCGGTTACCGGATTGATCCGGAAGATATCCGGGGGATTCTTCCCCTTTTTGAAAAGAGGGAGCTTCCTATCGCTTTTGTGGAGAAGGAGCGGATCTATATTAATTTTATAGACGAAAGGGTAGAGAGGGCCCAGATTTCCATTTCCTCCCAGCTGCCGGAGACAGGCAGATACGAAGGCGGCGACGTGTATCTGGTCAATGTCTTTGCAGGAACGGAGGAGGCCAACGGGGTGCTGGGCAGGATGCCCCATTGCAAAATGACCTGGTGGAGTGATTTCGGCACGGATATTATTGCAAAAGAGGGAGGCAAGGTGGTGGGAATGCAGCAGATACTTTCCCATTACGGGATTGCCCCGGAAGAAATTATTGCCTTCGGGGACGGAGAGAATGATACGGAAATGCTGGAATTTGCAGGGATAGGCGTAGCCATGGGAAATGCGGAGCCCTTTGTGAAAAAGTGTGCAGACTATGTGACGGACGATGTGGATGCCGGCGGAATCCGCAATGCCCTGAGGAATTTTGGAATCATAGGAGGGTGATTCGATGTTATGTTTTGAAAGCGATTACATAGAAGGCGCCCACGAAAAAATCCTGAAGCGCCTGGGGGAAACCAACCTGGAACAGCTTTCCGGCTACGGAAACGATCCTTACTGCCGATCTGCAAAGGAAAAAATCCGCAAAGCCTGCAGCTGTCCCCAGGGGGAAATCTTCTTTCTTACAGGGGGGACCCAGACCAATATGGTGGTGATCGGCGCCATGCTGAAATCCTACGAGGGAGTGGTTGCAGCCCGGACCGGACATGTGAGCCTTCATGAGGCGGGAGTCATCGAATATCACGGCCACAAGGTCCTGGAACTGCCCCAGCATGAGGGGAAGATCTGCCCCGGGGAGCTGGAAGCCTTTCTGGAAGGCTTCTGGCAGGATGAGAACCGCGAACATATGGTGTTTCCCGGAATGGTTTATATTTCCCATCCAACGGAGTACGGGACCCTTTACACCCGGCAGGAGCTTGGGGAGCTTTCCGGAATCTGTACGAAATTTCAAATCCCCCTGTATCTGGACGGCGCCCGCTTAGGTTACGGCCTGGCGAGCCGGGACACGGACGTCACCCTGCCTCTTATCGCACAGTACTGTGATGTTTTCTATATCGGAGGCACCAAGGTGGGAGCGCTCTTAGGGGAAGCGGTGGTGTTTACCAAAAACAATATGCCCAAATATTTTCTCACCATAGTCAAGCAGCACGGAGCATTGCTTGCCAAGGGGCGGCTTCTGGGCATACAGTTTGACACGCTTTTTACGGATGATCTATATCTGGAAATCAGCCGTCATGCCATTGACATGGCAGAGCTTTTGAAAGAGGGGCTTAAGAAAAAAGGATACCGGTTCTATCTGGAATCTCCCACCAACCAGCAGTTTTTGATATTGGAGAATAAGGCCCTGGAAGACCTTCAGGAAAAGGCGGCGGTGAGTTTTTGGGAAAAACCGGATGATAAACACACGGTAGTCCGTCTGGCTACAAGCTGGGCCACCAGGCGGGAGAGTGTGGAAGCATTGCTGGAACTTTTGTAAAGAGGGCATTTTTGTATGCCCTTATTCCTCCTCCCCTTGGCGTTCTTCCGCCTGCACCTCTTCGGGGCTGCCTTCTTCCGGAGCTTTCGGCACAAATTTCAGGAAATAGGCATAGATATCCACAATGGCCTGGTAAAGCTCCTCCGGTATCTCAGAGCCCAGGTTAAGCTGGGTCAGGACCGTAGCCAGGGAATTGTCTTCGTAGACGGGCACGCCGTTGTCGTTGGCTACCTCTACGATTTTTTCCGCCAGATACCCCATGCCGGAAGCCACGATAACGGGGGCGGCGTTTTTGTTCTCGTCATATTTTAAAGCTACAGCTTTCTTATTCAATACATGGTTAAATTGTGACATTGACCGAATTCTTCCTTTCATAAATCTTGGGGAATACGCCGGATACGGGGATAGAGCCGGTGGCCTTCTCCAATCCTAAGTATTCGCAGTTAAAGCCGTTCCGCTCCAGAATCTCATTCATGCCCTTCTTAATCTCCGGTTCGAAAGAGGAGAGGCGCTCCGGGTAAAAGAGACGCATACTCACATTGTCCTTCTCGTACACCATGAGAAGGTCAAAAAATCCCACATCCTTGATATCAAATTTAATCAGCAGCTTGCTTGTGCGCTCCTTGGGATCCGTGGAGCCGGTATTTTCCTCGTCCGGGTCAATCCAGAGCTCGGAGAACATCAGCTGTCCGTTTAGCTCAATGGGAAGCATCAGGTGAAGCACAGGCATATAGACGCTCTCATTCAGGAGAAGGGCGTTGACTACATTTTCGAAAACCTGGCGGTTTTCCAGGCCGGCGTCTCCCCGGATGCCGCTTTCCACAATATTCAGGAACTTGTCGGCCCAGGCTGTCTTTCCTGCAGCCTTGTCGAAATTCATCCGCATGAGCAGCTCCCGGAGCTGGGCTTCATCCATTCCTTCAAAGGTTTTCTGGAAAGAGGGGAATCTCAGCAGGTTTTTGAAATCCTGAATCAGCTGATCCAGATCCCCGTTCTCATAGCGGGCGGCATTGTAGGTCAGCTGGGTAGTCAGATCCCGCAGGTGTCCCATGTTCCGGGTCTGGGCAATGTACTTGGCCAGGAAGGGAATGATATCCTGCTGAAGGCGGGCCGTGTTTCCGGCCGTATCCTGGGGGCCTCTGTGTCCCAGGCCTTTGGTAAGCTGCTCCAGCTGTTCCCGCTGATCGTGGAACATATATTTCTTGATCTCGGCTAAGGTGCTCTTCATGGTTTCCATCAGGTGCTTTCCGGAAGACATATCCGTATACCGTTTGAGGAAAGCCAGGATGGCGGTGCGCTGTTCCACCGTGGGAGCATTGGTCAGGGCTTCCCGCATAAGCGCAAAAAAGGGCCCCTGAAAGCGGA
>CAJUMM010000114.1 GCA_910586955.1 uncultured Lachnospiraceae bacterium | reverse complement strand
ACAGGGGATCAAGTCTCTCTATTGATTGTAGATGAATACGTTTATACGGGTACGGATTTGAATCCCCAGCTTGAGATTCTAAAAAGCCACCGGGAGACTTATACCATTGCCGCCTCCGCCATTTTGCCTACCTCCCTTACCGTCCGCAGGTTCGGAAATGCAGAGTTTGCCATGGCTGCAGAGCGTCTTCAGGAGGAAGCAGGAGATCAGGCGGCAGTTATGAGCTACCTGGCGGATATGGAAGAGGGGAGGACATTTGAACTGGAGGATTTCCTGGAAGATTATACAAAAGAGACAGAGCCGGACTTCGATTTTCAATCCAGAGCCCAATATTATGAGGAGTTTGACTCCCTGCGGCAGATGTTTTTCGCCGTAGGTATCTCTGCCAGCGCTATCGTGGCCCTGGTGGGAATCTTAAACTTTATCAATGCCATGGTAACGGGAATCCGAACCCGCAGGCGGGAGCTGGCCATGCTCCAAAGCATCGGCATGACGGGAAAACAGCTCACCTGGATGCTGGTCTTGGAAGGATGTTTCTATGGAGTGATTGCCATATCCGTCTCCCTGGTTTTGAATTTCCTCCTTTACCTTCTGGTTATGAGCCGTCTGGAGGATATGCTCTGGTTCTTTAAGGTCCGTTTTATCTGGTATCCGGTTTTGGGAATGCTTCCCATTTTCCTGATACTGGGTGCGGCCATTCCGGTGCTGGTATACCGATCGGTACAGAAATCAAGCATTGTGGAGCGGCTGCATATGACGGAATAAGGATTATGATGCCATCCGGACCGCCAAGGTACACTTGACAAGCAGGCAGCGGCAGGCTATGATTTTGGATATTCTGCAAAAGAGGAGAAGTTTTATGAAAACCCGGATTCGGAAACGTATTTTGGACCATCCTGTAAGGTTTACCCTTAAGAGTCTGCTGCTGTTTGCTTTGCTTTATCTCATGGTGGGGGCCATGGCTCCCTTTTTTTCCTGCCCGGAAGTGAGGGAAACTACGGTTTCCGGCTTTGATTTATCTAAGTTCCGGCAGGGAACCTCGGGCTGTGACCGGGCAGGGATTGTGGAAACCAATGAGAGTGCCTGGGAGGAGCGGATGCGCCTTTTTGGCAGGGCCAAGGAACGGATTGTGCTGGCTACTTTCGATATGCGGCCCGGAGAGAGTACAAAAGATATTCTGGCCGTTCTTTTAAACCGGGCGGATGCAGGGGTGCAGGTGCAGATTCTGGTGGACGGGATCAGCGGGCTTGTCCGTATGGAGGGGAAGGAATTGTTCTATGCACTGTCTTCCCATCCAAATGTGGAAATCCGTCTCTATAACAAACCAAATCTTTTCACACCCTGGAAGCTCCAGGGGAGGATGCACGACAAATATATCATTGTGGATGAGGAAGCTTACCTTCTGGGAGGACGTAATACCTTTGACTATTTTATCGGAGCCTGCACAGACAAAAATATAAGCCTGGACCGGGAAGTCCTGGTATACAACACACAGCCGGGAAACCGGGACAGCTCCTTATATGAGCTGGAGGCCTATTTTGAGAGTGTGTGGAACCAGAAGGACTGCAGGCCTTTTCATAAAGATGAAAGCCTGGCAGAAAAAGAAAAAGTCAAGGAACAGCGGGCCATGCTGGAAGAACGCTTTCAAAGCCTCCTGGTATCCCATCCCCAATTATTTGATGAAAGCTGGGATTATGGGGCTCACACTTATGAGGCCGGGGCCATCCGCCTGCTGGCCAACCCCACAACCATCTACAGCAAGGAACCTGTGGTTTTCTACCAGCTGACCCGGCTGATGGAAGAAGCCCGGGAGCGGGTGGTGATCCAGTCTCCCTATGTGGTCTGCAATGACTATATGTATAGCCGGCTCCGGGAACTAAAAGAACAGGTGCCGGATACCCGGCTGATTTTGAACGCCGTGGAAAACGGAGACAATTTCGTGGCTTCCAGCGATTACCTCCGCCACAAAGAGGAAATTCTGGACACGGGAATTAGCCTCTATGAGTATGACGGGGGAATTTCCAACCATGGAAAGAGCATTCTTATCGATGAGGACTTGTCCGTCATCGGCTCCTATAACCTGGATCTCAGAAGTTCTTATCTGGATACGGAGCTGATGCTGGTCATTGAAAGCAAAGAGCTGAACCGGGAATTAGAAGGGTATGTGAAGGCCATGGAGGCAGATTCCAGAAAGGTCCTGGACGGAAAGAATTACGAAATTCCGGCTCATCTTACACCTGGAAAAGCCCCTTTGTGGAAGCGGGCTGCCTGGAAGATTTTCGGTTTTGTGATCCAGCCTTTCCGGGGACTGATCTGACAGACTTCCGGAGGGTACCGGCAAAATTTGTCCCGAACATTTACAAGGACTTGAAAAAATGCTATACTAATTATAATTGCGTAAATGGGAGGGACGAAACAGCAATGGCATCCAACACATCCGGCAGACGCCGGACAAGCACACGAAAGAAGACAACCTCCGCCTCCAGGCGGACGGCCGGGAAAAAACAGGCGGACAACGCATTTATCCGGGACGAGATTCAGGTTCTGCTTCTCTTTGCCTTCTCGGTGCTGCTTCTGATCAGCAATTTCGGATTCGGCGGGGCCGCAGGCGGTGCTGTAAGCGGCGTCATGTTCGGCCTGTTCGGTATCTTTGCATACATATTACCCATAGGCATGTTCCTGGTTGCGGCATTTTCCATTTCCAACCGGGAAAATACCATTGCTCTGGTAAAAGGAACGGCTATGATTGCGGCCGGCTTTCTGCTCTGCGGTATCCTGCAGATGTTCGGCGGGGAAAAGGGAGGAGAGGAGACGGCTGCGGCTTTTTATGCCTTTTCGGCAGAACACAAGGCCGGAGGCGGCTTCTTCGGAGGAATGCTCTGCAAAATCCTTAAAGGAGCCTTTGGCACTGCGGGCGCATGGATTGTGCTTCTGGCTCTTCTGATTATCTGCCTGGTGGTGATCACGGAGCGCTCTTTTATCGGCGGGGTCAAAACCGGAGGCAAAAAGGTATACGATACGGCCAGGGAGGACGCCAGGCGCCACCGGATCCTGGCAGAGGAGCGGCGGGCCGCACGGCGGAAAGTCTTGGAGAATCAGGCATCCGGGCGGAACCTGAAACAGGAGGAGCCGGAGAAAAAGAGCCGGACAGAGCGGAAAGTTTCCGGCGTGGCCCTGGAAGAGACTACCATCCGGAAGGATGCTTATACGGATGAAATGCGGGAGATTACCCTTTCTTCCCAGCCGGATTTAAAGGATCTGGACGAAATGTTTGAGATTCCTCTTCACAGGCAGCGTCAGGAGGAAACCTTCATACCGGAGGAGATTCCGGAGCCCGTTCCGAAGCCCATTTCTGTGGAAGCTCAAAAACCGGAGGAAGAGATTGTGTCCGGAACCTGGGAAGCATCTGTGGAAGAAGAGCTGCCGGAAGAACCGGAGGAAAAAGCTCCGGCTTCTTTTCCGGAACCGGGTATGCACAGGACGGATCCCCAGGCGCCCAGGAATCCGGAACCGGTACAGGAGAAGAGTTCCGATGATTCTGCCCGGGAACTATCTTTTCATGGAACGGAGTCCAATCGCCCCCGGGCTTACACGCCTCCACCCATCAGTCTTTTAAAACAGGTAAAAAATAAAGCAGGGAAAGATGTGGAGCAGAAGCTCAGGGAAACGGCTATGCACCTGCAGCAGATTTTGAGGGATTTCGGCGTCAGTGTCACGGTGACGGATGTAAGCCGGGGGCCATCCGTGACCCGTTACGAGATTCAGCCGGATCAGGGAGTAAAGGTCAGCAAGATCCTTGGCCTTTCGGATGATATCAAACTGAATCTGGCTGTGGCGGACATCCGCATTGAGGCTCCTATCCCCGGAAAGGCCGCAGTGGGCATTGAGGTCCCCAATGCGGAAAATTCCATTGTCTCTTTCCGGGAGCTGATTTCCTCCCAGGAATTTAAAACCCACAAATCCAACATTGCCTTTGCAGTTGGAAAAGATATTGCCGGCAAAACCATGGTAACGGATATTGCCAAGATGCCTCATCTTCTCATTGCAGGAGCTACGGGTTCGGGAAAATCCGTCTGTATCAATACGTTGATTATGAGCATTCTCTACAAGGCTGATCCGGAGGATGTAAAGCTCATTATGGTAGACCCGAAAGTGGTGGAGTTAAGTGTTTACAACGGCATTCCCCATCTGCTCATTCCCGTTGTGACAGATCCCAAGAAAGCCTCGGGAGCTTTGAACTGGGCGGTGGCGGAGATGACAAAGCGCTACAAGCTTTTTGCCGATTACAACGTCCGCAACCTTCAGGGTTACAACGAAAAAATACTGGGAATCAAGGATATTCCGGACGACAATAAACCTGAGAAAATGCCCCAGATTGTGATTGTGGTAGACGAGCTGGCGGATCTGATGATGGTAGCTCCCGGAGAGGTGGAGGACGCTATCTGCCGCCTGGCCCAGCTTGCCCGTGCAGCCGGCATCCATCTTATCATTGCCACCCAGCGGCCCTCGGTTAACGTGATTACCGGCCTTATTAAGGCCAATATGCCTTCCCGGATTGCCTTTGCGGTATCTTCCGGGGTAGATTCCAGGACTATTCTGGATATGAACGGGGCGGAAAAGCTCCTGGGCAAGGGCGATATGCTCTTTTATCCCTACGGCTACCCAAAGCCGGTCCGGGTACAGGGAGCCTTTGTGTCCGATGAGGAAGTGGGAGCCGTGGTGGAATTTCTGAAAGAACACCATGCGGAGACCTCCTACAGCAGCCAGGTGGAAGAGGAGATCAACACCCTTCCGGCTGCTTCCGGGTCAGAAGTCTCCTCCCAGGGGGACGGTCCGGAACGGGACGCCCTCTTTGCAGAGGCTGGTAAATTTATCATCGAAAAGGACAAGGCTTCCATCGGTATGCTCCAGCGCTGGTTTAAAGTCGGCTTTAACCGGGCTGCCCGGATCATGGACCAGCTGGCGGAGGCAGGTGTTGTGGGAGAAGAAGCGGGAACCAAACCCCGTGAAATTCTTATGACCCTGGAAGAATTTGAACATTACCTAGAAGAGTATTTTTAAAAATACGTTTTGAGAGAGAAAGAGGAAGGGTTTATGCGCTGTCCGAACTGCAATACGGAGCTGGAGCCGGGAAGCCTTTTCTGCCGCATCTGCGGAAGGGAAGTGCAGATGGTTCCGGACTACGATCCGCTGGATGATTTGGTGATCGGCGGACATGTTCCCAAGACGACGGGACAGAATACGGAAAAAGTACCAAACCAGGAAAAGAAGGAAGAAGCTCCCTTCAAAGAGTCCAAGTGGCAGTTCCGGGGTGTTCACAAAGGTTTTCTCATGCTCTGCGGGATTCTGCTCTGTTTTTTGATTTTTTTAGCTTCCTATTTTTCCATTATCCGGGACAACAGTTATTCTTACCAGCTGAGAAAAGGCATGTCCCTGACGGAAAAGGAGTCTTATGAGGAGGCGCTTCCCTATCTGAAGCATGCCCGGGAGCTTCAGCAGAATACCGGGGATTCGGATATCCGCCCCCTGCGGTATCTGGCAAGGGCTTACGCAGGCATCGGCGCCGGGGAGATGGCGGAAGACTGTATGAAAAGCGCCATCCGCCTGGAGGACAGCGTCCGGGGAGACGGGATTGTCCTGGAAGAGCTTTACCTGGAAATGATGGAAATCCTGAACAAAACCGGCCGGACCTTTGAAATCGAAAATGTGATCAAAGACTGTCCCCACGAAGGTCTTCGGATGGAGCTTAGTCCTTACCGGGTGGAAAAGCCCACCTGCAGCGTTCCGGAAGGAACTTACGACCGGGCTATGAGCCTGGAACTTTACGCAGAATACGGGGATATCTATTATACCCTGGACGGCACGGACCCTACGGCAGAAAGCACCCATTATGAAAAGGCCATCCGCATTTCCGCAGAGGAAACCCTGCTCACGGCCGTAGCCATCAACGAAAAGGGCATGATCAGTGAAAAGCTGGTGCTGGTGTACAAGCTGAAACCATAAAAACAGCGGAATCCCGGAAGCGCCCGGCAGGAATTACAGACGCAGAATGCGGCTGGAAGTTCTGCCAGTAAAAGGGGCGCTGTAGGGATGGAGCGGAACTCAAAATAGGAGGCATACTATGGTAAAACACATTGTAATGTGGAATTTCAAGGAAGATTTTCCCTCAGAGAAACGTGAAGACATGGCGAAGGAAGCGGACACCCGCCTAAAGGCCCTGGTAGGGCAGATCCCAGGCTTGCGGTCCGCGGAAATGAAACTGAACCGTCTCCCGGGCAGCAACCGGGATCTGATGCTGATATCGGATCTGGACACGCCGGAAGATCTGGAAGGGTACCAGGTGCATCCCCTCCATGTGGCGGTGGCGGAGGAAGTAATCAAGCCTGCAGCCTGTGACCGGGTCTGTTTTGATTACGAAATATAAGAATCTGGTTGAAATCCGGGCCGATTTGCATTATGATAAAAAGGATGAGTAAGAATGTACGGCTTAAATTCCAAGGCCGTACAGAAGCGGCACAAGGGAAAGAAGATTGTGCCAAAAAATATACTCCAGGAGGAAATTTATGTTCAAGATTTTGAAGGCAGAGCAGCTCTCTGCAAATGTCTACATGAAAGTCGTCCACGCTCCCAGAGTGGCAAAGACCTGTGAGCCGGGACAATTTATTATCGTAAGACTGGACGAGACGGCAGAACGGATTCCGCTGACCATCTGTGATTACGACAGAGAGGCCGGAACCGTCACCATCGTATTCCAGCCCATCGGAGTATCCACCTCTAAAATGGTCGATTTGAAGGAAGGAGATTTCTTCCTGGACTTTGTAGGTCCCCTGGGCCGGCCTTCTGAGCTGGTCACAGAGGATTTCGAAGAAGTAAAGAAGAAAAAGGTGGTCTTTATCGCAGGCGGTGTGGGAACGGCTCCCGTCTATCCCCAGGCCAAATGGCTCCATGAGCATGGAATTGAGTGCGACATTATCGTGGGCGCCAGGACAAAGGATCTCCTGATTCTGGAGGAGGAAATGAGCAAAGTGGGGAATCTCCACCTGTGTACGGACGACGGAAGCTACGGATTCCACGGCGTAGGCACAGCCATGCTGGAGAAACTGGTAAGCGAGGGCCACAAGTACGATCTCTGCGTAGCCATCGGCCCCATGATTATGATGAAATTTGCCTGCCTGACCACCAAGAAGCTGGGCATTCCCACCATCGTCAGCATGAACCCCATTATGGTGGACGGTACCGGCATGTGCGGTGCCTGCCGTGTGCTGGTTGGAGACGAAGTAAAATTCGCCTGCGTGGATGGTCCGGAGTTTGACGGGCATTTGATTGACTTTGATCAGGCGATGAAGCGTGCGGCAATGTACAAGACCGAAGAAGGACGCCGTCTTCTGAAATACCAGGAGGGTGATACCCATCACGGCGGATGCGGAAATTGCGGAGGTGACAAATAATGGCAGACGTATTAAA
>CAJUMM010000113.1 GCA_910586955.1 uncultured Lachnospiraceae bacterium | reverse complement strand
CTTTTTTAGGAGAAGGTATTTCTTTTACTTATGGGGTGTAGCAAAAACTATATAATGTATTGGGGGTTTTACAAGTATTATTATAGCATAGTTTCAAAATAAGTGTTCACAAACTTTACAAAATTTACATCTTATTTTTGTCAGTTTTTCACAAAAAACTTTCGTCATTATGACGAATCAAACTGGTTCCGGCTCTTCCCCCGTTACAAACAGGGCTTCAAACTCCTCCCGGGTAATCTTCTCCTTCTCAAGAAGCAGCTGGGCTGCCGCATCCAGCACTCTCCGGTGTTCCAGGATAATCTCCTTTGCCTTCCCATAGCATTCGTCCACAATCCGCTTAATCTCGGCGTCAATCTTACCCGCCACTTCCTCGCCGTAACCCTTGGTGTGGCCGAAATCCCTTCCGATAAAGACTTCCTCGTCGGAATCATAGTTCACCAGCCCCAGGGACTCGGACATGCCATATTTGGTCACCATGGCCCTGGCCACATTGGTAGCCTGCTTGATATCCTGGGAAGCTCCCGTGGTGATATCGTCAAAGATCAGCTCCTCGGCAATCCGCCCGCCCAGAGATACCTGGATATCCTGAAGCATCCGCCCCTTGGTATTAAACATCTCGTCTTTCTCCGGCAGGGGCATGGTATACCCTGCAGCCCCCACGCCTGTGGGAATAATAGACACCGTATAGACCGGTCCCACATCCGGCAGCACATGAAAGAGAATGGCATGGCCCGCCTCATGGTATGCTGTAATGCGCTTCTCCTTCTCGGAGACAATGCGGCTCTTCTTCTCCGCGCCGATCCCCACCTTCACAAAGGACTTGCGGATATCCGACTGCATAATATAGGCCCTGTCCTCCTTGGCCGCCAGAATGGCCGCCTCATTCATCAGATTCTCCAGATCCGCTCCCGTCATCCCGGCGGTAGTCTGGGCTACCTGCTTCAAATCCACGTCTTCCGCCAGGGGTTTCCCTTTGGCATGCACCTGGAGAATCTCTTCCCTGCCCTTCACATCCGGCCTTCCCACCATAATCTTCCGGTCAAAACGTCCAGGACGCAGAATAGCGGGATCCAGAATATCCACCCGGTTGGTGGCTGCAATTACAATAATTCCCTCATTGACGCCGAAACCGTCCATCTCCACCAGAAGCTGGTTTAAGGTCTGCTCCCGCTCGTCGTGGCCGCCGCCCATGCCGCTGCCCCGGCGCCTGGCCACTGCGTCAATCTCATCAATAAATACAATACAAGGGTGATTGCGCTTGGCATCGGAAAAGAGATCCCGGACACGGGAAGCACCTACGCCTACAAACATCTCCACAAAGTCCGAGCCGGAAATGCTGAAAAAGGGAACTCCTGCCTCCCCTGCCACCGCTTTGGCCAGCAGCGTCTTTCCCGTTCCGGGAGGTCCCTCCAAAAGCACGCCCTTGGGAATCCGCGCACCTACACGCCCGTATTTCTGGGGCATTTTCAGGAAGTCTACGATCTCACGCAGCTCCTCTTTTTCCTCCTGGAGCCCGGCCACATTTTTAAAGGTGGTATGGATCTGCTCCTGGGTGGTCATCCTGGCCCGGCTCTTCCCGAAATCCATCATCCGGCCGTTTCCGCCTCCGGACTGCCGGTTCATCATCATTACCATAAAAAAGACCACCACTACCGTAATCAAAAGAGGTGCCCCCAGGGAAGTCATCCAGTCCGTATCCTTCACCTGCATAAAGGACACCAGGACGCCTTCCGCCTCCATGACCTCTCTGGCCTCTACGGTATCCGGCACATGGATTTTCCGGGAACCGCCGTTTTTCATCGTCAATGTCACCGTTCCCGTAGGGGTAGACTTATCCTGGCTGATAACCGCCCGGGTCACCTGGCCGTTTTTCACATCCTCCCGAAACTCATTGTAAGTGTACAGGTTCTCCATTTCCGAGCGTTCCTGGAAGCTTCTCAGCATTACCATAAACAGCAGAAACAGAATCATATAAAAGCCAAATACACGGAATTGCCTGTTGTTCAACTCATTTCCTCCTCTTAGTCTATAAATTCAATTACTCCGATATATGGAAGATTCCGGTATCTCTGATCGTAGTCCAGGCCGTAGCCCACCACAAACTCATCCGGTATCTGAAAACCCGTGTATTTCACATCCACCTCCACCACCCGCCGGGAGGGCTTATCCAGCAGCGTACACAGTGTCATGCTCTTAGGATTTCTCTGCCCCAGCAGTTTTACCAGATGATTCAGGGTCCGTCCGGAATCGACAATGTCCTCCACAATGATCACATTCTTTCCCTGGAGCGGTTCATCCAAATCCTTGCTTAAGCGCACCACGCCGCTGGATTTTGTCTCCGCTCCATAGCTGGAAACCTGCATGAAGTCTATGGTCACGGGAAGGGTAATCCGCTTCGCCAGCTCACATACAAAGAAAATACTCCCCTTCAGGATACAGATAAGATGGACAGCCTCTCCCTCAAAATCCTGGCTGATACGCCTGCCCAGCTCCTCAATCTTTGCATCCACGTCTTCTTCTGAAATCATCACCCTGATTTTCTCAGCCATCTTCGTTTCCTCCACATAATTGTACTTTCAAAATTCTTGTCGTATGCTCCGTCACCTTGTACGCCTCGCTGATGCGCATACCCGGAATCCAGAGGATGTGGCTTCCGTCCGCAAGGAGCCACAGCTTATCCCGCTCCCTGGCCGGAACCTTTTCGTCAATCAGATAATCCTTAAGCTTCTTTCTGCCATGGGCCCTGTTAATCTCAAGATAATCCCCAGGCTTTCGTTTCCGGATCTCCAAACATTGTACTATTTTATCATAGTCAAACCATTTCGTATATGTTTTTTTCGGAATAATTTGACTTTTGTACGAATTTTCCAGTGAAAATATCCAGGTATACTCCCCTGCACGGCCGGATCCCGGAATGGAGGGACACACACTTCCGATATCCTCCCCGTCCACAGCTTCCCGTCCTATCCAGATACCTTCGTATTCCCGGACCGCCTTTCTGCCCTTGGGAAGTTCCAGGCTGCTCCCCGTTCCCTGTCTAAAAAGCTCTTTAAGAAGCTTTACATGCCTGCGCTCCACATCCCGGAGACCTCCCGTTTCCTCCAGGCAGCGCAGAAGCACCCGTCCGGCAATCACCGGGCGGAAACGGGCAAAAATATCCTCAAAGAGATAATACCCCTCTTCCTCCTGCCGGACACAGAGCCGGAAGGCTTCCTCCGTCCTTTCCTCCAAATATTCCTCAATTTCCCGGAGTTCCCGGGCCGTCTCCGCCATATGCCGCACCGCTCCCGGATTGATCTGCTCTTTCGCGCAGGACAGAACGGCATGGCGGATCCGGTTTCTGGTATAATCCTCCGACTCATTGGTGCTGTCCGTACACCAGGCGATTCCCCGTTCCCGAAGCCACTCCCGGATCTCTTCCCTTTCCAGCATCAGAAGGGGCCGGATAACTGCTCCCCGCACCGGCCGCATCCCCGAGAGCCCCCGGATTCCCGTTCCCCGGAACAGATGAAAGAGCATGGTTTCCGCCTGATCGTCCCCATGATGGGCCACGGCAATCCGGCTGCATCCCTGTTCCTCCGCCACTTCCCGGAAAACCTCATAACGGCAGATCCGCCCTGTCTCCTCCAGGCTCCTCCCTTCCTCTTTTGCCCGCTCACGCACCCGGCAGCTGCGACACACCAGAGGGACCCCCTGCTTCCGGCAGAGCTCCCGGACGAAAGCTTCGTCCCTGTCGCTTTCTTCCCCCCGCAGGTTGTGGTTCACATGGACGCAGAGAAGTTCAAAATCCAGCTCCCGGCGAAGCTCCAGGAGGACAAAAAACAGGCATACGGAATCAGCGCCTCCCGACAGGCCCGCCAGCACCCGGTCTTTCGGCTCTATCATCCGGTTTTCCCTCATATAAGCGCAAATCTGCGAAACCATTCCCACTGCCTCCCTTTCCTTTCCCTCAGTATACAGGCAGGAGCAGGGATAAGTCAAATTTCTTCTAATATTTCACAATTCCCATGACCAGCACAGTCATATCGTCTGCCGGAGACGGCCCATGGTACTGCTTCACCCGGTTGATAATGTAAGAAGCCAGTTCCCCCGGATTTCCCGTATCGTGCTCCAGGATAATATCCTTCATCAGGCTGTCCTGGTGAGCTGCCGGGAGAGCGTCCATTACGCCGTCCGTCACCATAATCACCATATCCCCGTCATACAGTTTCTTGCTGGTGCAGTCGGGATCCAGCTTGTGGAATACTCCTGCCGGAAGGCTGGTAGAGGAAATCTGCTCCACCCAGTTCTCCCGCCGGATAAAGGTGGTGGAGGCTCCCACTTTCAGAAACTCACACACTCCCGTATACAGATCCAAGGATGTGATATCAATAGTGGAAAACACCTGGGCATCCGAACCCACCACCAGTGCCGAATTGATCATCCGGGCCGCCGTCTCCTTGGAAAATCCCGCCTCCAGAAACTGTTCCAAAAGATCAATCACCCGCTCGCTCTCCTTGTAGGCCTCAATCCCCGAACCCATGCCGTCGGACAGAGCCGCCACAAACTGTCCCTCCCGGCAGTGGTAAAGGGAAAAATTATCCCCGGAAATCTGTTCTTCTCCTTTTACCGCCTTCTCGATGCCGTAAAGAACCTCAAAGTTTGTCCGCTCCACAAAAAGTACGGTAATCCGCTCGCTACCCACGAAAGCCCGGCTGTCCTTCCCCGGCATCATGGACTTCTTCATGAGCTTGGACAAAGCCGCCGCAATCTCTTTCACTGCCACGCAGCGCCTCCGCCTGGTATTCATGGTCAGATAAACCTCCTGGCGCTTTGTCTCCTGCTGATACACCAGCACGGCATGTACCGTCAATCCCATGGATCGAAGCTTCTTTTTTAAATGTTCTTCCAGAGCTTCATCCGTGCGCATATCCCACGCGTGTTCCACAGTATCCGTCATAATCTGGGCCATCTCGTTAAGCTGCACCGCCACCGCAGCCCTGTTTTCCATCAGCCTGGTATTCCAGATCCGGTTCATCCTTTCCGGCATGTCCAGAACGGCTTCCCCGCCCTCTAAGACTTCTCCCCCAAAGCTTTCCCTTCCATCCCCCGCCGGGGACAGGCCGGAAAAACTCTGGGCCAGATTCTTAAAAGCCGCTTCATATTCCTGCACCCGGGAACGGGCCGGATGTACTGGCCCTTCATCCTCGTCTTCTTCCCGGTACACCGGCGTCAACAGCCATTCCATAAGACTGCTGCAGATCACCGTCAGGGAACACACCAGCAGTCCCTGGGCCGCCCCCAGGGCTATGGCATACTCCGCATCCGTCTGAAGGAGGCCCACTCCAATCTGCATGGCCGCCACGCACATGCCTGCAACTCCTGCATAGAGCCAGCCCCAATGTCCTCTTTTTCGTTCCTCTTCCTGTTTCATACCTCTACCCTCCAATTTCTTCCCTGTGTGTCTGTGTAGTTGGGTATTATAGAGGACGCAAATCGATTTTTTTGTCAAATGCAGGAAGGGGTTTTGAAAAGATTTGGACAAATTCAGACATAGAATCCGTTGAGAAAAGCTGTTATCTCCGTGGGAAACTTTTCCTTAAAGATAACAGCCTTTCTATCTTAACTTAATTTGTAATGCTAAGCCCGCTCTCTTTATCGAAGACGTGAATCTTTTCCGGGTTCAGCGCCAGCCTTACGGTATCCCCCATCCGGGCCGGGGTTCCCGGATCTACCCGGGCCGTCATGGAAGCTCCCTCCAGCTCAAAGTAAAGGCACACTTCCGCCCCCAGAAGCTCGTAGACGCTGATCTTTGCCTCCACCACGCTGTCCCTATATCTCTCCAGCATCTCCGGGGCATCATGAAGATCCTCGGGACGGATTCCCATAATCACCGTCTTGCCTGCGTACCCCTTATCCAGAAGGGCGGAGGACTTCTCCCGGGACAGCCGGACACCATAAGGTCCTACGTGAAGCACCGCCTGCTTCCCGTCGGCTTCGCAGAGTGCATCCGAGAAATTCATCTGGGGAGAGCCGATAAATCCTGCCACAAACAGATTGTCCGGACGGTTGTAAAGGTTCTGGGGCGTGTCAATCTGCTGGATCACCCCGTCCTTCATCACCACAATCCGGGTTCCCAGGGTCATAGCCTCAGTCTGGTCGTGGGTTACATAGATAATCGTATTGCCAAGCCTCTGGTGCAGCTTGGAGATCTCCGTCCTCATCTGGACCCTCAGCTTTGCATCCAGGTTGGACAACGGCTCATCCATCAGGAACACCTTGGGATTCCGCACAATGGCCCGTCCCATTGCCACACGCTGTCTCTGGCCGCCGGACAATGCCTTGGGCTTTCGCTCCAAAAGGGCCTCCAGATCCAGGATTTTCGCCGCCTCCCGCACCATACGGTCAATCTCCGCCTTGGGCACCTTGCGCAGCTTCAAGGCAAAAGCCATGTTTTCATAGACCGTCATGTGGGGATACAGGGCATAGTTCTGAAATACCATGGCAATGTCGCGATCTTTGGGCTCCACATCGTTCATCCGCTTCCCGTCAATCAAAAGATCCCCGGAACTGATATCCTCCAGTCCGGCAATCATGCGGAGGGTGGTGGACTTTCCGCAGCCGGAAGGTCCCACGAAGATAATAAACTCTTTATCCGCAATTTCCATGTTAAAATCCTTTACGGCTTCAAAACCGTTGGGATATTTTTTACAAATATTTTTCAGCGATATACTTGCCATCTTAACCTTTCCTCCTGCTTCTTGTCTTAAGCCTCAATCTCATACCAGCGGATTTCATTTGCTTCCAGATCCAGCCGGAAGCTGCTGCCATCGCCCTTATAGACGGTAGTGCTCTGAGGCTCATAGGTATTGTTCACCACGCAGTACTTCCCGTTCTTCACATAAGCGTGGACATCCACATTGTAATTATCGGAAAACCAGCAGTGCAGCTGTTCCTCACTGCGGGTACTCCAGAGAATGGCCCTGTGAAGGATACGGCTGTTCTCAAAGCTGTAGGGCAGTCCGGAAATATACACGGCCCGTCCCTTTCCGCAGGTATTTACCGCCATCTGGACCTCTTTGTCCTGCTGGACCAGAATACAGGTATCTGCAAGAGCATACACACCTTTCTTTCCTTCTCCAAAATCCACTTCGCCCTGACAATCCTCCAGGATAAAGTGATCCCGGTGTTCTTCCCAGTTATACTTATCATACCCAAAGGTAAAACCGGTCTCCTTTTCTACTCCCAGTACTGAAGCCAGCTGGATATAGCGCCCCTGGTACTGATGGCCTGAAGGCTCTCCCACTCCGATCAGCCCTCCGCCTCTGCGGACAAAAGCGTGTACTGCCGCAGACACAGCCGGATCTTCCCACACGGCTCCTCCCGTATGGGCCGTATCCCCGTCTCCCACGTTGAGCAGTACATCCACATCTTGGAGAATTGCCGGATTCCTGCGAATCTCATCAAAAGAAAGGAAAACCACCTCGTAAGGCGCACCGGAAGATCGGAAGAGCACACGTCTGAACTCCAGTCACGCACACAAATCTCG
>CAJUMM010000112.1 GCA_910586955.1 uncultured Lachnospiraceae bacterium | reverse complement strand
CGCAGAAAGCCAAATCTTCTTTTTATCATAATATAGAAAAAAACAAAAATGGCCGCAAGCCCAGTATCTATGCGGGCTTGAGAGATTTTCGAAAGCGTTACATAGAAAGTATAAATTCATCAAATCCGATATAAATCCGCAAAAAACCAGTTGACATCTCCTAACGCCTATGCTAAACTATTCGAGTGACAGCAAGCAGAGTATCCACTCTCACCTCAGCGCAGAAGGCGTCTCGGGTTTATATCTGGCAGAAGGAGCGGTTTGGCGCGCTCTTTATTCTGATAGAAGGTGGATAGTCTGACTATCCGCTTTTTTAGATCAGGAAGCTGGATATTTTCTTTAAGGAGGGTATTACTATTAGCGATTTAATGATTAACGAACAGATCCGGGACAGGGAAGTCCGTCTGATTGGATCGAACGGCGAACAGTTGGGGATCATGTCCGCGAGGGATGCTATGAAGATTGCCAGGGAAGCAGAGCTGGACCTGGTAAAGATTGCGCCGACCGCCAAGCCGCCGGTGTGTAAGATCATCGATTACGGCAAGTACAAGTACGAGATGTCGCGCAAGGAGAAGGAAGCCAGAAGAAAGCAGAAAATCATTGAGATTAAAGAAGTGCGTCTGTCACCGAACATTGACGAAAATGATCTGAATACCAAGATCAGCGCTGCCAGAAAGTTTCTCCAGAAGGGAGACAAGGTGAAGGTAACACTCCGTTTCCGTGGCAGGGAGATGGCCCATGTCCAGAAGAGCAAGCAGATCCTGGATGTGTTTGCGGAGAAAGTGGCCGATCTTGCGGTTGTGGAGAAGGCGCCGAAGCTGGAAGGCCGCCAGATGATTATGTTTCTGACGGAGAAGCGCCAGTAAAATAGGAAATCGCCTGGATTCCGGGATGATTTTATAGAAGTGAAAAACCAGAAACTATGACAGGAGGAGTATATAAAATGCCTAAAATGAAGACAAGCAGAGCGGCTGCGAAACGTTTCAAGAAGACAGGAACCGGCCAGTTGAAGAGAATGAAAGCTTATAAGAGCCATATCTTAACCAAGAAATCCCAGAAGAGAAAGAGAAATCTGAGGAAGGCAACCATTACAGATGCAACCAATGTAAAGAACATGAAGAAGATTCTGCCGTATCTGTAAAAGCGGAAAATTTCAAGGAGGAGAGAAAGAATGGCAAGAGTAAAAGGCGGTTTAGGCGCCAAGAAAAGACATAACAGGGTATTAAAGCTGGCGAAGGGTTACAGAGGAGCCAGAAGCAAACAGTACAGGGTAGCAAAGCAGTCTGTCATGAGAGCACTGACCAGCTCTTATGCAGGAAGAAAAGAGAGAAAACGTCAGTTCCGCCGTCTGTGGATTGCCCGTATCAATGCGGCAGCCAGAATCAACGGACTGTCCTACAGCAAATTTATGTATGGACTGAAACTGGCAGGTGTGGAGATGAACCGGAAAATCCTGGCCGACATGGCAGTGAACGATGCGGCAGGCTTCACCACCCTGACAGATCTGGCAAAGAGTAAATTGGCATAATCAGAACAAAAGAGCCATTGCAAAGCGGAAACAATTTCCCAAGCAATGGCTTTTTCTATGGAGCAAAATACGAACTTGACAAAAATGAAATGCTGGCCACGCTGCTTTCCGGAAGATATGTGGAATTGAAAATGCTTCCCCTGTCTTTTGCGGAATTTTGTACGGGACAGATGCAGGAAAATTTGTCCCTGCAAGAAAAATTCCGGCAATACCTGGAGTTTAGTTCTTTTCCTTATGTATTGCGTCAGAGTCTGCCCATACGGGAAGCCAGAGAATACCTGCGGGACATCTATCATACGGTTTTGCTCAAAGATATAGTGGCCCGTCTGAAGGTTTCAGATGTAACCATACTGGAAAATGTTACAAAATTTCTGTTTCACAATGTAGGGAACCGGACTTCGGCATCTAAAATTGTAAACACTTTAAAGTCCCAGGGCAGTAAGGTGGACCAAAAGACCGTAGACAAATATCTGAGGGGACTGACGGACAGCCTTCTATTTTATGAGACAGGCCGTTATAATATTAAGGGGAAACAGTATCTGGCCCAGCAAAGTAAATACTATGCGGTGGATTTGGGGCTTCGGGGCGCCCTGGTGCACAGTAGAGAGAGTGATTTAGGACACGTCCTGGAAAATGTGGTGTATCTGGAATTAAGGCGCCGGGGATATGAAGTCTTTGTAGAACAGCTTCCTGATAATGAAGTAGATTTTGTGGCTATGAATACAGAAGAGACGGTTTATTACCAGGTGGCGGCAACGGTACTGGAGGAAGAGACTTTAAAGCGGGAGCTGGCGCCCTTAAAGAAAATTCAGGATAATTATCCGAAATATCTTCTCACCCTGGATGAGGTGTTCGGAAATGGGGATTATGACGGAATTCGCAGGCGTAATGTACTGGAATGGCTTTTAGAAAAGCCCTCCCCCCCCCTTTGACAAACCGGGAGAACGTGCTATAATTGGCAATGTACCTAAGAGAGTGCTAATTGTAAAACTGCGAGTTGCAGCTGCGGAACTGGAATCAAAAACAGCAGAAGCCCGGACAAAGCCAGAAGGATTTACGGACGCATGGATCTGCGGCCGGAAAGCCTTCTAAGGGGAGGCTTTGGCAGGGCGGCTGCGGAACTGGAATTAGAAAGAAGGAATGAAGAGATGACAGAGATTACCATTATCTCCGGCTTCTTAGGGGCCGGAAAAACGACTTTGATTAAAAAATTATTGGAAGAGGCCTTCCAGGGAGAAAAACTGGTGCTGATTGAAAATGAGTTTGGAGAGATTGGCATCGACGGAGGCTTCTTGAAAGATGCAGGGATTCAGGTAAACGAGATGAATTCCGGCTGTATCTGCTGCTCCCTGGTAGGGGACTTCGGCACGGCCCTGAAAGAGGTGCTGGAAACTTACGCCCCGGACCGGATTCTCATTGAGCCCTCCGGCGTGGGAAAGCTTTCCGATGTAGTGAAGGCCGTAGAGCGGGTAGCGGACACGGCAGATGTTCACATTGACAGCTCTATCACGGTAGTGGATGGCAAAAAGTGCAAGATGTATATGAAGAATTTCGGAGAATTTTTCAACAATCAGGTAGAACATGCAGGCACCATTGTCTTAAGCCGGACCCAGAGCATGACGGACGAGAAGCTGGAAGAGTGTGCAAAGCTTTTGCGGGAGCATAATCCGGAGGCCGCCATCATCACGACGCCTTGGGACGAGCTGGATGGGAAAAAGATCCTGGAGGCAATGCACCACGCAGAACTGGAGATGGGAGAGCATGAGTGCCATCACCACCATGAGGAAGAGTGCGATCATGAGCATCACCATCATGGCGAGGGGTGTGATCATGAGCATCACCACCATGGCGGGGAGCACAGCCAGGATCACCACCATGACCACGGGGAGGACTGTACCTGCGGCTGCCATGACCACGATCACCATCATCATCACGGCCATGAGGGCCATCACCATGCGGACGAGGTATTTACAAGCTGGGGAGCAGAGACGCCCCGGAAATACAGCGCCGATGAACTTCGGCAGATCCTGGAGGAGCTTGGCAGTTCCGAAAAGTACGGCGTGATTCTCCGGGCCAAAGGGATTGTTCCCGGAACGGAGGGAAGCTGGCTGGAGTTTGACTTTGTGCCGGAGGAATATGAGGTGCGGGGCGGAAATGCAGATTACACAGGAAGGCTTTGTGTCATTGGTTCCAAACTGGACCAGGAGGCTTTGAAGGAGCTCTTCCATATCTGAGACAGAGGTGAGTGCCATGAGTTTATTAAATAAAGTACCTGTCTATGTGGTCAACGGCTTTCTGGAAAGCGGGAAGACCTCTTTTATCCGGGAAACCCTCTCGGATCCCTATTTTTCCGACGGGGGAAAGACTCTTCTGATTCTCTGTGAGGAAGGGGAGGAGGAGTATGACGGGCATGTCCTGGAATCCTGTGATACGGTGCAGGTGACAGTGGAGGGAAAGGCGGAATTTACGCCGGAATTTCTGGAAGATCTAAAGAAGCAGTACCGGCCTACCCAGGTAATGATTGAGTATAACGGTATGTGGGGCATGCAGCTTCTTCGGGAGATGGCCCTTCCCAGAGGCTGGTTTCTGGCCCAGGGAATTACCTTGGTGGACGCAGGGACTTTTGATCTCTATATGCAGAATATGAAATCCCTGTTTATGGATATGGTGCAGGATTCGGATCTTGTGATTTTCAACCGCTGTGTGGAGGGCACGAAGGCGGCCTCCTACAAGCGGAACATCCGGGCCGCCAATCCCAGGGCCCAGGTGGAATTTGAGCAGGAGGGCGGGGAACTTTTTGAGTATGAGGAGGAGCTTCCCTTTGATTTGAATGGGGAGATCATTGATATCGAAGATATAGACTACGGAATCTGGTATCTGGATGCCATGGATCACCCGGATCATTATGAGGGAAAGACGGTCCGCTTTAAAGCCATGGTGATGCGGCCTAAGGAATTGGAGGCCGGCTATTTTGTACCCGGACGGCGGGCTATGACCTGCTGTGCCGACGATACGGTGTTCCTGGGATTTCTCTGTAAATCCCAGAACGTGGACAAGCTTCGGAACCGCCAGTGGCTGACGGTTACGGCCAAGGTGAAAGCGGAGGCCAGGAAGGAGTACTCCGGCGAGACAGGACCGGTTCTCTATACCAAGGCGCTGAAATCGGCGGAAAAGCCGGAGGAAGAGATGGTTTATTTCTAAAATACACAGGTAGATTTGGGGGATAACCATGGATAATCTGCAGCATGGGAGCAGGAGCCTGATTCATATTCTGGCAGCCGGGCTGTTTGGCTGGATCATAGTGCTGCTTTTGCTTCAGGAGAAGAACTGGCTGCCTTTTGCAGGCGGAATGGCTGTGACTCTGGGCATTCTGGTTCTAAACAGGCGGGCAGGGGAAATTGCAGGGAGGATTCCCTGGGACAGGGCGGTGAAAATTCTTACCCCTGTTCTCTTTGTGGTACAGATTTACATTATGTACAACATTTTCTTCGAGACAGGATGGGACTCCGGCATTCAGGTGATACCGGCGGCTAAGATCATTGCCGGAAATGGGGATAAAAGTTTCTTAAGCGATATTTATTTCTCAAATTATCCCAACAACCTGCTTCTGGTAAGTATCTATGGGATTATACTGAAAATCAATTACAGTGCCGGGATTTTCTTTGAAAATTACTGCCTGATGGCTATTGTGATTTTAAACTGCGTGATTTCCACAGCCTCCACGGTTTTGATTTATAAGGTGGGAAAGCTGCTTTTCAATGAAAAATATGGATTTCTGGCCTATGGCCTGGGAGTCTGCATGCTGGTCTTGTCTCCCTGGAACGTAGTCTGTTATTCGGATCCCTTGGCGCTGTTTTTTCCCATTCTGCTTTTCTGGCTGTATTTCCGGGAGGAAGGGAATCTTTATAAAAAATATCTTTTGATTTTTCTCTTGGGATACTTAGGATACTGCATGAAACCCCAGGTGCTGATTTCCGTGATTGCCATTTCTTGCGTGGAAGTGCTCCGGCATCTTCCGGAACTGAGGCAGAAGATATTTTGGAAGAAGGCGGGAAAGCTGGCGGCTGTGACATTGGCTATGCTTTTTGTTCTGTCAAAGCTGCTTTCCGGGATTTACTCCCTGGAGGGATTTGTCATAGACAGGGAGCAGAGATTCGGGGTACCTCATTATCTGATGCTGGGACTGAACCAGGAGCGGACGGGAAGGTTTTCCGATGAAGACGTGGCCTTTTCCCGGCAGTTTTCTACGGGAAAAGAGAGGACCAAGGCCAACCTTGCGGAGGCCGGGCGGCGGATAGAGAGTATGGGTGCGGCAGGATTGCTGCGCCATTTATCAGGGAAAATGCTGGTGAATTACGGAAACGGGACCTTCTCCTGGGGCGGAGAGGGAACCTTTTACATGGACCGCAAAGTGCCGCCTAACCAGGATGTGGCCCTGCGGCTCCGCCATTTCTATTATAATGAGGGATTAAAATATCATGTGTTTTCCGGCGGGGAGCAGACGCTTTGGCTTATGGTGCTGGCGCTGGTTTTCCTGAAAACGGTTTTGGTTTTCCGGAACCGGAAGAAGGCGGACGACCGGTATCTGGTTCTCATACTGTCTCTTGTGGGACTGACGGTATTTGAACTGCTCTTCGAAGCCCGGGCCCGCTACCTGTACATCTATGTGCCTGTTTATATCCTGGCGGCCATGTATGGGCTGCAGGCATTGAACTGCTTGGGAGACAGGGGAAAGACAGATGAGAGCCGGAGGGGTCAGGCCTGAAATTCCGGTTTCCGGTATTGAAGCAGCAGGTTTTTTAAATGAATAATGGAATCCGTAAGGAGCTTATCTTTGTGGTAAACCAGATTAAAGGTGCGGTTCCATGCGTTCTCCGGGTGGGGAAGCATGTGGATCGTGCCTTTTTGCAGCTCTTCTTTTATGAGACGCACGGAAATAACGGCCATGCAGTGGTTGGAGAGAATAGCGTGTTTCATGGCTTCCGGGAAAGGCGCCTCAATCCGGCAGCGGATTTGGATGTGGTTTGCCCGCAGATAATCCTCGAAGAGGGCCCGGGTGCCGCTGCCCTTTTCCCGCATCACAAAGTCCATGCCTTCCAGATCCGAGGGAGAAAAAGAATGGCGGGAGGCAAAAGGGTGCTCCTTGCTGCAGGCCAGGACCAGGTAGTCTTCCACCATAGGGATGCTGATGAGATCCGGACTTTGAATAATGCCTTCCACAATACCCACATCCAGCTCGGAACGCAGGAGTTTTTCTTCAATGGTGGCAGTGTTGCCGATAAAAGAGAAGGTGTCTGTCAAAGGGCGCCGTTGGAGGAACTCTTCCAGCAGGGAAGGGAGGAGGCAGGAACCTACGGTAACGGTGGCACCTATGCGGAAATGTTCAATTTTGGCTTCGCTCTGCATCTGCTGTTCCAGATTATCGAAAGCCCGTACAGCTGTCTGAGCCAGATCCAGCAGGCATTTTCCCTCCTCCGTAATATAGAGGCGTTTAGAGAGCCGGTCAAAAAGCCGGGTATCATAATGTTCTTCCAGCTCCCGGATAGCCTGGCTGATGGTGGGCTGGGCCAGGTAAAGTTTTTTGGCGGCAAGGCTCATTTTGCCGGTTTCGGCAACGGTGAGGAAGATTTTCAGGTGGCGGATAGTCATGGGGTACTCCTTTTTAAATTGGTATTTTTGGGTAGTGCCACGCTCTGCCCGGGCTGTGTTCCCGCCAGCTCCCGCTTGCGCTTAGTGAAAAGCGTAGCGGACACTAAGCTCATGCTGCGCGTACCGCTTGCATTCGCTAAGTGCCGACGCTTTTCAATGGAGCTTCTGGGAATCACAGACCGGGCAGAGCTGACATTGTAAAAATATAGTTTAAAAAGAGCACTTGGCGGGTGAGTTGCAAGGGCGGGATTTTTGAGCGGTGCTTTGATAGGGTAGTGGGATGGCGTCCCCCTAACCGTTTTACGGGCGGGGTGCATCATCCGGGGACAGTACACAGTGTGGGGAGGGGCTGCATTCCCATGAACCCCATTGAAAAGCGTCGGCACTTAGCGAATGCAA
>CAJUMM010000111.1 GCA_910586955.1 uncultured Lachnospiraceae bacterium | reverse complement strand
AAATTATTTTTAATCTGCATGGCAATATTTACGAACATAATAAAACAGGTCATGCAGATCAGGATCAGGCAGAGGGCAAAGACCCCTCCAAACTCCTCCGCAATGGCAGAAAAGACAAAATCCTGATCCACTATGGGAATTTTCCCCGGAGTCCCCCGGCACAGCCCCATGCCAAACCATCCGCCGGTGCCAATGGCAAAGAGGGACTGGGTTATCTGGTATCCCTCGTTGTCAATCACCCGGAAGGGATCCGTAAAGGCCAGTACCCGGACGCGCACATGGGCAAAGAGCCGGTAGCCTGCAAAAGCCGCTGCACTTCCGGCTCCCAGTCCTGCAAGAAGATAAAAAGGCTTTTGGGAAGCCACATAGAGCATCACCAGATAGGTGACAAAGTACAATAGGGCCCCACCCAGATCCCTGGAATACACCAGCACCAGGACGTGGAGGGCCGCCATAGCCGTAGTCAGCACCAGATCCTTAAATTTCACGCTCTCGGCCAGGCGCGCAGCTGCAAAGAATACAAAGGAAATCTTCACAAACTCCGAGGGCTGCAGGCCGATGCCTCCGATCTGAATCGACAGTTTGGCCCCATAGCTGGTGTCCCCAAAGAAGGCCACGAGAACCAGGAGAAGAAGGCCGATGCCTCCGTAAACCCAGGGAAGTTCCTTTAGGAAACCGCACTTCCGGATAAGAACCGGAATCACCAGGAAAAACACCAGGGATACGGCAACCATCTGGAACTGCCGGATTGCCCGGTCATAAGACAGGCGGGTGAGAATGACAAAGCCCAGAGAAAGCAGAAAGCACATATTGTTCAGCACCAGCCGGTTCATTTTGGGATAAATCACCCGGCACACAAGCAGGACCGTCTGCAGGGCAAAGACCTGTAAGAGATAAAAAACCAGCACTTTTATCTGCTCCGTCTGCAGATAAATCACCACATAGGCCAGAAGATGAATCAGAAACATGAGAAAGGCCTGAACTCCCCAGCCGTAGCGGATCTCACTCTCCTGCTTTTTCTTTAGGACGGAAAAGCATAGAAAAGTATAGAGGGCAATCAGTATGATAAAAGCATATTTGGATAACTCTACAATTAAATTCGTCATATCCCGGCTATTCTACTCCCCGTTTCAAATGTCCTCTGGTAAAGGCTTCCCCTGTGGGTACATAGGGCTTTCCCTGGCAGTAAACCTCCACAAACCGGTTTAAAACCTCCTGAATCCGGTCCTTCTCCTCCATCGTAAAGCAAAGGCGCAGGCTTTTGGGGGCAAGTTTTTCCACTTCCTCCCGGTTTCCCAGAAGAGACAAGGGTTCACAGTTGTATATTACATTATAACAAAACCGGCAGTAATTCAAGACCGGAAATTCTTTCTGGTACCGATCCGACAGTTTCCAAAGCTCCGTCTTCTGCCTGCAGCAGTTCATGGTTTTGTGAAGGCATCCTGCCGTAACCATCAGGGGCAGATAGCCGTACACCAGCATCTCACTCTCCCGGGATCCCCGAAGGCCAAGCTCCCGCCCATTCAGCTCCAGGGGGAGGGTATCGTAAAGAATACCCCGGCTCTTCCAGAAAGAAAGGCTCTTCCGGTTGAAGGTATACAGGCTGTGATCTAAAATAACCGGCACCTTTGGCATATGGTCCCCCAGGAAACCCACCTGATCCAGATTTTTAGCCACAATCCCGTCAAGTCCAGCTTCCTGCAAAAGCTCCAGCCGTTCCTGAAAGAAGCTCCGCTCTCTTTGGCGGAACACGAAGGGAAGGACCAGCATACACGTTTTCCCGGCCCTGTGGCAGTCCCGGACTGCCTGGGAGAGCTCCTCCATCTCTATGCCCTCACTGGCGAGATAGACCGAAGACACCTGGGGGACCGAAAGAAGCTCCGGCAGGACCTTAGGATCCGCAATCTGCACATGGAGACGGAACTTCCACTGCCCGGAAGCCCCTTTCTCTTTCAAGATTCCCGGGCATTCTTCTTGTTCTTCCAAAGGAGCCTGATCCCAGGCTTCCGGAAGGCTCCGGCTTCCCTTCCGGGACAGGCGTTCCTCCAGCTCTTCCAAGGCCTGTCTGCGCATCCGGTTCAGCTGTCCAAGGGGAAGGAAAACATCCCCGTCAGCCTGAATCTCCAGCTTTTCAAACAGGAAAGGCGTATCCCCTGTCTTGGCAAGCCTGTGCTTCATCTCTTCCCCGGTGAGGGGACGGCTCTTTGGCAGCTGGGCCGGTTCTCCCTGGATGTGCACCTTTTCATCTCTGCATTGTACCACAAATTCCGTGGGAAATTTCGTAGAAATTTTGAAGATTCCCTGAATTTTTTCCTTTTTTCCAGCATCCACGTATTGTTTTTTCAGCTGTGACAGAAGGGCCTCATAAGCCTGCTTTTCTTTCAAGGCTTCCTTTCCCTTCTTCTCAAAGTGGTTGGGACGGCTTAAGGACAAAAGATTTCTCCCGTTATGGACCCGGTAATACCCCTGGGAAAAGCCGCCCCGGTTATACAGGGCTTTCAGCTTCTCCAGATCCTCCTCTGCTACACGGTACCCCCCTTTCCCCTGTTCCAGAAAGAGATCCAGGTATTTCCGGTAAACCTGCACCACCCCGGCCGTGTACTCCGGCCGCTTCATCCGGCCCTCGATTTTCAGGGAACAGACGCCGGCCTCCAGAATCTCCGGCAGCAATTCCAAAGTACACATATCCTTGGGGCTTAAAAGGTAAGCCTCCTTGGGGCCGTTTATCACCCGTCCTCCGGCTTTCAGCTGATAGGGAAGACGGCAGGGCTGGGCGCAGCGGCCCCGGTTGCCGCTCCTGCCTCCCAGGATACTGCTGAAGAGGCACTGGCCGGAATAGCAATAACACAGGGCTCCGTGTACAAAGCTCTCAATCTCAATATCTACGGTCCTGTGAATCTCCTTAAGTTCTTCCAGGGAAAGCTCCCGGGCTGTCACCACCCGGGCTGCTCCCAGCTCCTTTAGCAAAGCTGCCCCCGGAGCTCCCAGCACAGTCATCTGGGTGCTGGCGTGAATGGGGAGCTTCGGAAAGCGCTCCCGGATATAGGAAAACACACCCAGATCCTGCACAATCACTGCATCCAGGCCGGACTCATAGTAGGGCTTCAAGTAATCTCCCAGCTCCGCAAGCTCCCGGTCCTTTAAAAGGGTATTCACGGTCAGGTACAGATCACAGCCGTGGAGATGGGCGAAACGGATAGCCCTCAGCATTTCTTCCGTATCCAGATTGTCCGCATAGGCTCTGGCCCCGAAACGTGTCCCGCCGATGTAGACGGCGTCTGCCCCTGCATTGACTGCCGCCACCAGGCTTTCATAAGAGCCTGCCGGGGCGAGAAGTTCTGTTTTATGCCGCATGTGCTGTGACCTCCTGTATTGGCAAAGGCCAGCCTGCAGGCTGGCCCTCTGGTTCCTTTTATGAATTGCTCTGGTAATACGAGCCTCCCCGCCCTGATGTCTGTTCCTCCAGGCGGGCAACCGTTCTCTGAAGATCCCGGATTTCTTTCTGAAGACGTTCTATCTCCCCTTCATAGTTCCGCTTCTGCTCTGCCAGACGCTTCTGGGCGGCCTGGTTCTGCTCCTCCAGCTTCTTCTGGGACGACTGGCGCTGGCCTTCCAGGGCCTTCTTCTGGTTTTCCAGAGCCTTTCCCTGGCTTTCCAGGGCCTTCTTCAGTTCCTGGCGCTCTTTCTCCAGGGCTTTCTTCTGGGATTCCAGCTTCTCGGCAGTTTCCTTATCTTTGGTATCCTGTTTCTCCAAAAGAAGCTGTGCCTCTACCAGGTCGTGGCGGATGCCGTACATCTCCCGCTCTTTTTTCTCCAGCTCTGCGGACAGTTTATCCGCCTGGCGCTTCGCCTTGAAGAAATCGTCTGCCAGATTCATATTCAGCATCAGCTGCTTCTGGTCGGAAGTCTGCCTCCGGTAGCCCTCCATTTTCTGGAACTCCGCCAGCTTCTCGTTGATGTAGACAGAAACCTGATGCAGATACTCCGCACTCTCATAACCGCTGATTTTAAATACTTTCCCGGCAATCACAACTTCCACCGTATTCTTCATCGCCATCCCCCACACGCCCCCTTTTTCTTAATTATAACGGATACCTGCAAAAAAACAAGCCTATTCTCCCTGAAAGAGCCCCAGATGCCGGTACCCCAGCTCGGTGACAACCCTTCCCCTGGGAGTCCGGTTCAGGAAACCACGTTTGATAAGATAGGGTTCATACACATCTTCAATGCTGCCGGCATCCTCCCCTACGGCTGCGGCTAGGGTGTCAAGTCCCACCGGTCCTCCGGTAAATTTCTCGATCATGGTATTTAGAATCCGCCGATCCATCTGATCCAGGCCGTACCGGTCCACCTCCAAAAGATTCAGGGCAAAATCCGCAATTTCCTCCGTGATATTTCCCTGGTATTTCACCTGGGCAAAATCCCGCACACGCTTCAGAAGCCGGTTGGCCAGCCTTGGAGTTCCCCTGGACCTGCGGGCCAGCTCCAAAGCCCCTTTTTCATCAATCTCCACGCCAAGCACTTGGGCCGATCGGATCACAATGGTTTGAAGCTCCTGATCCGTATAAAACTCCAGGTGGTGAATGACACCGAAGCGATCCCGCAGGGGTGCGGTGAGAAGCCCGGCCCGGGTAGTGGCTCCAATAAGGGTAAAGCGGGGAAGATCAAGGCGGATGGAACGGGCGGTAGCTCCTTTGCCGATGACGATGTCAATGGCAAAATCCTCCATAGCCGGATACAGCACCTCCTCCACCTGGCGGTTCAGGCGGTGGATCTCATCCACAAAAAGTACGTCGCCTTGGGAGAGATTATTTAGAATGGCCGCCATTTCCCCCGGTTTCTCAATGGCAGGGCCGGAAGTCACCTTCATATGGACCCCCATCTCGTTGGCGATAATTCCCGCCAGGGTCGTCTTTCCCAGTCCCGGAGGTCCGTAGAAAAGAACGTGATCCAGGGCTTCTCCCCGCTGCTTTGCCGCTTCAATGTAGATTTTCAGGTTTTCCTTCGCCTTTTCCTGGCCGATATACTCATCCAGCATCTGGGGCCGCAGGCTGTACTCTGTACGGATGTCTTCCTCTATCGCCTCTGTGGTAATGATGCGTCTCTCCATCTGCCTTCCTCTCTCCTGTCTTAAAATGCCATCTGTCTAAGCGCTGCCTTCAAAAGGTCCTCCACGCTCATTCCTTCCTTTGTCTCCACCAGGCGGAGAGCCTTTAACGCCTCCGTGGGAGAATATCCCAGGGCGGTCAGAGCCTCCGCCGCCTCACTGCGGATATCAGACAAGCCGGAAGCGCTTATGAGTTCCTTCTGCTGGTTCTTTGCCAGCTTCGCCTCAAAGGCGTCGGAAAGCTGCAATTTATCTTTTAAATCCAAAATTAACTTCTGAGCCGTCTTGTTTCCGATTCCCGGAGCTTTGGAGATGGCCTTGGCATCCCCTGCCAGTATGGCAAAACGCAGATCTTCCGCAGAGAGAGCAGACAAGATTCCCAGAGCCCCTTTGGGGCCGATGCCGTTTACGCCGATGAGCAGCTTAAACAGCCGCTGATCCTCCCTGGTAAAGAACCCATAGAGCAGCATTCCGTCCTCTTTCACCTGAAAATAGGTGTAAAGGCGGATTTCCGCTCCCGCCGGGGGAAGCAGTTCCAGATCCCGCCCGGCCACAAAGATCCGGTATCCCACGCCGCCGCTCTCCACCACGGCGGTTCCTTCCTCCGGATCCGCATAGGCCAGTGTTCCTTTTATGTATGCAATCATCTCCGCACTCCTCTCAGGACCATGACGGTCCTCGGGCGGATCACAAAAGTATTTCCCTCCAGGGGACCCGGGGACATCTGTTCCTCCCAGGTATCCGCCTCAATCTGCCAGCTCATGTGCTGGGGCAGATCCGGCAGGCACACGGACAATTCCTCCCAGTAGGCGTTGGAGGCAAGGTACAGGATATCCGCCTCTTTTCCCTCCTCCCGGCCGGCAAAGAGTACACCGATATAATGTTCATGCCTGGAGAAATGATCCCTCCAGGGACGAACCCCGTGAAAACTCACGTCCGGGAAACCATAGGCTCCGTCGCTTACATTGATCCGGAGTATCCGGTGCTCTTTCCGGAAACGGATCATATACCGGAAGAAGGAAAACATGTCCCGGTTTTCCTCCAGCCTTCTCCAGTCCAGCCAGGAGATCAGGTTATCCTGGCAGTAGGCATTGTTGTTTCCGAACTGGGTATTGCCAAACTCGTCCCCGGCCAGGAACATGGGAATTCCACGGCTGCACATAAGAACCGCAAAGGCATTGCGCATCATCCGCCTGCGGAGGGCATTTATGGCCGGATCTTTTGTCTCTCCTTCTGCTCCGCAGTTCCAGCTGCAGTTACTGCCTGCCCCGTCCGTATTTCCCCATCCGTTCTTCTCATTGTGTTTCTCATTGTAGGAAAAAAGGTCGTAGAGGGTAAAGCCGTCATGGCAGGTAATAAAATTCACCGAAGCGTTTTCCCTGGAATTTACTTCGTAGATATCCCTGGACCCTACGATCCGCTGGGCAGCCGCCTGGGCAAAGCCCTCATCCCCTTTCAGGTAGGATCGCATATCATCCCGGTATTTTCCGTTCCACTCCGCCCAGCGGTTCCAGGCGGGAAAGGTTCCTACCTGGTAGAGGCCGCCTGCATCCCAGGCTTCCGCAATCAGTTTCACGTCTCCCAGTATGGGATCAAAAGCCAGGGTTTCCAGCAAGGGCGGCTCATTCATAGGACTGCCATCCTCGTCCCGTCCCAAAATGGAAGCCAGATCAAAGCGGAAACCGTTCACCCGGTAGGTTGTAACCCAGTAGCGCAGACAGTCCAGAATCATCTGCCGCACAATGGGATGGTTGCAGTTCAGGGAATTGCCGCAGCCGCTGAAATTATAATATTTCCCATCCGGCGTCAGCATATAGTAAATATTGTTGTCAAAACCTTTGAAGGAGAAGAAAGGACCGTTTTCGTTGCCCTCGGCCGTATGGTTGAACACCACGTCCAGATAGACTTCGATTCCGTGCTTGTTGAACACCTGAATCAGGTGCTTGAGTTCGTTTCCCTCCCGGTTATACTCGGTGCTTGCGGAATAGCTGGTGTTAGGTGAGAAAAAACTTACGGTGTTATAGCCCCAGTAGTTGCACAGCTTCTCCCCGTCCACCTCCCGGTAATCCTGCATCTCGTCAAATTCGAAGATGGGCATCAGTTCCACCACATTGACCCCCAGCTCCAGGAGATAGGGAAGCTTCTCCATGAGCCCCGCAAAGGTACCCCGGTGTTTTTCAGCCACGCCGGAGGATTCGTCCTTGGTAAATCCCCGGACATGAAGCTCATAGATAATCAGATCCTCCATGGGGTGCAGGGGCTGTTTCATGTCACCCCAGTCGAAATCGTCTTTTACCACCCGGGCTTTGTAATGTTGGCCGCTGGGAGAGGTTGCTCCCCACCGGCTCTGGCCGGTAACAGCCCTGGCATAAGGATCCAGCAGGTATTTGTTCCGGTTAAAGATCAGCCCTTTTTCCGGTTCATAGGGGCCGTCTACCCGGTAGGCGTACTCAAACTCTTCGATATTCAATCGGAAAACAATCATGGAATATACATTGCCGATTCGGTAATGCTGGGGAAAAGGCAGCACGGCATAGGGCTCGTCTGCTCCCCGGTG
>CAJUMM010000110.1 GCA_910586955.1 uncultured Lachnospiraceae bacterium | reverse complement strand
CTCTTTCCCTACACGACGCTCTTCCGATCTAGGATAAAAGACCAAGGTTCTCCATCCGGAGCACGGCTCCCCCTATCAGGCAGACGCAAGCCGCCCCTGCCAAAGCCGGATACAGCCTTCCCAGCCGGAAAAACCGCTTTCTCTCATGGGCCTTTAAGGTTTCCTCCATCCACTCCGGTTCCAGGCTCTCAGGAATGGGAAGTTTATCCCCGGCCCTCTTAAGCTCTTCCGTAACCCTTCTCCTTGTACTCTTCTCTCTCATTCTTGCGCCTCCTCCCGCCGGATCTCCAGCTCCAGCTTTTTCAAAGCCCTTCGGTATTTGGAACGGACGGTACTATGGTTCTTCTTCAATATCCGGGCAATCTCCTCCCCTTTGTAGCCGCCGAAAACCGTCAGGACTACAATCAGGCGCTCTTCTTTTGAAAGCCTGCAAAGGAGCTCCTGTACCCGGGGTCCTGCTGAAAGCTCAGGTTCATAAAAGCCCTCCGGACATTCCGCCGCCGCTTCCGGGCGTCTCATCTTTCTCCAATGCTTCCGGCAGCAATTCACCAGAATGCGGAAGATCCAGGCCCGGAAAGCCTCCTCTTCCTTCAGCTTTCCGAAATTTTCGTAGGCCGCCAGAACCGCCTCCTGTACCAGATCCTGCGCATCTGCGGCATTTCCCACATAATAATACGCAAGCCGGTACAAATCCTTGTATACCGTCCGGTATAGTTCCATAAACCGTTCCATCTTTTTACCTCACCCGGGGAATGATATGTACTTCTATTTATATAGAGTCCCACAGCGGGGGAAATGTTGCAAGGAATTTTTATTTTTCACTGAGAAATGAATAGGGGAAAAAACTACAAAGGGAAATTTGTAGCTGCAGTCCGACGCATTTCAGGTACCTTATCCCATCCGGAACACGCTTTCGCTCCATTCAAACGCAGCGGATGCTAAATTCGCCCGGCGCATTCCGCTTGGGCTCATTAAGCACCGGCGTTTTCATAGGGTTCCGGCTAAGATAAGGTACCTGAAACGCTGGCATTCTCCATCTAAAAATTTATCTTCTGGTTTCCCTGCCCTTTCCCTGGCGCTGACATTGATACACTAAAAAGTAATTTTGAAGGGAGAATGAAATTGCTCTCACAGACAGCATTTCGCCATTTTTTAATTCAGGCAGCAAAAAAGCCGCCCAATGGGAAACGGCTTTCTTGCTATAATGTGATAATTAAAAATAGAACGAAATAGCTGCCTCTTGCTTAGATGGCCGGCGCATGCTCCAGCAGATACTTCTCCGCCTCCGTATTCCACAGGCCGTTGGTCTTGGAAACCAGCTCATGAAGCTTGGCAAACATGGGATCTTCCTTTCCCTTCTCCTCGAAATCCGCAATGGCGGTCAGGGGCAGGGAAATATGGGTGTAAATCAGCTTCTTTCCGCCGGGAACCTTGGGCAGGTTCAGGGTGGTCTCCCTTGCCACATCCAGGCCGCCGATATGGGTTACCAGAATGGCCGGATCAAGCTTCCCCTGTCCCATCATGGCCAGGCACTCTTTCATGTCGTCGGTATTTCCGCCGGAGGTTCCCACTACATGGGTTCCCGCATAGTGTACGTTGTAGAAATTAAATTTCGCAGAAAATTCCGGGTTGGAGGGGCCTGCAAAGAAGTTCAGGCAGCCGTCCTGGGCCAGAATGCTGTCTGCCAGCTCTACCACTGGCGCTACCGGTGCAAAGCAGAGCACGTCATCGTATCCTTCTCCCTCCGTGAAGTCCATCATACATTTGTGCTGATCCTCTACCTTGCCGGTATTCACATATACCAGCTTGATACCCTTTTTCGCCGCTTCTTCCGGGGTGAGAATCTGCTCCGCCCGGGCAAGCCTTGCATCATCAATGTCCGTCACAATCAGAACCGAAGGATTGCGGTCGCAGTGGATGATGTAATCAATGGCAGCCAGCCCCATGGGGCCTACCCCTGCAAGGATTGCCATCTTGCCGCCCTCTTTGATGCCCATGTCATGCTCGTATTTTCCTCTGGTCACATGGTACATAGCGTGGAAGGTTCCGGCCACGCAGGACAGAGGCTCGGAAAGGGAGCCGCCGAAATAATTCTCGCTGTCAAAATGCAGAAGACATCCCATCTCCATCACCTGGCTGGGAATGATGATATAGGTGGCGTCTCCGCCGATGTACTGGAAGGAATATCCCGGAGCGTCCAGGGTTCCCTTGTAGTTCAGGGCCGGCTGGATGGAGAACTTCTCTCCCTCTTTAAATTCATGGGCCCACTTTGCTCCTACCTTCACCAGCTCGCCGCAGAATTCGTGTCCGATGATCACGGGATTCTCCGCCACGTCATTGGGCACCCGCTTGTGATCCTCACCCTGCATAGCAGCTTTGTAGGAGGACATGCAGATACTGTCGGATACTACTTTTGCCAGGATCTCGTCATCTTTCAGCTCCGGAAGCTCAAACTCCTCCAGACGCAGATCCTCTTTGCCATACAGTCTCAGTGCTTTTGTCTTCATAATTTCTAATCTCCTTATTTTTTACTTCGCAGCAGTCCGTCTTGGACCCTGCCGTTTTCAGTTCACATGTCCTGCCATCAGTTGACGGCACTCCTCCTCCGGAAGATCTTTTTCCGTTCCCACCAGTTTGGCAATGGTCAGCACTTTGGCGATGGCCTCCGCAGCTTCCATGGTATTCATGGCTTCCCAAGCGTCGGGACCTACGGCAATGGCTCCGTGATTCTCCAGAAGAGCCACGTCGCTTCTTGCAAGAAGAGGCTCTAAACCACGGGCAATATCGTCCGTTCCCGGCCTTCCATAAGGCGCCACTTCAAAGCTTCCGTATTTAAACATCATCTCCGGATACGCCCGCGTCCTTACCGGCTTCCCACATACCGCATGGGCGGTCAGATAGGGTGGATGGGCATGGACGATTCCTCCGATATCTTTTCGCATCCGGTAGGTAAGCACATGAAGGCGCAGCTCCGACGTTGCCTTGTAGTTCCCGCCGATCTGATTGCCCTCCTCATCGGTAATGGCAATCATCTCCTCTGTCAGAAACGCCTTGTTCATGGCGCTGGGCGTCACATAGATAAGCCCTCCACGTTTCAGGGAAATGTTTCCCTCCACTGCATTTAAGATCTGCTTCTCATCCAGGCGCTTTGCAACTGCCAGAACCTCCCGGATAGCACTTACATCCTTCTGCATTTACTCACCCTTTTCCCGTTCAATCAGTTTCCAGGTAGCATCCACCAAATGCTTAAACTGTGGATCCTCAAGCTGTCTGCAGATCATGCTCTGGCGGGAGCTGTTCACATCCTCCCCGGAAATCTCCGTCATATGGTACTCCCTGCACAGCTTCTGCAGCCTTGTCATCTGTTCCTTGGTATTGCGGGCCGGCATATAGGTAACACCGTGAACGCCCTCTTCCTTAAGCATCTCAAAGAGTTCCTCCAGGAAATCGTCCTCAAACTTAGCCGCTTTCTTATCCCCGGTAACGGAGTTGGTCACGTCCCCCAGATAGGGATAGCAGAGAATAGCTCCCACTTCGTCTGCCAGCTTCACCAGATCTTTAAAGGAAATGCACTCATCCGTGGCCGGAATATAAATCTTCTCCACCAGATCCGCTTTCAATACTCCCAGCAGGTCATAGACGAAATGGGGATTGGCCGGATCCGAGAGCTGGTTTTTCTGTTTCTCAGAAAGGGCAATGCCCAGATTCTTCTCCACAAAGTCTGCGCTTCCCTCTTTGCCTGCTTTGGCAATGATCTTTTCGCTTAAAGCACAGAGCAGATGGCGCTCGGTGATGGAACCGCCGTTCTCATACTGGGAAAGGGGAACTACATCTGCGTCAAAATCCAGCTTGATCCCGGAAGTCTCCACCAGGCGGTTGATATTGTCCACCATCTTGCGGTTGCGGGCATTCCTCCGCTCCCTCAAAGGGGCAAAGGTCTCATGAAGCTTCCCGAAGCCGGAATCGGGAACACTGTGGATAGCCATATAGGCAATGCCTGCCTGATCCGGATTATTAAGCTTCCGTCCCTCCATCCTGGTCCCTGCAAGGCTTGCCCGGCACTCCATGCCGCAGGTGGTTCCGATTCCCGCAATCTTTCCCGCCTTGCGGAATTCCACTGCCCCTGCGATACTGTCATGATCCATAATTCCTGCCGTCTCCAAGCCCTCGTCCCTGGCACAGTACACCGCCGCCGTAGGGGAATAGGGGGAAAAGGAATAGATGGTATGTATATGGTTGTTGGCAAACTGAGGCTTCACCTCCGGCTTTTCCTTCTCTTCTCCCAGCACAATGGCCAGGTTCGCCAGACGCTCTTCCGGAGTGGGGGCATTCAAAAGCTTTAAAACTTCCTGCCGTTCTACAAATTTATCCATGTCTTATCTCCTATGAAAATCCTGCCGCTAGTTCAGCATGTTCTGTCCGCCGGTTACCGGTACCGCCTGTCCTGTCTCAAAGCTCTGCTCCACGCAGTAGAACAGCGCCTTGGCCACGTCCACCGGTGTACATCCCCGGTGAATGGGAGACTTGGAAAGGTAGTAATCCCGCACATCCTGCACCGTCTTGGCTCCCGGAACCTTGCCTGCATTTAAGTACTGTACAAACAATCCCCTCTCCGGATCGGACCACAAGGGACCGTCATAGAAGTTGCCGGGGCAGATGGAATTTACCTTAATCTGGGAGCCTACCAGCTCCAAGGCAAAGCTCTGGGTCAGGCCGATGCCGCCGAACTTGCCTCCTGCATAGGCACTGTTATTCTTGGAGCCTTCCAGGCCGGACTTGGAATTGATCTGGATAATGTCAAACCAGAGATCCCCGTCCGCCTCGTGCTGGGCCTTCATAATGGCAGAAGCATACTTGGCTGCGTTAAAGTATCCGATGTAGTTGACTTTCGTAACGAACTCAAAATCCTTTGTTTCCATTACATCCAGGCTGCCTGCCTTCAGAACTCCTGCGTTGGATACGAAAATATCCAGGCCGCCGAAGTGTTCTACAGTTCCGCAGACCATAGCCTCCATGGACTCCGCATTGGAGACATCAACCTTCAGGCCGATGGCCCGCTCTCCCAGAGTCTTCGCTGCCTCCACAGCCTGGGCCTCATTTAAATCCGCCAGCACCACGCTTGCTCCCTCTTTGTACATCTCTGTGGCAATGCCAAGGCCGAATCCCTGGGCTCCGCCTGTGACAACCGCAATTTTTCCGGCCAGACGTCCGGTTGTCTGGGGCCTGTTGTGGATGTTTTTCTTTGCATACTCTTTTGCTTCTGCTAGGTTCATAACTGATTCCTCCTATTTAGAGTTCCGCAGAACCCCTTCCAATCCCCTTCCCTGAGAAGTATTTCCGGCCGCCATGCGTCCATAAATCCTTCTGGGGATTGTTCGGGTTTCTGCTGTTTTGAGTTCCGCAGAACCCCTTCCAATCCCCCTCCCTGAGAAGTATTTCCGGCCGCCATGCGTCCGTAAATACTTCTGGGGATTGTACGGGTTTCTGCTGTTTTGAGTTCCGCCGCCCATTTTTGATGGGTTTTCTTTGTTTTTCAATTTCAGTATAGCACAATTCCAACACAAGTCAATAGGAATCTAATAAAATCAACACAGATTTTCATCTCTATGGACGTTTTCCACATAAGCCTGGAAAACCTTCATGCTTTTGGACAAATATTTGCTTTTATGGCGTACCAGATAGTATTTTCTCCGCTCCTCCTGATCCCGGATTTTTAATTCCCTTAAGGTTCCGTCATTCAGGGAAGTGCTCACAAGGATTCTGGGTACAAAAAGGACTCCCAGGCCCTTTTTACAGACTTCTATCAAACTCTGGGTGCTGATGCTTTCCATTCGTATGAAAGGTTTGATATGGTTTTTCAGGAAGATCTCTTCCGTGTAATTCCTGGATCCACTGCCCTTCTCCCGCACCAGGAAGGGAACCTCTCCAAGCTCCCGGATGGAAATATGCTCCGGAAGGGGGAAATCCTTTGCGCAGACGGCCGCCATTCTTTCATCCAGCAGCAATTCCCTCCAAAAGCACTCCGGACTTTCCGGTTCATCCATAATTCCGAAATCCAGTTCGTTGCAAAGGACCTTTTCTTCGATAATTTTTGAGTTATTTATCAAGATTTTCCAGGGAATCTTGGGATTCTGCCTGGAAAAGTCTTCTATCCATCCAGGCAGGACGCTTCTGCCGTAAGAGGCATTCACCCCCAGCCTGCGCTCCGGCTTCCGTGATATACAGTCTCCGGTTCATACGCTCAAAAAGGCAGGCTCCGCAGTAATTTTCCATCTCCCGGATAGCCCGGCTTACTGCAGGCTGGGACATATTCAGACTTTCCGCAGAAGGAGTTTCCGTCTATTCTGCTGATAGTGCTTTCCGCTATTTGCGGCTGCGCCCTTTATTGATATTGCCCTTTCCCAAGCTCTGCGCTATAATGGAACAAAATATGAGATGCAAGGGAGACAATTATGCAGAATCTAAAATACAAAGCACTGGCGCTGGATTTAGACGGAACCTTGACAGACAGCAATAAGGATCTGCCTCTTAAGAATAAAGAAGCCCTTTGGAAGGCTATGGATCTGGGAGTGAAAGTAATATTGATTTCCGGCCGCTCGGTAATGGGCATCACCGGCCTTGCCAAGGAGCTGGAATTTGAAAAGCGGGGCGGGATCATTGCGGCTTTTAACGGCGGCAAAACCTTTGACTGCCGGACCGGCACCATCATCCAGCAGCTTCTGTTCCCTCCGGAAGCCATCACCGGCACCTGCGAAATTGTGCGGAAACACGGAGCACAGCCCCTGTCCTACACAGATACTCATGTGGTAGCGGAGACAGACACGGACCAGTATGTCCTGGCCGAATGCAGATGCAACTCTACCACAGTCCAAAAAGTCCCCTGGCTTCCGGACTTTCTTGACTACCCCATTCCCAAGCTTCTGGGAGCCGGAGAGCATGAACGGCTGGTAAAGGTCCGGGAGGAATTTCTCAACCGGTACTCCCATATCTGCGACAGCTTTTTTGCAGAGTCCTACTTCCTGGAACTGGCCCCCAAGGGCGTGGCAAAGGACAAGGCCCTGGCGTCTATCTGCAAATACCTGGGGATTACCCGGGAAGAAGTCATGGCCTGCGGAGACGGTTTTAATGATATTCCCATGCTGGAATATGCGGGCCTGGGGATAGCCATGAAAAACGCTTACCCGGAAACACTGGAAAAGGCGGACTATATCTCCCCCTTTACCAATGATGAGTGCGGAGTGGCACATGCGGTGGAGAGGTTTATTTTAAATCTCTGAATATTATAAGGTACTATAAAAATTGTGTCTCTGGAACAAACGTCTCCTTTTTGATAAGAATTCTGATAGGACAATTCTTATTGAAAAGGAGCGTTTTTAATTCTCCAATTCTTCTGTTACGATATTTCCTTCCTTTCACTTTACCGGAAACAAATCGTCAAGGACTTTTTAATCAATTTCACAAAAATTCACAATCTACCACATCGCCAGCTTTACTTTTTGCTCTGAATGGGTATAATAAAAGTGAGCCTCAATTTTTCTTTAGATTTCAAAAATAGAAAGGGTGGCTTTTATGAATTTAGCAAAAATATCTGCGAATGGACAAATTACTGTGCCGGTAGAAATCCGCCGTCTGCTCGGCCTGAAATCCGGCGACAAGATTCTGTTTTACCAAAAGCAGGACGGAGAAGTGGTCTTAAGTAATGCCTCTGCACAAGCAATCCGTAAAGCGCAGGCTGCTTTTGCGGGTGCAGCCGAAGCTATGGGGATTTCCAATGAAGAGGATGTGCAGGCTCTTGTGGACGAAGTACGTTACGGAAAGGAAAGGTAAAAATGCGGATATTGATCGATACAAACATTCTTTTTTCCGCATTGGTTTTCCCACGGTCAAGACCGGCACAGGCTCTGCTCCATGTAGCCGATAACCATGAGATGGTCCTGTGTGACCGCAATATCACGGAACTACGGGATATTCTAGAGCGGAAGCGCCTAAGTTCCTTCCGGATGCGGAAGTCCTGCTGGCCGAAATGTCTTATAAGCTGGTTCCGGCGGTAAACCATGCGGAAAAACTGATACGTG
>CAJUMM010000109.1 GCA_910586955.1 uncultured Lachnospiraceae bacterium | reverse complement strand
TGATGACCTGCGTTCTTGGCATGGTGGTCCGCCGGGAGCGCGAGATCCGGGAGTTTGTAAAGACGCCCTTCTACCGGGTTCTGGCAGAGTTCACTCCCGAAGGCCGGGCCTTTGAAGGGGAGTGGAAGGCTGTGGAAGGCTCCGCCTGGTTCCAGTCCCCGAAGCTTTACAAAGAAAACGGATTTAAAAGCCGGCAGGAGGCCGAGAGCCTGATTTCCCTTCTGGAGAAAGAAAAGCCTATAGAGGCCCGGGTTTTTTCCAAGGAGCAGAAAAAGGAGAAGAAAAATCCGCCCCTCCTTTTTAACCTGGCAGAGCTTCAGAATGAGTGCTCCCGCCAGTTTAAGATAAGTCCAGACGAAACCCTGAGGATTGTGCAGGAGCTCTACGAGAAGAAGCTGGTGACTTATCCGAGGACGGATGCCAGGGTCCTATCCACGGCAGTGGCCAAAGAGATCTGGAAAAATATTTCCGGTCTTAAGAGCTTCGCTCCGGTGTCTGCCTTCGCCCAGGAACTGGTCCAGGGGAAGGCCTGGCAGGGCATAGAGAAGACACGTTATGTAAACGATAAACAGATCACGGATCACTACGCCATAGTGCCCACCGGCCAGGGCCTGGGGGTTCTGGGGAGCCTTTCCAAACTTTCCGGACAGGTGTATGAGATTATTGTCCGCCGGTTCCTGGGGATTTTTTACCCGGCGGCGGAGTATACGAAGATCCAGCTGGTGACGGAAGTACAGAAGGAGAAATTTTTCACCGGTTTCCGGGTGCTGGTTTCCCCGGGATATCTGAAAGTAGCTCCGGCTGGAAGCGAGAGCCGCAAAGGGTCCGGGCAGAAGGAGGATGAGACGGAGGATATCCGCTGCGATCAGGACCTTCTTCTGTTTCTTAGGCAGCTGAAAAAAGGGGATCTTCTGGAGACCAAGGGCTTTTCCATCAAGGAAGGGGAGACTTCCCCCCCTAAGCGCTACAACTCCGGCTCCATGATTCTGGCTATGGAAAATGCCGGGCAGCTCATTGAGGACGAGGAACTGCGCTCCCAGATTAAGGGCAGCGGCATCGGCACCAGCGCCACCCGGGCGGAGATTTTGAAAAAGCTTGTGAACAACCAATATATTTCCCTGAACAAAAAGACCCAGGTGATCACCCCCACCCTGCTGGGAGAGATGATCTACGATGTAGTCCGGGCCTCCATCTACAGCCTGTTGAATCCGGAGCTGACGGCCAGCTGGGAGAAGGGCCTGACTCAGATGGCAGAGGGCCGTATTACGGAAGCTTTCTATATGCAGAAGCTGGAAAAGTTTATTACCGATAAGACCAGTGCGGTGCTTGGAGCCAATTACCAGCAGGCTTTAAGGCCCTGCTTTGACGCATCGGCAAAATTTTATGAGAAAAAGAAAAAAGGAGCGAAAACGTCATGAGAGAATTGGAAGTAACAACTCTTTATACCCTGGAGGAGACCCTGGCGGCTCCCCTTTTGTCCGCTGTCACCTATCCCTGGGAGGCGCTGCCGAAGATCGGGGCGTTTATCCTGGAGCTGGGCGGCACCTTAAGCGAGGAGGAGTACGAGAAGCGGGGGGAAAATATCTGGATAGCCAAGTCGGCCAAAGTAGCCCCTACGGCATCGATTACCGGTCCGGCTATTATCGGGAAAAATGCGGAAGTGCGCCACTGCGCCTTTATCCGGGGAAATGCCCTGGTGGGAGAGGGGGCCGTGGTAGGAAACTCCACGGAGCTGAAAAACGTGATTCTCTTTAACAAGGTCCAGGTTCCCCACTACAATTACGTAGGGGATTCCATTCTGGGTTATAAGGCCCATATGGGGGCAGGCTCCATCACCTCCAATGTGAAGTCCGATAAGCTCCTGGTAAAGGTCCACACACCGGAGGGGGATATCGAGACGGGAATGAAGAAATTCGGCGCCATGATCGGTGACGAGGTGGAAGTGGGCTGCGGCTCCGTGCTCAATCCGGGCACGGTCATCGGAAGGAATACCAATATCTATCCCCTGTCTTCCGTGCGTGGTGTGGTGGCCGCAGATTCCATCTATAAAAAGCAGGGAGAGGTAGCGGGAAAGCGATGAAAATACCCTTGAAGAAGCCCTTCAGCGGAAGCACTCTAAAATGGATTGCCATTCTTACCATGCTGATTGACCACATAGGGGCCTGCATTTTGGAGGTCTTCGTGCTGGATTATTACGGGAGATCCCCTATCGGGGGATATTTTTCCGGGGAGAGCCGTTATTTCTGGCAGGAGGTGGATATGATCCTGCGCCTTACGGGCCGGATTGCTTTTCCTATTTTCTGCTTTCTCCTGGTGGAGGGGGCTCTTCACACCCGGAATATCCGCCGGTACGCAGGGCGGCTGGCTGTCTTTGCCCTGCTCTCGGAGATTCCCTTTGATCTGGCTTTTCATAACAAGCTTTTTGTACCGGAAGGGCAGAATGTGTTTTTGACCCTGTTTCTGGGGCTGTGCGCCGTGTGGATTCTTCAAAGCTCGAAAGGGGAGATCTGGCGGACTCCTGTTGCCATTCTCCTGCCTGCCCTGGCTGCAGAGTACCTGCATACGGATTACGGGGCCCTGGGGGTTCTGGTCATTGTGTTGATGTATATTCTCAGAAATGTGCCCTGGCTGCGGTTCCTGGCCTGCTACGGGGCCCTGGTCTTTCTGTCTCCTGTGGAGTGGCCCTGTATCCTGTCCTTTGTGCTGATAGCACTTTACAGCGGGGAGCGGGGACGGCAGTCCAGGTATTTCTTCTACGGATTTTATCCGGGACATCTGCTGCTTCTTTGGACAGTGGGGCGTTTTGTGCTTCCAGGCCTCTTGCATTAAACATGCCAAGTGGTATAATAAGGAGTAGAAAGCATTACAAATAGAAAGCAGGAGGAACTTTACATGAACGCCCAATTTGTATGGCAGGACGAGTATATGATTGGTGTGGAGACGATTGATAAAGAACACCAGCGGCTTTTTAAAATCATTAACAAACTCTTTACCATGAAGGAGGACGAGAGGAGCAGCCAGTTTGCATGCCAGGAAGGAATTAAATTTTTCAAAGGGCATACCATGAAGCATTTTGCAGATGAAGAGGCGTATATGGCTTCCATCGGCTACGAAGGGCTGGAACAGCACAGGCGTATCCACCAGGGATTCCGGGAGAATACCCTTCCTGCCTTGGAGCAGGAGCTGGAACAGACCGGCTACTCCCAGGAAGCCATGGAGCATTTTCTGGGGGTCTGTGCCGGCTGGCTGATTGGACATACCCTGACGGAGGATCAGGCGATTACCGGTGATGGCATCAGCAAGTGGGTGGATCTCCTGCCCGGGGAAGAGCTGGAGGCTATCAAAAAGGTAATTGTCCAGCTGGTATTTGATATGTTCCATCTGGAGTCCCAGCTTATCAGTGACGCTTACAGCGGGGAGAAATTCGGAACCGGGGTTTATTACCGCATGGTTTATGGGGGAAAAGAGGAGGAGAAGCGGCAGGAAGTCGTCCTGGTCTTTGAGGAGAAGCTGCTGGTGAACACCGTTGGAAAGATTCTGGGAATCAAAACCAATAAGCTGGACGCCATGCTGATCAATGCAGCCCGGTATACGGCCAAGCAGTTTGTGGGACGCATTATGAAGCATATGCCGGATACGGAGTCCTGGGATCTCAAAGAGGAAAACCTTTTGTCCTATGAGGAATTCCGGAAAGTATTTGAGCGGGAGAAGCCCCATGTGAGCCTGCTTTTCAATACGGGAGGAGCCGGATATTTCGCATACTGTGCCATTGCCCCTCATCTTGCCAAAAGCAGTGTGGGAACTCCTATCGGGGCGGAGAACGCCATGGCAGAGGTGGAGAAATATCTTGCAGAACGGGAAGAGCAGGAAGAGATTAATCCCAGGCAGAAGATCCTGGTAGTGGATGATTCTATCACCATCCGGGAGAGCATGCGGCAGCTTTTGGGGGAGGATTATGAAGTGGCTGCGGCAGAGTCCGGGGTGGCTGCTATCCGCACTATTACCCTGAACCAGCCGGATCTGGTTCTTCTGGACTATGAGATGCCGGTCTGCGACGGGAAGCAGACGCTGGAGATGCTCCGGTCGGAAAAGGCCTTTGCGGATATTCCGGTAATTTTTCTCACAGGCAGGCGGGATCCGGAGAGTATGATCAAGGTAATGCCTTTAAAGCCGGCGGGATATCTGCTGAAGCATTCCAAACCGGCGGAGATCAAGAAAGAGATAGATTCCTTTTTTGAGAAGAGGAAAGTTTGACAGGAAGGATGTGAGTTTATGCAGTATGAACTGAAAGGCGGCAATTTCCCGGTGGTTGTCTGCCAGTTGGAGAACCAGGAGAAAATGATTACCGAGAAGGGCTCCATGGTCTGGATGAGTCCCAATATGGGGATGGAAACTGTTGGCGGAGGCCTGGGCAAAATGTTTTCCAAAGCCCTTTCCGGGGAAAGCATGTTCCAGAATATCTACACGGCCAACGGCCCCGGCATGATTGCCTTCGGGTCCAGTTTCCCCGGTAAGATCATGCCTTTGGAGATATCTGCGGGAAGAGAGTACATTATGCAGAAGACGGCCTTTCTGGCCTCGGAGTCAGGGGTACAGTTATCCATTCATTTCAATAAAAAGGCGGGCGCCGGTTTCTTCGGCGGCGAGGGTTTTATTATGCAGAAGCTGTCCGGACACGGCATCGCTTTCATAGAGGTAGACGGTGAAATGGTGGAGTATACCCTTCAGGCCGGAGAGAAAATGATCGTGGACACCGGGAATGTGCTGGGCTTCGAGAGCAGTGTTTCCATTGATATCCAACAGGTAAAGGGATTGAAAAATAAGTTTCTGGGAGGCGAAGGCTTTTTCAATACCGTTCTCACCGGTCCAGGAAAAATCTGGCTCCAGACGATGCCTATTTCCGGTGTAGCCTCCGCAATTCAGCCGTTTATTGTAACGGGAGGAAATTGATTTATTATGCTATTGCATTTGAGGGCGTCCCATAGTTCTTTCATGACTTTTGGGATGCCCTCTTTTTGCGCCCGGAGGCCAAGTGAGCAATATCTCATTACTGACTTTGCCCTGCATTTGTGTTAAAATGAGAAAAAAGATCTGGGGGAGTGTGAAAATTATGTATCAATGTTCAAATTGTGGGGGAAATCTGAAATTTGATATAGCCCGGCAGCAGCTGTCCTGCCAGCACTGCGGGGCCCAGGCGGATCCTTACAGTTTTTATAAGGAAAAGGATGCGGAGGAGAGACAAGGGGAGTATGAGGTGGCGGTTTTCGCCTGTCCCCAGTGCGGCAGCGAGCTTATGAGTGAGGATACCACAGCGGCTACCTTCTGCAGCTTCTGCGGGGCCTCCACGATTCTGGACAGACGCATCCGCAGGGAACGGAAGCCGGAATACATCCTTCCCTTTACCCAAACCCAGGAGGACTGCAGGGCTGCCTACGGCAGAATGCTGCGCCGGGCTATTTTTGCGCCTAAGGAATTGAAGGATGAGTCCTTGATTGAAAAATTCCGGGGGATTTATATGCCTTACTGGGTGTATTCTTTTGAAAAAAACGAGGGCATTACCTTTCCCGGTGAAAAAACACACCGCAGAGGAGACTATCTGATCACAGATCATTACAAACTGGACAGCCAGGTGGAGGCAAGCTATGAGGGGCTTGCTTATGATGCTTCTTCTACCTTTGCAGACAGCCTAAGCGGCGCTATAGCGCCCTTTGATCTCCGGCAGAAGAAAGAGTTTGCCCCCTCTTTTTTAAGCGGGTTTTATGCAGACACCAGTGATGTGGAAAAATATGTATATATGCAGGAGGCGGAGGACTTGGTTCTCAGGGATGCCGGAAGCCGCCTGGCCCGGGATCCGGTGTGCAGGCAATACGGCGCCGGAAGGGGGGATGAGGATTCTCAGCTTTGGAATGCTCTGCGCCCATCCGGCAGGAAGGCGGAGCTTGCCATGCTGCCGGTGTGGTTTCTGTCCTACCGGAACGGGGACCGGGTCAGCTATGCGGTGGTAAACGGCCAGACGGGAAAGGCGGCGGCGGATCTGCCGGTGGACGGGAAAAAATACCTGCTGGGTTCCCTGCTTCTGGCCTTGCCTTTGTTTTTATTTTTCAATCTCTTTTTCACCATTACTCCCGGAAAAATCCTGTTGACTGCGGTTTTGCTGGCCCTGCTCTGCCTTGTGATTTCCAACGAACAGATCACCCATATTCTGGTCAGGGAATCGGGGGAGGAGGACAGGGGATTTTCTTACAGGAAACCGGAATTTCAGGAGCGGGAAGCCGGGGCAAGGAAAAAAAGACGCCTTTTCAAACGTCCGGAGAGCCCGGCGGAAGCGTTGGTTCTGGTGATAGTAGTGATTATGGGGGTGAATGTGATTCCGATTCTGATGCTGCCTTTCCTATTTGCCGTGATGTCCTTTGGCTCATCTTTTGGAACAAAGGGCATGGAGATAATCTCGAAGCTGATGATAACTGCCGTAATAGCGGTTAGCGGGGGCGGTATTTTCTATCTTTTCATGGCCATTTTCCGCCGGAAGGGCAGGAGACAGGGAAGGCCTTTTATGGGCGGCCGCTTGAAAGAAAAACTTCCTACCTTGTGCAAGCCTTTTGGGGGGATTGCGGTGGCTTTGTTTATCTGGCTGGTAAATCCCGTTTCAGACTTGTTTTATTACCTGGGTGCTTTCGCATGTATGGGCACGGTTCTTTGGGCGATTCTGGATATTATCAAACAGCACAATGTATTGGCTACCCGGAAGCTGCCCCAGCTGAACCGGCGGGGAGGTGACGAAATTGGATAGAAGGATTTGGAATTTGAAACTGGTAGGGGGAATCCTGGTGTTTCTGGGAGGAATCCTGTTGGCAAGCCTTCCTGTCTGTTATGGGAAGGAAAGGGAGGAAGTACCCGGGGCGGAGTATGAAAATCCCGATACGGGTTATGAGGTTTTTGTGGAAGATGAGGCAGGTCTTCTTCCGGACTATGAGCTTTTGGAAGTGCTGGAAGCCATGAAGGAGATTACCAGGTACGGAAATGCAGCCTTTGTAACGGTGGAGGAAAACAGGGATTCCACGGAAGACTTTGCCAGAAGCTACTACAGGGAGCGGTTTGGTACGGACAGCGGCACGGTTCTGGTCATTGATATGGAAAACCGCATGATCTGGATTCACAGCGACGGCGCCGTCTATGACGTGGTCACTACAGACTATGCCAATACGGTGACGGACAATGTATACCGCTACGCATCGGACGGGGATTACGGTGCATGTGCCAAGGAGGCCTTCCGGCAGATCAATGCCCTTTTGAAAGGCCGGCGGATTGCCCAGCCTATGAAATACATCAGCAACGCCCTTCTGGCTATGATCCTGGCTCTTCTTGCCAATTTTGGCTTGGTGATCGGCTTTACCAGGCTGAGAAAGCCGGGAATGAAGGAAGTACTTTCCGGTATTCACAGAAATTTCCGCTATACCAAACCCAATGCGGTCCATACCTGCCAGACGAAAATATACAGTCCCTCCAGCAGCGGCAGCGACAGCGGGAGCAGCAGCGGGGGAAGCAGTGGAGGTGGAGGAGGCGGAGGAAGCAGCAGCGGAGGCGGCGGTGGACACCGGTTCTGAGAAATCAGTAAGAGTATGAGATAAAGGAAGGAACAATTATGATAGTTATCAGAAAAGAACTGGAGACAGATTATGAAACCGTAGAAGCCCTGATCCGGAGGGCCTTCTACAATTTGTACATTCCCGGGTGCGTAGAGCATTATCTGGCCCGCAGAATGCGGAACCACGAGGACTTTATCCGGGAACTGGACTTTGTCATGGAGCTGGAAGGAGAAATCATAGGAAATATTATGTATACCAAGTCCCGGCTTACAGATGAAAACGGACGGGAGAAGGAAATTGTGACTTTCGGTCCTGTCTGCATTGATCCAGAGCACCAGAGAAAGGGTTACGGGAAGAAACTGATCGGGTATTCCCTGGAGCAGGCTAAGGCCTTGGGTTATGAGGCGGTTGTGATTTTCGGAAGCCCGGTGAATTATGTGGGCAGCGGCTTCGTGAGCTGCAGAAAGTACAGCATCTGTGGAGAAGGAGGAAAGTATCCTGCGGCCATGCTGGTGAGAGAGCTGGCTCCCGGCGCCCTTTCCGGGCATAGGTGGCTCTATCAGGACAGCCCGGTGATGGCTGTGGATGAGCAGGAAGCCCGGAAATATGACGACCGGCTTGAAAAGATGGAGAGAAAACATCTGCCAAGCCAGGAAGAGTTCTATATTATGAGCCGCTCTTTTCTGGAGTAGTCAGTCTTGTTTTTTCAAAAGCAGCCTGCATAGGAGAAGGGCAGCGGTTCCAATGAGCAGCAGGG